>WGFB01000084.1 GCA_015492435.1 Gammaproteobacteria bacterium | reverse complement strand
TCTACGTGGGCGACGTGGTGGATATCATGGTCACGGCCCTGGAGGAGCGTGACACCATCGGGCAGCGCTACGACCTGTGCGGGCCACGCACCTACACCCTGCTGCAATTGCTGGAGTTCACCAACCAGGTGATCAAGACCAACCGCCAGATCATCGAGCTGGGTGACGGCCTGTCGCGCCTGCAGGCGAAAATCATGGAAAAACTGCCGGGCAAGCTGTTCACCTACGACAACTATCTCAGCCTTCAGGTGGACAGCGTGTGCCGCACACCGCTGCCGGACCTCTTCGACATCGAGCTGCACCGCATCGAAGAGATCGTACCGGTCTATCTGCTCAATCGGACCCATACCGGCCGCCTGGACCAGTACCGGCAACTCGCGCGGCACGAATACTAGCCCGCAGTCCATTGAAAGTCTATCTAGTCGGGGGGGCGGTACGTGACAGGCTGCTGAACCTGCCAGTGGATGAACGCGACTGGGTGGTGGTCGGCGCCACACCCGGGGAGATGCTGGCACAGGGCTTCCGCCAGGTGGGGCGGGACTTCCCCGTCTTCCTCCATCCCGAGACCCATGAAGAATATGCCCTGGCGCGCACGGAACGCAAGGTGGGGCCCGGCTACCATGGCTTCCAGGTCCATGCCGACCCTCGGGTCACCCTGGAAGAAGACCTGCGCCGCCGCGACCTCACCATCAACGCCATGGCCGAGGCAGAAGACGGCGAGATCATCGACCCCTACGGCGGCCGCCGCGATCTGGAACGGCGCATCCTGCGCCATGTCTCCCCGGCCTTCGGCGAAGACCCGGTGCGCATCCTGCGCGTGGCGCGTTTCGCGGCGCGCCTCAAACCCCTGGGCTTCACCCTCGCGCCGGAGACCCGTGACCTCATGGGCGGCATGGTGCAGCGGGGGGAGGTGGATGCCCTGACGCCGGAGCGGGTCTGGATGGAGCTGGAACGCGCCCTGGGGGAGGCGGATCCCCCGGAGTTCTTCAAGGTGCTGCGCGACTGCCACGCATTGGAAGCGCTGTTTCCGGAACTCGACCGCCTGTATGGCGTACCGCAACGCCCGCGGTATCACCCCGAGATCGACACCGGCCTGCACACCATGATGGTACTGGAGCAGGCAACCTTACTGACGGAAGACACCTGCATCCGCTTCGCCGCCCTGGCGCACGATGTGGGCAAGGGCACCACGCCCCGCGCCCAGTGGCCGGGCCACCGCGGCCACGAACAGCGCAGCGCGGCCCTCATCGAGGCCCTGTGCCAGCGCCTGCGCATACCCAACCGCTACCGCGACCTGGCCGTGGCCGTGGCGCGCTATCACACCCACTGCCACCGCGCCGCCGAACTGCGCCCCGCCACCCTGCTCCAGACCCTGGAGTCGCTGGACGCCTTCCGCCGCCCCCGGCGCCTGGAGGACTTCCTCATTGCCTGCGAGGCGGACGCCCGCGGCCGCCTGGGCCTGGAAACCCGGCCCTATCCCCAGGCGGACATCTTCCGCCGCGCCTTCCAGGCGGCCCTCTCCGTCATCCCGCGCGCCCTGGCCGAGCAGGGCCTGCAGGGCCAGGCCCTGGCCGAGGAACTGCGCCGCCGGCGCATCCAGGCCATTGCACAAGAGATGCCTTGATCGACAGGCCGGCTCCTGATCGATGCACCCAGTCATCAGGAATGGACTGGGAATAAAATTTGTGTCACGATTCTCATATAAGTGGCACAAAAGAAGATCAATGGCACAACCAGACAATGAAGTACAAATCGGCGCCCAAGGGCGGGTGGTCATCCCCGCGGCGCTGCGCAAGGCCTTGAAATTGAAGCCTGGAGACCGGCTGGTGGCGCGGAAGGTCGGTGAAAGCCTGGTGCTCGAACGCCGGGAAACCGTGGAGAAGCGTCTGCGCGAGCGGTTTCGGCACATCCCCAGTACCATCAGCCTGGTGGATGAGCTGCTCGCCGAGCGGCGGGACGCGGCGGCTGATGAGTCCGGAAAACCATGAGCGTCGTACTCGATGCCTCCGCCCTGCTGGCCTTTCTGCACGAGGAGCCGGGCGGCGAGACGGTATCCCCTGCCTTGGAGGGCGCCCGTATTTCGGCCGTGAACTGGTCGGAGGTACTGCAGAAATCACTGCAACGCAAAGTGGATATCGACGGGATGCAGCAGGAGTTCATGGAGGTTGGCGTGACCTTCGAGCCCTTTACGCCACAACAGGCGCAAACCGCCGCGCGCCTCTGGTCCCATACCCGGAATCGGGGATTGTCCATGGCGGACCGCGCCTGCCTGGCGCTGGCCCTGGACAAGGCGCTGCCGGTGCTGACCGCGGACAGGGCATGGGCCAGCCTCGGCCTGGATGTCGAGATCCGGGTGGTCCGCTGAGAGACAGAGAACGCCGCCCTAGCGGCCCTCGATCCCATCCACGTCGGCCCCTGCCACCACGGGCTTCATCCTCCACAGCAGCCACAACCCCGGCAGGGCGGCGGCCGTGGTCAACAGGAAAAACCCCGCCCAGTCCACCCACTGGTGGTCGATGAGATACCCGGCCAGCGGCCCCAGGTAGACCCGCCCCACCGCGGCCAGGGCGGACAGCAGGGCGAACTGGGTGGCGCTGTAGCGGTGGTTGCACAGGGCCATGAGCAGGGCCACGAAGGCCGCCGTGCCCATGCCGCCGGCGATGTTCTCCATGCCGATGACCAGGGCCATGAGGGCGAAGCTCTTGCCGCTCACCGCCAGCAGCCAGAACCCCAGGTTGGTGAGGGCCTGGAGTATGCCGAAGACCATCAGCGAGTGGTACAGTCCCATCCTCGCCAGCAGCAGCCCGCCGAACAATACGCCCAGCAGGCTGGCCACCAGCCCCGCCCCCTTGGTGATGAGGCCGATCTCCTGCAGCTCGAACCCCACGTCGCGCAGCAGGAAGGCCGTGGTCAGAGTACCGGCGAAGGCGTCGCCGAATTTGTACAGCACGATCAGCAGCAACAGGGCCAGGGCGCCGCGGCGCGAGAAGAACTCCCGGAAGGGGTCGCGGATGGCGGCCCAGGTGCTGGCCGGGGGCGGCGCGTCGAGATCCGGATTGTCGGCCACCAGGGTGGCGATCACGCCGATGCCCATCAGGCCGGCCATGAGGAAATAGGTGAACTGCCAGCCCAGGTGCTGCGCCAGCACCAAGGCCAGGGCGCCGGAGACCAGCATGGCGGCGCGGTAGCCGCCCACGAACACGGCGGCGCCCATGCCCCGCTCACGGGCATGGAGGGCATCGGTGCGGAAGGCGTCCACGGCCACGTCCTGGGAGGCCGACAGGAACACCACCAGCAGGGCCAGGAAGGCCATGCGCCAGGTGGCCTCGCTGGGCGAGGTCATGGCCATGGCGGCGATGGCGGCCACCAGTCCCACCTGGGTCAACAGCATCCAGCCGCGGCGGCGCCCGAACAGGGGCGGCACGTAGCGGTCCATGAAGGGCGCCCACAGGAACTTCCAGGTATAGGGCAGGCTGGCCAGGGTGAAGATGCCGATGGTGGTGAGGTCGATGCCCTCCACCGTCATCCAGGCCTGCAGGGTGCCGGAGGTGAGGGCCAGGGGCAGGCCGGAGGAGAACCCCAGCAGGAGCACGATGCCGATGCGCTTGTTGGCGACCTGACGCAGCGTTTCTCTGTCGAAGAAGGACCTGCCCTCCATTATGGTATCCGCGGCGCGGCGCTCGACTCTGTTTTTCCGGGAAGCCACAACCTGGCCATGCATCGGAACTTTCTCAATTTTTTTCCCCGCCGAACGATATATGCATAGACCTGGGGCAAGCCCTCTGACACCACGCAATAACACAATAAACAAATTCAAGATGAAAGACACGCCATTCCCCGACCGCCTGATCATCGACGGCAAGCGCGCCAACGGCAGCAGGTTCAGGCCCTCGGACTGGGTGGAGCGTATCTCCGCCTCGCTGGCCAGCTTCGGCCCCGACAACCGCCTGCGCTATTCCTCCCTGGTGCAGCCCTGCATCATCGAGGGACAGAAATGCCTGGTGGTGGCCCGCAAGCTGAACCAGACCCACCCCGAACTGTATGCCTTCATCCTCGGCTTTGCCAGGAAAAACGAACTGCGCATTCAGGAAGACCGCCGCAGGACCAACCGCCCGGTAAGCGTGGAGCGGCGCGTGCAGCCATGGCCTCAGGGAGAAGAGACACCCCCTGCCCAGGCCTCCATGCGCTGACCTCCTGGCTTAAGCCGCGCGACTTTGCGCGCGAGGACGGGAGCGGCGTTGCTGCTGGCGTGGCCTGGCCTGCCCGTCGCCCTGCCGGCCACGGCGCTGCCCTCCACCCTTGCGGCCCTCCTGGATGGGTTCGGCGCGGATGGCGGGATCCGGTTCGTAACCCGGCAGCACCACCCTGGGGATCGCCCGCTTCAGCAGTCTTTCGATATCCCGCAGCAGCTTGTGCTCGTCCACGCACACCAGGGAAACGGCCTCCCCCTCGTTGCCGGCGCGCCCGGTGCGGCCGATGCGGTGCACGTAGTCCTCGGGTACGTTGGGCAGTTCATAGTTCACCACGTGGGGCAACTGATCGATGTCCAGGCCGCGGGCGGCGATATCGGTGGCCACGAGCACCCGTACCTTGCCGCTCTTGAACTCGGCCAGGGCGCGGGTGCGCGCGCCCTGGCTCTTGTTGCCGTGGATGGCCGCGGCGCGCAGGCCGTCCTTCTCCAGTTGCTGGGCCAGGCGGTTGGCGCCGTGCTTGGTGCGGGTGAAGACCAGCACCTGGCGCCAGTCGTTGGACCCAATCATGTGACTCAACAGTTCCCGCTTGCGGCGCTTGTCCACGGGATGCACCACCTGGGCGATACGCTCCGCCGTGGTGTTACGGCGCGCCACCTCGATGAGTTCGGGACCGTCGAGGAGGCGGTCGGCGAGTTGCCTGATCTCCATTGAAAAGGTGGCGGAGAACAACAGGGTCTGGCGCTCACCGCTGGCGGGCAACAGGGCCAGCACCTTGCGGATATCATGGATGAAGCCCATGTCCAGCATGCGGTCGGCCTCGTCCAGCACCAGGATCTCCACCTGCGACAGATCCAGGGTTTTCTGACTGACGTGATCCAGCAGGCGCCCCGGGGTGGCCACCAGGATATCGACCCCGCGGCGCAGTCTCTCGATCTGGGGGTTGATCTTCACCCCGCCGAAGATCACGGCGGAGCGCAGGGGCAGGTGACGGCCGTAGGTCTGAATGCTGTCGCCCACCTGGGCGGCCAGTTCACGGGTCGGGGTCAGCACCAGGGCGCGTATGGCCCGCCGCCCGCCGTTGGGCCTGGTATGCAGGCGTTGCAGCACGGGCAGCGTGAAGCCGGCCGTCTTGCCGGTGCCGGTCTGGGCGCCGGCCAGCACGTCCCTGCCCCGCAGTATGACGGGGATCGCCTGGCGTTGAATGGGGGTGGGTTCCGTATAGCCCTGCTCGCCCACGGCGCGCAGGAGTTCGGCCGACAGGCCGAGGGTATCGAATGACATGTAATCACTACTCCAGTCTTGCCCTCCCGGGCAGCATGAGCTGGCGGGAACCGGTCCGGGCGGGTTAAGGGGAATCTTGCGTATGCGTGAGGCCTGTCCCGGAAACCGGGAGGCAGGGTAATGCAAACAGCTTGTGTCCTTCCGGCGACCTTTCGGTTGTTATTCTGTCGAAGATCGCAAAAGGCGCCACCGGTCAGGCGCGCGGAATGGCGCCAGTGTAACAGAAACCCGGCGTGGTGTACGATTTATTACCCCGACAGTTGCATAAAATTGCGAGTGTCAGCCGGGGATAACACTTTGTATCATTCGCCCTGCTGCGTGTGACGGCCTCAAGCTTCGGCGTCACGCCAGGTTTTATCCAGCATCAGGCCACAGGAAGGTACAAGGTTCAAGATACAAGATACAAGGTACAAGGTACAAAAGGCTACTTCCCTTGTACCTTGTACCTTTCACAATCCCAGTACCCAATTTTTTGAAATGACTGGGTTACCATAGAAAGGAGTACTTGCCGGTGAAACCATGAACACCATCACCATCTGGGTAGATGCGGACGCCTGCCCCAAGGCCGTCAAGGAGATCCTGTTCCGCGCCGCGGTCCGCGTGGGCATTCCCCTCGTCCTGGTCGCCAATCAGCCCCTGCAGGCGCCCTGCTCACCCCACATTCGCACCATCCGGGTAGGCGCCGGTTTCGACGTGGCCGACAATCATATCGTGCAGCATGCGCGGGCAGGCGACCTGGTGATCACGGCGGATATCCCCCTGGCCGCGGACGTCATCGCAAAAGACTGTCTGGCGCTCAATCCCAGGGGCGAACTCTATACCACGGACAACATCCGCCAGCGTCTCAACATGCGCGACTTCATGGATACCCTGCGCGGCAGCGGCGTGGACACGGGTGGCCCTCCGGCCTTCACTCACGCCGACCGCCAGGCCTTTGCCAACCAGCTGGACCGCCTGCTGGCCCGGTTGAGCCCGGCGTCCCATGCGCGAAACTAGCGTTAGCGATGTATCACGGCGAACGCTTCAACACCATCACGCACCTGGTCGGCGCCGCCCTGGCCCTGGCCGGGCTCATCGTGCTGGTGGTCTTCGCCTCCCAGCAGGGCGATCCGTGGAAGATCGTCAGCTTCAGCGTCTACGGCGCCTCCCTGTTCCTGCTGTATACCCTGTCCACCCTCTATCACTCACTGCGCGGCCGCGCCAAGGACATATTCAGAAAACTCGACCATGTGGCCATCTATCTGCTCATCGCCGGCACCTATACGCCCTTCACCCTGGTCACGCTCAATGGCACATGGGGCTGGTCCCTGTTCGGCGTTATCTGGGGGCTGGCCATCATTGGCATCATCGTGGATATCCTGCACAGGAAGGGCGCGCGCGCCATCCAGATGGTCATCTACCTGCTGATGGGCTGGCTGATCCTGGTGGCCATGTACCCCCTGGTGCAGGCCCTGCCCGCCGGCGCCATCGCGCTGCTGGTGCTGGGCGGCGTGCTGTATACCGGCGGCATCGCCTTCTACGCCCTCGATGCGCGCGTGAAACACGCCCATGGCATCTGGCACCTATTCGTGCTGGCGGGCAGTGTCTCCCACTATCTGGCCATATTGCGCTATGTGTTGTGAGCAGAAGCGGATAAATCTGAGGTCAAGGAGAACACCTGATGCTTTTGGTTCAAGTGTTCTGACCCCTTGACCTCAGACCGGGAAGCCCCGCTCCCGCAGGTGGTTCTTGGCCTCCATGGCGGTCAGGGCCATGTCCAGTTCGTTCTCCCATACATAGGGGTCGGCCTTTTCCAGGTCGGCGCCGACGTCGATGCCGCGGTAGGGCTCATCGGCATAGATGCGCACGTGGCGGGTCTCCTCCAGGCTGGGGGTCAGTTCCGGCCAGGTCTCGTGGAACAGGTCCTGGGGGCGGGTGATGGACCACTGGGCGATGAGATGATAGTGGGATGGCAGCTCGCGGAAGGCCTCCGGGGTGCCCGTCTGGGGCCTGCCGCTGGACTCGTCCACGTGGTCCGTGTGGATGTAGACAATGAGCTTGGGGCGGTAGCGCACGATGTCCGGGGTGCGGTTGATGCCCGGGGGCATCCACACGGACAGGGCCACGTCGAAGGGGAAGTCCACCTGCTGGAAATGGGCCTCGCTGTGCTGGAAGACCGCGGGGTCGTGGAAATCGGCGATCTGGTTGGGCTTGTCCGCCGGATCCCGCAGGCCGATGACCTTCACCCCCTCGCGTCCCAGCAGGCTGCCCAGGAAACCATTGCGGCTGTGAAAATCGCACACCACCGGCTCGTCCGCCACCTGCCGGGCGCAGTGGGCCAGTTGCGCCATTTCCTCGCGCAGGGGATAGAAGGGCGCAACGGTGTGGGCATTGACCGCCGGGTCGCGGTCCGGATTACTGAACACCAGGGCGTGCAGGGGCAGCTCGCGGATACGTTCTTCAAAACTCAGTTTGTCGTTCCAGGCGGCATGCTGATGCTCCTGGAAGGCCACGATGCGATTGAACATCTCATCGGTGAAGGCCTCCATGGCGCGCAGTTTTTCGAAATGGGGGGGGATATCCCGGATATTTTCAGAATCGTTCATGGGGTTGTCTCCGCTCTTTGTCCAAGAGGCGTGAAATTGGTGGCGATTGACCACGGAGAACACGAAGGTTTTGATTTATTCGGACAAAACACTTGTGTTCATGGTTGCAAAATTATTCACCCCTCAACCCGGCCCTCTCCCCTGTGAGGGGAGAGGGGGTTATGTGTGGTAGGGGGCGCTCAGTTCGTGTACCGCATCGATGAAGACCCGCACGTGTTCGGGATCGATGTGCTGATGGATGCCGTGTCCCAGGTTGAAAACGTGGCCCTCGCCGTGGCCGAAACTGGCGAGCACGGTCTCCACCTCCGCGCGGATGCGCTCGGGCGAGGCGTAGAGGGCGCAGGGGTCCATGTTGCCCTGCAGGGCGACCCGGTCGCCGACGCGCCGGCGCGCCTCCGCCAGATCGAGGGTCC
This sequence comes from Gammaproteobacteria bacterium, assembly GCA_015492435.1. Taxonomy (GTDB): domain Bacteria; phylum Pseudomonadota; class Gammaproteobacteria; order SZUA-140; family SZUA-140; genus SZUA-140. Next base: position 27,886 of record WGFB01000084.1, on the reverse strand, counting down.
AGTCGATGCCCAGGGCGTCGCAACCGGTTTCCGCCATGTCTTCCAGCCAGCCACTGCCACCCTTGGTGAACAGGATCACTGGCACGCGGCGGCCCTCGCTCTCACGCGCCAGACCGTCCACGATCCGCGCCATGTAGCGCAGGGAGAACTCCCGGTAATCGCGCGGCGTCAGGGCGCCGCCCCAGGTATCGAAAATCATCACGGCCTGGGCGCCTGCGGCGATCTGGGCGTTGAGATAGGCCGTCACCGTGCGCGCCAGCACGTCCAGGAGGCTGTGCATGAGTTGGGGCTGATCGAACATCATGCCCTTGACGGCGCCGAAGTCCTTGCTCGAACCGCCTTCCACCATATAGGTGGCCAGGGTCCAGGGACTGCCGGAGAAACCGATGAGGGGCACGCGGCCGTTCAGCTCGCGGCGGATGGTGCGCACCGCGTCCATGACGTAGCGCAGCTCCCCTTCCGGATCGGGCACGCCCAGGCGCGCCACGTCCTCGCGGCTGCTCACCTTGCGCTCGAAGCGGGGGCCCTCGCCCGCGCTGAAATACAGGCCCAGGCCCATGGCGTCGGGTATGGTGAGAATGTCGGAGAACAGGATGGCGGCATCCAGCGCATAGCGCTCCAGGGGTTGCAGGGTCACCTCGCAGGCCAGCTCCGGCGTGCGGCACAGGGTCATGAAGTCTCCGGCCTTGGCGCGGGTGGCGCGGTACTCGGGCAGGTAGCGGCCCGCCTGGCGCATCATCCACACGGGGGTCACGTCCACGGGCTCTCTCAGCAGGGCGCGCAGCAAACGGTCATTGGCTAATTGTGTCATCGTGGTAAATCACTCCGGCCGGTCAGAAACAGGTCGACGGCGCGCGCGGCCTGGCGCCCCTCGCGTATGGCCCACACCACCAGGGACTGGCCGCGGCGCATGTCGCCGGCGCTGAAGACCTTCTCCAGGGAAGTCTGGTAATCATCGGTATTGGCCCGCACGTTGCCGCGTCCGTCCAGGATCACGCCCAACTCCCGCAGCATGCCTTCGTGCACGGGATTGACGAAACCCATGGCCAGCAGCACAAGGTCGGCCTTGAGGTCGAACTCGCTGCCAGCGATCTCCTCCATCTTCCAGTTGCCCTGGGCGTCCTTCTTCCACTCGACGCGCGCCACCTGGAGGCCGGTGACGCGGCCGTCCTCGCCGTAGAAACGCTTGGTGGCGACACTCCATTCGCGCACCGCGCCTTCCTCCTGGGACGTGGAGGTGCGCAGCTTGTTGGGCCAGTCGGGCCAGGTGAGCAGCTTGTCCTCCTTCTCCGGAGGGCGGGGCAGGATCTCCAACTGGGTGACGGACAGGGCGCCCTGGCGCACCGACGTGCCGATACAATCGGAGCCCGTGTCGCCGCCGCCGATCACCACCACGTGTTTGCCCTTGGCGGTGATCTCCTCTTCGGGGGGAATGGTGTCGCCGGCCACGCGGCGGTTCTGCTGGGGCAGGAATTCCATGGCGAAGTGCACGCCGTCCAGGTCGCGGCCCGGCACGGGCAGGTCACGGGGCTGCTCGCTGCCGCCGCACAGGACCACGGCATCGTAGTCGTCCAGCAGCTCGCGCGCGGGCAGATCCACGCCGATATGGGTATTGCAATGGAATGTCACCCCTTCGGCGGTCATCTGCTCGCAGCGGCGGTCGATGATGTGTTTCTCCATCTTGAAATCGGGAATGCCATAGCGCAGCAGGCCACCCACGCGGTCGTTCTTCTCATAGACCGTCACCTCGTGGCCGGCGCGCGCCAGTTGCTGGGCGCAGGCCAGTCCCGCCGGGCCGGAGCCGACGATGGCCACCGCCTTGCCCGTCTTGTGTTGCGCCACGAGGGGCTCGATCCAGGCCTCCTCCCAGCCCTTGTCCACCAGGGCGCACTCGATGGCCTTGATGCTCACGGGCACATCTTCGATATTCAAGGTGCAGGCGGCCTCGCAGGGCGCGGGACAGATGCGTCCCGTGAATTCGGGAAAATTGTTGGTGGAATGCAGGACCTCCAGCGCCGCGCGCCAGTCACCCTTGTAGGCCAGGTCGTTCCAGTCGGGAATGATGTTGTTGACCGGGCAACCCTGATGGCAGAAGGGAATGCCGCAGTCCATGCAACGGGCGCCCTGGATGGTCACCTCCTCTTCCGTCAGAGGGATGACGAACTCATGAAAATGCTTGATGCGTTCCTCGACGGGGGCGTAGCCCGGGGTCTTGCGGGGATATTCCAGGAAGCCTGTTGGTTTACCCATCGTTCTGTATTCCTTGTTCCATCTCTGACAGATGCTGGTTCAGTTTCATCTCCTCCAGGGCGCGGCGGTAATCCACGGGCATGACCTTGACGAATCTGGGCAGCCAGGTCTCCCAGTCGTCCAGGATGGCGCGGGCGCGGCTGCTGTTGGTGTAACGGGCATGCTTCTCGATCAGTCCCTTGAGGCGCCGCGCGTCGTAGCGGGTCATGTCGTGGCTGATGTCCACCAGGCCGTGGGTCTCCAGGTCGCCACCCTGGTGTTCGAGGCGTTCCAGGGTTTCGTCCTCCTCGCGGACGGGTTCCAGCTCCACCATCATCAGGTTGCAGCGCTCGGAGAAGGTACCCTCCTCGTCCAGCACATAGGCGATGCCGCCACTCATGCCGGCCGCGAAATTGCGCCCCGTGGAACCCAGCACCACCACCACGCCGCCGGTCATGTACTCGCAGCCATGATCGCCGACGCCTTCCACCACCGCCGTGGCGCCCGAGTTGCGCACGGCAAAGCGCTCGCCCGCCACGCCTCGGAAGAAGCACTCGCCGCTGATGGCGCCGTAGAGCACCGTGTTGCCGACGATGATGTTCTCCTCGGCAACGATGGGGGTCTCCTCCGGGGGATAGATCACCAGGCGTCCGCCCGACAGGCCCTTGCCCACGTAGTCGTTGGCCTCGCCGATGAGTTCGACGGCCACGCCCCTGGCGAGGAAGGCGCCGAAACTCTGGCCGGCGATGCCGCGCGCGGTAATGAGGATGGTGTCCTCGGGCAGGCCCTGGTGGCCATAGCGCCTGGCCACCTCGCCCGACAGCATGGCGCCGAAGGTGCGGTTGGTGTTCTTGATGGGCGTCTCGATACGCACCGGCTTGCCCTCCTCCAGGGCGGGGCGGGCCTGACGGATCATGTCGTGATCCAGCGCATGTTCCAGGCCATGATCCTGGTCTTCACAGTTGTAGGTGGCCACGCCGGGACCCGCCTCGGGCGGAGTGAGGATGCGTGAGAAATCCAGGCCGCTGGCCTTCCAGTGATCCACGGCGCGGCGGGTGTCGAGGAGATCCATGCGCCCCACCATATCGTCCAGCTTGCGGAAGCCCAGCCTGGCCATGAGGCCGCGCACTTCCTCCGCGACCATGAAGAAATAGTTCACCACGTGTTCCGGCTTGCCCACGAAGCGCTTGCGCAGTTCCGGGTCCTGGGTGGCGACCCCCACCGGACAGGTGTTGAGATGGCACTTGCGCATCATGATGCAGCCCTCGACGATGAGGGGGGCGGTGGCGAAGCCGAATTCGTCGGCGCCCAGCAGGGCCCCGATGACCACGTCGCGCCCGGTGCGCAGGCCACCGTCCACCTGGACACAGATGCGCCCGCGCAAGCGGTTCATCACCAGGGTCTGATGGGTCTCGGCGAGGCCGATCTCCCAGGGCGAGCCGGCATGCTTGATGGAGGTGAGGGGACTGGCCCCGGTGCCGCCATCGTAGCCGGAGATGGTGACATGATCGGCATGGGCCTTGGACACCCCGGCCGCCACCGTGCCCACGCCCACCTCGGAGACCAGCTTGACGCTGATGCGCGCCTGGGGATTGACGTTCTTGAGGTCGTGGATGAGCTGGGCCAGATCCTCGATGGAATAGATGTCGTGATGGGGCGGTGGCGAGATCAGGCCCACGCCGGGCGTGGAATGGCGCACCCGGGCGATGGTGGCGTCCACCTTGTGGCCGGGGAGCTGCCCGCCCTCGCCGGGCTTGGCGCCCTGGGCCATCTTGATCTGGATGTCGTCGGCATTGACCAGGTATTCGGTGGTCACGCCAAAGCGGCCCGAGGCCACCTGCTTGATGGCCGAGCGCATGGAGTCCCCGTTGGGCATGGGCTGGAAGCGCTCCGGCTCCTCGCCGCCCTCGCCGGTGTTGGACTTGCCCCCGATGCGGTTCATGGCGATGGCCAGGGTGGTATGGGCCTCGAAGGAGATGGAGCCGAAAGACATGGCCCCGGTGGCGAAACGCTTGACGATCTCGGACGCCGGTTCTACTTCTTCGAGAGGTACGGGCTCGGGGGCAAACTTGAGTTCGAACAATCCACGCAGGGTCAGCAGGTGCTCGTCCTGCTCGTTGACCAGGCGCGCGAATTCTTCATACGTCGTGGCATCGTTGGCGCGGGTGGCATGTTGCAGCTTGGCGATGGTATCCGGCGTCCACACATGATGCTCGCCGCGCACACGGAAGGCATAGTCGCCCCCCACATCCAGGGCATTGCGGTAGATGAGCTCGTTGCTGTAGGCGCTGCGGTGCCAGCGCACGGCCTCTTCCGCCACCTCCCGCAGGCCGATGCCCTCCACGGTGGTGGCGGTGCCGGTGAAATACTGGTCGACGAATTCCCTGGACAGGCCCACGGCGTCGAAGATCTGCGCGCCGCAATAGGATTGATAAGTGGAAATGCCCATCTTGGACATGACCTTCAGCAGCCCCTTGCCGATGGCCTTGATGTAGCGCCCATGGATTTCGTCCATGTCCACCTCGCCCGCCTCCCGCAGTTGCCCGGCGAGGGAGTTGAGGGTCTCGAAGGCGAGATAGGGATTGACCGCCTCGGCGCCATAGCCCGCCAGCACGGCGAAATGATGCACCTCGCGCGCGGCGCCGGTCTCCACCACCAGGCCCGTCTCGGTGCGCAGGCCGGCCCACACCAGATGATGGTGCACGGCCGCGGTGGCCAGCAGGGCGGGGATGGCGAGATGGTTACGGTCCATGTCGCGGTCGGAGAGGATGAGAATATTGTAGCCCTCGTTCACGGCCTTGCCCGCCGCCTCGCACAAACGGCTGAGGGCGTCGTTCATGCCGGCCGCGCCCTGGTCGGCGGGATAGCACATGGACAGAGTCTGGGTGCGGAAGGCACCCTCCGTGGTCCCGTGGATGTGGCGGATCTGCTCCAGGTCGGCATTGGTGAGGATGGGCTGATGCACCTCCAGGCGCATGTGGCTGCCACCCTGGTCCAGGTCGAGCAGGTTGGGGCGCGGCCCCACCAGGGACACCAGGGACATGACCAGCTCCTCGCGGATGGGATCGATGGGCGGGTTGGTCACCTGGGCGAAGTTCTGCTTGAAATAGTTGAAGAGCGGCTTGGGCCGGTCGGACAGCACCGCCAGGGGGTTGTCCGCACCCATGGATCCCGTGGCCTCCTGCCCGGTGAGGGCCATGGGGGTCATGAGAAACTTGATATCCTCCTGGGTATAGCCGAAGGCCTGCTGCCGGTCCAGCAGGGTCGCCTCGTCGAAATCGTTGGCATGTGCCCTGGCCGGCAGGTTGTGGAGCTGCACCTGGGTCTGGTCCAGCCACTGCTGGTAGGGATGAGAGCCGGCCAGCCGAGCCTTGAGTTCGGCGTCGTCGATGATGCGCCCCTCCTCCATGTCAATGAGGAACATCTTGCCCGGCTGCAGGCGCCACTTCTTGACGATCTTGTGTTCGGGCACGTGGAGCACGCCCATCTCCGAGGCCATGACCACCAGGTCGTCATCGGTGATGAGATAACGCGCCGGGCGCAGGCCGTTGCGGTCCAGGGTGGCGCCGATCTGGCGCCCGTCGCAGAAGGCCACGGCGGCGGGCCCGTCCCAGGGCTCCATGAGGGCGGCATGATATTCATAGAAGGCGCGCCGCTCTTCGTCCATGAGGGGATTGCCCGCCCATGCCTCGGGGATGAGCAGCATCATGGCATGGGCCATGGAATAACCGCCGGCGACGAGCAGCTCCAGGGCGTTGTCGAAACAGGCGGAATCCGACTGGCCCTCGGCGATGAGGGGCCACAGCTTCTTCAGATCGTCGCCCAGCAGCTTCGATTCCATGGAATGGCGGCGCGCCGCCATCCAGTTGATGTTGCCGCGCAGGGTGTTGATCTCGCCGTTGTGGGCAATCATGCGGAACGGCTGGGCCAGATCCCAGGAGGGAAAGGTATTGGTGGAGAAGCGCTGGTGGACCAGGGCAAAGGCCGAATCCAGGCGCTCGTCGCGCAGATCCAGGAAATAGCTGTCCACCTGGTCGGCCAGCAGCATGCCTTTATAACAGAGGGTGCGGCTGGACAGGGAGGGAATGTAGAAGTGCTCCTTGTCCGCCATCTGGGAATTGCGCACCGCGTGCTCCACCACCTTGCGGATCACGAACAGCTTGCGCTCGAAGGCGTCCTGGTCCGCGCACGCCGCACCGCGGCCGATGAACACCTGGCGCACCAGGGGTTCCACCGCCTTGACGCTCTCGCCCAGGCCGCTGTTGTCCGTGGGCACGTCGCGCCAGCCCAGCACGGTCTGTCCCTCGCCGCGGATGGTGTCCTCGATGTGTTGTTCACAGGCCCGGCGGCTGTCCTCGCGGCGCGGCAGGAAGACCATGCCGACGGCATATTCACCGGGCGCGCCCAGGGTGATGCCCTCCGCGGCGCAGGCCTCGTCGAAAAAGCCATGGGGAATCTGCATGAGTATCCCGGCCCCGTCTCCGGCCAGGGGATCGGCGCCCACGGCGCCGCGATGGGTCAGGTTCTCCAGGATCTGCAGGCCCTGGCGGATGATGGTGTGGCTCTTGCGGCCCTTGATATTGGCGACGAAACCGACGCCGCAGGCATCGTGCTCGTTGGCGGGATCGTAGAGGCCCTGGCGGCCGGGACGCTTCAAATAAGTTTCATGATTACCCATAATACAAACCCTGAATTCAATGCCTGACATACCCCGCCGGCCTGTCCAGCCAGCTTTCGAAAAGTCTGCCAAGCACGGATGATTGTTCTGCTGGACGCGCAGGAGAACGCGAGCAAATTTCTGCAATTCAGAGGCACATGGCCCGTGTGACTGCAACTCAAAATTGCGGAAATTTGATCCGTCCTCGCCGCGGCCCGGCGGCACGCCCTCAACCCGGACCACGCCCGGAAAGCCCTTCCCTGCGAAACGCGAGCGCAAGGGAGGGGATTATACTTGCCGGTGTCTCTTCATTCAATAAAGCTCACCGGAAATTTTCCCGGTCACAGAGATTAACCTACTGAATAATACGAGAAATATCCCGCGGATGCGCCCGGAGGGCATGATCAGCGGCTTACCGCCCGGTAATCCGCGATAGCGTCGTGGATGGAACCAAACTGGCGGATCCAGGGCTTGATGCCGCGGATGCGCCCCGTCAGGGCCTGGCTGTCCCGCAGGGCTTCCTGGCGGGTGGCATAGTCGCCATAGGTGACGGCAATGAGTTCCTGGTCGCGTTTGAGGGTGCGGAAATAGCTGACCCGGGACTCGATCCCCCACTGCTTCACGCGCCGGGTGACGGCATCGAGGTCCATGGCCATGAGTTGCAGGGTATAGTGGCGCGCATCGCGCCTCAACAGGCTGTCCTCGTCCGCCACGAGGCGCGCCGTCTCCCCGCTGGAGGGCAGGGGGGCCGGAACGCTCACCTTTCCTTGCACGGAGGCAAAGGTGCGCACCCAGGGCTTGATGCCGCGCACGCCCGGCTTCTTCAGCAAAGTGTCGGCAGCGGTTTGACCCGCCTGGCGGCTGGGGAAGTCCCCATACAAAACGGCCAGCAGGCCCCGGGCCGTCGTGTAGTAGGCTACCTCGTCCCCGATACCCCACTGCTCAACCAGGCGCTTGACCTTGGGTTCATCCATGGCCATGAGCTGGACGGTGAAATGCCCTGGATCCCGGGACAGAATCCAGTCCTCGCGCCTTTCGGCCGGCGGCGTGATCGCCGCGGGCCCACTGACGGCCTGCGCCTCGGGTTGTGGCGCGGGCGGCACAGCCTCCTCGGCATTCTGAACCGCGACACCTTCATCACCGGGCTCCGCTGCCTGCCTCCTGGACTGTTCTCCGGTCAGAGCCGGGAGAGCGGGACGCGCTTCCACCGCCGCCGCTGTCGATGGAGGCGCGGTCTCTACAACCTCTTCGGGCCCGGCCTCGGCCGGTAATGTTTCTGGTTCCGTGGCGTTCTCGGCCGGTGTGAGCGCCTCCATGGCCTCTTCTTCCCGCGCCATGGCGGGCGGAGGCGCTTCCACGGCAGTCTCCGGCGGCGGGTCTTCCCAGGGAAAGCGTGTTACCTGAGGCGCCGGCGCTTTTACAGCCGGTGCCTGCGCCATTTCCCGCTCTGGCGGCGCAGACCCGGGATCGACGGCCTGGTTGATTTCGTCCTGCATGATGAGCACCACGGCGAATACCAGCACGGCGGCGGCAATGCCCAACTTGCGCCAGGGCAGTTTGACACCGCCCAGCATCCTCCCCAGAGATGGCGAGGGGACCGAGGATGGAGAGACAGGCGCCTGTTCACCGCCTGCATTGAGGGCACGCATGGCGCAGACATTGATCTTGCCCGGCAGGCCGCCGGACTCCTCATGGATGGCCTTGTATTCCGCCGCGGTCAATACGGCCTCGCCTCCTCCACCCGCCACGGTAATGCGGTGTTCGATATAGGCGCGGGTATCCTCCTCGCTGAAGGGCGTAAGTTCAAAGGCGTGGCCGATCTTGGCCCGCAACAGTTCCAGGGAAGGAGCGCTCAGCCGCTCCTTCAACTCGTCGCGCCCCACCAGGATGAGGCACATGAGCCGGTCCTCCTTGTCGTCATAGTCCAGCAGCGATGCCAGGAAGTGCAGGACAGGCAAGCCCACCAGGTGGGCATCGTCGATGATCACCACGGGCGCAAGGGCACTGTTGCGCTGCGCCTTGAGCATCTTGTGCATATCGGCAATGCGCTTCTCCAGGCTCAACTCGGGAGAAGCATCGAAAAGGAAGACGTCAGCCAGCTTCTGCAGCACCGTATTGACATCGGAAGCGATATCCGCCTCGATCTGGCATATGCGCCAGGAAGGGCTGCAATGCGCGGCGACCTGTTGCAACAGGCAGCTTTTACCGCTGCCGGGAGGGCCGGTCAGCAACAGGGCATCGCTGTAGGGCGCCAGATGGAGAAGAAACTTGAGGCATTTGGCGCGCTGTGCCTCGGGGTAGAAGAAGTCTTCGTCATGGACCGGGGAAAAAGGCTCGCGGCGCAGCGTCAGTCGAGAGCGGCGCGCCGCGCCCTGCGCTCCCGCCCGCGGGGAGGCGGTCACGCGGGAGGCCCCTCGCCGCGCGCGAAGACCACCCGGTATCCGCGCCGCAACTGCGTATCGCGGCACTGCATCAGGGAATCCATGGCCTTTTCCAGGGAATCATGATGCTCCCGCCTCATCTTGCCCGGCGAGCCCTGGTATCCCCATTCCCGGACCAGGCTCCACCCACCCAGAAGATCCTGCTGTATGAACAGGTTGTAGAACCGCGGCGGTTTGTCATCCTGGGGTGTAATCTGCATATAGATCTGCATCTATCGTCGACGCCAGCATTGTTTTCCCTGGGCGGCCAGGCTCAGGTCGCCTTCATGGGATTGAACAATCGCTCGTATTCACTGATCGCATAACGATCCGTCATGCCCGCGATGTAGTCTGCCACTACTCGGGCCCGCCCCGCAACACCGGCGGCCTCCGTCTGGACTCTGACCTTATCGGCATACTCGGGCGGCAACAGGCATGCGTCGTTCATAAATGCCTCGAACAGGCTGGTAATGACCCGGTCCGCCTTGGCGCTCATGCGCATGACGCGGTAGTGGCGATAGAGGGCCTTGCGCAGAAAACGTTTCAGCTCGAGGTTCAACTGCCGCATCCCGGAACCGAAACCGATAAGCGCACCTGGTGCGCCCCGCACGTCGTCGATGCTGGCAGGCGCGGCCTCGGCCATGCGCGCGCGGCTGCTGTCCACGAGGTCGCTGACCTGGCGGTCGATCAGGCGCCGCACCACTTCATGAATGACACGGCGCCGGGATAGATCAGGATAGGAGGTGACGACGCATTCATACTGCTCGCGGAACAGGCGCACCTCACACAACTGCTCCACGCTGATCAGCCCGGCACGCAGGCCATCGTCCACATCGTGGCTGTTATAGGCAATCTCGTCGGCCACGTTGGCGAGCTGGGCCTCCAGGCTGGGCTGCTGGCGGGTGAGGAAACGCTCGCCCACATCCCCCAGGGCGCGGGCATCGGCCATGGAACAGTGCTTGAGAATCCCCTCGCGGGTCTCGAAGTTCAGATTCAGGCCGTTGAAATCGGCGTACTTCTCCTCCAGTTCGTCCACCACCCGCAGGGACTGCAGATTGTGCTCGAAACCGCCATGATCCCTCATGCAGCGGTTGAGGGCCTCCTGGCCGGCATGACCGAAAGGGGTATGTCCCAGGTCATGGGCAAGGGCAATAGACTCGGTCAGGTCCTCGTTGAGATGGAGAATGCGCGCGATGGCGCGGCCGATCTGCGCCACCTCCAGCGAATGGGTGAGGCGGGTGCGGTACATGTCGCCTTCGTGATTGACGAATACCTGGGTCTTGTATTCCAGGCGGCGGAAGGCGGCGCTGTGGACGATGCGGTCCCGGTCGCGCTGGAATTCGCTGCGGTAGCGGGGAGGAGGCTCGGGGAAGCGCCGCCCCCGGGAATTTTCGTCGCGGACGGCATAGGGCGCCAGCTTCACATCAGGCATGTCCCCATCCCTTCATGCATGAATCGATACAACCGGCAAGGCCGCTCACCAATCATGATTCCCCGCGGCAGGCATCGAGGGTTCCGGCAAGTATATCGGAATCAAAATCCCCGCATATGACGGCGCGGCCAATGGCCTCCAGCAATACCAGGCGCAGGCGTCCGGACTGGACCTTCTTGTCCACCGCCATCAGGGACAGAAAGCGTTCACGGGACAGTGCGGACGGCGCCTGGACCGGCAACCCGGCACGCCCGATCAGATCGATGATACGCCGCACATCGCCGGCGCCAAGCCAGCCCAGGCGGCGCGACATCTCGGCCGCCATGCACATGCCCGCTGCGACGGCCTCCCCATGGAGCCAGTTGCCGTAACCCATGCCCGTTTCGATGGCGTGCCCGAAGGTATGTCCCAGATTCAACAAGGCGCGCTGCCCCTTCTCCCGCTCGTCGGCGGCGACGATTGCCGCCTTGTTGCGGCACGACCGCTCGATGGCGTAAGCAACGGCCTCCTTGTCCCTGGCCAGCAGGGCATCCATATTGCGCTCCAGCCAGGCGAAAAATTCCGCGTCGCGGATGAGTCCGTACTTGATGACTTCAGCGATGCCGGCATGAAGCTGACGATCTTCCAGGGTATCCAGCGTCTCCGTGTCGATGAGCACGCAACGGGGTTGGTGAAACGCGCCAATCATATTCTTGCCCAGGGGGTGGTTGACCCCGGTCTTGCCACCCACCGAGGAATCCACCTGAGCCAACAGGGTGGTCGGCACCTGAATGAAGTCAATCCCGCGCTGGTAACACGCGGCGGCAAAACCCGCCATATCCCCGATGACGCCGCCGCCCAAGGCGACGAGGATGGCGTCACGGGCGAAGCGTGCTTCCAGCAGGGCATCGAAAATACGCTGCAGCACGTCCAGATTCTTGTACTCTTCCCCATCGGGGAGGACGACTTTCCCGCACCGGCAGCCATCCAGGCCGGATAACAGCCGTTCCATGTAAAGAGGCGCGATGGTTTCATTGCTGACCACCATGATCTGGCGGCCGGCGATATAAGGACTCAGCAGGCCGGGCCTTCCCAGCAAGGCACTGCCGATGAAAATGGGGTAGCTGCGTTCTCCCAGAGATACCTGGAGCGTCTTCATAGTCTCAAAACCGTGTCCTGGTTAGCGGGGCCTCACGACTTGCGGCGCGCGCGTGTTCCCACGCCCTCCCCGGCCTGTTGTTTCAAATAGCTGGCAATGGTGTTGACGGTGGTCCGGATACTGCGATTATCCGTGTCCACGATGAGATTGGCAATTTCACGATACAGCGGGTCACGCTGCCTCATCAGTTCCTCGAGGCACTGACGGGGATCGGCCGTCTGCAGCAAAGGGCGGTTGCGGTCCTTGCGGGTACGCTTCAGTTGCTGATCGACGGTGGTGCGCAAATACACCACCGTGCCTCTCGCGGCAAGGCAGCGGCGGTTGTCCTCCCGCAACACGGCTCCGCCGCCCGTGGCCAGTACGACACCCTGGCGCCGGGTCAGTTCATCGATAGCCTGGTGCTCGCGCTCGCGGAAGCCCGCCTCGCCCTCGATGTCGAAGATCCAGGGGATATTGGCGCCCGTGCGCGCCTCGATCTCATGATCACTGTCGATGAACTCCTTGCGCAGGGATTTGGCAAGCAGGCGCCCGATGGTGGTCTTGCCCGAACCCATGGGCCCGACCAGGAAAATATTGGCGGATTTGTCCATTGCAGGACATATGCCAGAGATGAGGCGAGAAATCAACCGGAGAATTTGTGGTCATCCCAACAGCGGGGCCGGGCGCCACGTCCTGCGGGATCTGTTGCGCTCAGCCCCAGACGTCCATTGCCGCCTGGTTGGAATTCATTTTCCTGGTCGTCAAGACCCTATTGTCAATTCGTATCGAAACAGCCGGCGCCAACGCCCGTGAGCGCACCATCACCCGTGACTCCGAATGGGCTGTTGATACCTGGCGGATCGGTCTGGGTGTCGTTGACATCATCAGCCGATATGGGCAACCAGAACGTAACCGTGTCCGTGGATTCCGTACCGGCAACCAGGGTGCTCGCGGTCAATCTTACCTCCACCCAGGTGGCAAACTCCTGGGCATAGAGAATGCTGAACTCGAAGGTGCCGTCAGTCCCGGTGGTGACCTGGGAAGGCGCCGCCGCGATATTGCCCGGCTCGATGACACCACTGTTGTTGATGTCCTCGCCTGGATCCAGGATCCCGTTCTCATTGGTGTCCTCGTTGGGACAGACTTGCGTGAGCGTCGATTGGCCACTGTTCGGGTCTTCCTTGGCCCAATTGTCGCCATTGACGATCCAGTAACCCTTGGCATAGCTTACCGGGTTGATGGATATGGTCACTTCCTCATTGCCCACTGCGTTGCCACTGGCATCGGTCACCATCACGGTGTATTTTTTATCATACTGGGTGACGCCCACCTTCTCCACGTTGTTTCCCGTCCCCAGCCTGACGAAAAGACCATTCTGAGCCACCGTGAGATTCACTGTTCCCGTAACAGAGGGCGTATCGTCCACGAAGGCCGTGATCTCGACCCCATTCTTGGGCGTGGTCGCCGCCGATGATACGTAGGTGGTGCTGGCGCGGCCCAGGGTATCGGTGGTGGCCGTGGCGGTGGTCAGGGTGCCCCCGCTCAGGTCCTGGGTGATCTCGAACCGCACCAGCTTGCCCTTCACCAGATTGTTGGCGGGATCACGCACCGTGGCGGTGATGGTGGCCTGCTGTTGTACCGTCTGCGAGCCGTCATTGGGCCCGATGGTGGCCTTGTCCACCTGCAGATCGATGAAAGCCGCGGTGGTGGCCACGAAGCTGATACTGGTGCTGGTGGAAGGGCCACCGGTCACAAATGCCGTCAGTGTGGAAGGCCCAGAAAAAGTGGAAGAGACATAGACCTTCGCATTGCCATTGCTGTCCGTGTTCGCGGTGGTGGAAGCCGTCGTGCAGGCGCTGTCAGAATAGATGGTGCCCCGCGTGGCGGAGAAACTGATGGCCTGGCCGGCATTGGGCGTGCCATTGACCAGCCAGCGCAGATTGATTTCCGTACAAGCGTTCAACACGATATCCGCGTTGCTGGCGGGCGTGGTGATCTGAAACTCGTCACCGGAAATGGTCAGCACATGACTGGCGGAGGCGCCCAGGGCGGTCACCGTGATGTTGTCCGTGCCGGAAGTGACGGGTGTCACAGTAATCTGGACCTGGCCGGCCGAATCCGTTGTCAGGGAGGGGCTGCTCAGAGTGCTGCCCAGGGAAGATGCGATGGTCAGCAGTTCGCCACTGACGGGATTGCCATCGGAATCCGACAGCACGATCGTGAGAGTCGTGCTGCCGCCCGCCGTAAGAGCGCTTTCTCCGCTAATGGCGATGCTGGTTCCCGTCACCTCGACAGTGGCCGTCTCGGTCACCGACCCTGCGGTGGCGGTAAGCGTGATGGTGCGATTATTGTAGTCACTGCCTGGCGTCAGATTTGCCGTGGCCTGGCCCGATGCGTCAGTCGTACCCTGGGTGATTGCCAGAGAGCCGCTGCTGGCGGTAAAAACAACCGGGATGTTGGACATCACCAGGTTGCTGGCGTCCTTCACTATGGCCGTCACGGTCACGGTATCCGTGCCACTGGAACCCAACTGGGGAGAGCTGAGCAGCAGCAGAATCGAGCTCACACCGGACTCAGGACCAGGGACAACCTGGTCGGAAACGAAAGCATTGGTGCTGTTCAGGCAAGCCGACAACATGCCCGCAATCATCAACAGCATGGCAATCCTGATGGTCTTGATCATTGGCAGCACTCCTTGAGCTTTCTTTCTGCATGTTTTCCTGCGATGGCGGATCTCAGCGCAGCGTCAATTCTTCCTTGAGAATCTTGGGAGTCACGAATATCAGCAGTTCGCGCTTGTCATCCTGCTTGCGCGTCTGGCGGAACAGAGCGCCCAGCACCGGAACATCACCCAACACGGGTACGCTGTCGATCTCGTCGAGACGGGTCTGCTCGTAGATGCCGCCCAGCACAACCGTTTCCCCGTTGTCCACCAGCACCTGAGTTTGGACTGCGCGGGTCTCGATGCTGGGCACACCCTGGAAAACTTCGCCCACGTTGTCCTTGCTGACCTCGAGATCCATGATAATGCGGTCGTCGGGCGTGATCTGCGGCGTCACTCTCAGGCTCAGCACGGCCTTCTTGAAGGTCACTGTGGTTGCACCGCTGGAAGCGGCCTGCTGATAGGGAATTTCCGTGCCCTGCTCGATCACCGCCCCCGACTGATTGGCCGTGATGACACGGGGGCTGGAGACGATCTCACCCTGCCCCTCCGCCTGCATGGCGGACAATTCCAGATCCACCAGGAAATCAGACCCCAGTACGGCGAAGGCGATCTGGCCCGCGGGCTTTGCAACTGGCAAATTGACATTGAGACGGTCAGACAGGCTGGGCAGACTGACGGGGGGTGGGGATGTGCCCACCATGCCATCGGTGCCGGACAGAGTTCCTGAAGTAAAACCGAAGGTATTGCGGCTGATCTCGCCCACGCCTGAAGCCCCGAAGCGCACGCCAAGATCCCGGCCGAAGTTGTCGCTGGCGATGACTATGCGGGATTCTATCAACACCTGGCGCACCGGAATATCGAGCTTGTTGACCAGCCGCCGGATTTCATCCAGTTTCTCCGCGGTGTCGCGCACCAGCAGGGAATTGGTGCGTTCGTCGACGGTGACGGTGCCCCGCTCGGACAACAGGATGTTCTCCTCCGCCTTGAGCAGGGTGGCGATTTCCTCCGCCTTGGCATAGTTGACCTGGATCATGTCCGTGAACAGCGGCGCCAGCTCCTTGACCTGCTGTTGCGACTCAAGCTCCTGCTTCTCACGCGCGGCGATTTCCTCGCTGGGGGCAACGAGTATCACATTGCCGGTCTTGCGCATGGCCAGGCCCTTGGTCTTGAGAATGATGTCCAGGGCCTGGTCCCAGGGCACGTTCTTGAGCCGCAGGGTGACATTGCCCTCCACGGAATCACTGGCCACCAGGTTCATGCCGGTGAAATCCGCGATGAGCTGCAGCACGGCGCGCACTTCGATGTCCTGGAAACTGAGCGAGAGACGGTCGCCCGTGTATTCAGGCTGCTTCAGGCGGGCCAGCTCCTGCTCCTGCTGGCTCATCGGCCTGACCTCCAGTGTGAAGGTGTTGCCGGACTGATAGGCCATGTGATCGAACTCACCGACAGTCTCCACCACGAGACGCACGTTGCCGTCAATGGCAAAGCTGTCGATCATGGTGACCGGCGTGGCGAAGTCCACCACATCCATGCGCCTTTGCAATTTGGAAGGTATCTTGGCATCGCTGAAATCGATCACGATGCGATTGGCCGACTCACTGACATTGACCGGCACGGCCGGATCCGTAAGATTGACGATGACCCGGCCCTCTCCGCCGGGGCCGCGCTGAAAATCGACGCCCTTGATGCCGAAAGAGGAGCCTTCCGAGATTTCGGCGCCGCCCTCATCCAGTGTGAAGGGCGGTGTCGTGGCCTTGCTGGCGGAACCGGGGATCGATCCCTCCAGAATGATATTGACATTGTTGCCTTCCATGCGGGTTTCGTAGGACACCATCTGGCTCAGATTGAGCACGACGCGCGTACGGCCCCTGGCCTCCACGATATTGACGCTTCTCAACACCCCCACATTGGTCAGGTGGCGCCGGGGCACGCTGCTCGACGTCTCGGGGAAGTCAAAAGCGATCCTGGCAGGGTTGTCGATGGTAAAGCTGAGAGGTTTGTCCGCAAGGGGCTCGCCATTGAAAACCAGCCTGACCTGAACCTTGTTGTCGGGCAGGGGGCTGATATCGACCTTCTCCACGATGCGCTCGACATCCGGCTGCAGAACGACCTCCGAAACCGCCATGCCTGGCAACATGGCCAGCGCAAACAATATTCCGGCAAGCATCGCCCTTTGCGGAAAGTTCACACCCATTGCGCTCACGCTCATTGCCTTGCTCCAGTTTCAACCACCATCCTGATGTCTTGCATTGTCCATACCATAAATTGATACCCCCATCAGGGTTTATTCAACCTTGTTCACCGACAACACGGCCTGCCTCTCTTCCCAGCCACCCAGGCCATTGGGCACGATCTCCGTCAGCAACAGCTTGTCTTCCTGGATATGATGGATCTTCCCGTAATTTTGCCCCAGATAGTTGTTGGTCTTCACGCGGTAGATAATGCCATCGGGCGCCTTTACCAGTCCCCACAATTGTTGATTGAATTCCAGGGTGCCGATCATCCTCAGCGTATCCAGGGGAAAATTCTCAAGCACCTCCTTGCTGCGGTTGACATTGGGCCGCACGCCATCGATCACCTTGGGAGTGGCCACCGTGGTCTTGACCTCGGACTTCCAGGTCGAGAAAGGATCCCTGAGGCGCGTGGCGCTGTATCTGAAGGTTTCGGCCGTTTTGAATTCCGGTAAAGGCTCCACGACACCTTTTTTCTGCTTGGTTTCCTCGACAAAGGACTTCAAGTCACCGAGGCCTGTATCACTGCAGGCCGCCAGAAACAATATCATGAGAGTGGCTAGGCCCAGGCGCGCCCCGCCGGTCATGCGCGGCTTCAGGCCGGCGGCGCTCATTTCTTCTTCTCCTTCTTGCTTTTCGCCAGCGTCTCCACCTCTTCCTCATCCAGGTAACGGTAGGTCTTGGCCGTAACTTCCATGACCAGGGTATCCGGATCATCCTTGAGCGGAGCGATGGAGAAATCCTGCAGCGTCACGATGCGCGGCAGGGCGGCCACATCGCTGATAAATTTCCCGAACTCGTGATATCTGCCGGTCACGCTGATCTTGATGGGCAACTCGGAGTAGAACTCTACGGGTTTTTCCGACTGCGGCTTGAACAGCTCGAATTCCAGGCCGTTTTCCAGCCCCGTCTGGGAAATGTCCACGAGCAGTTCGGCCACTTCCGTCTTGCTGGGCAACTGGCGCAACATGGTACCGAAGGAGCGCTTCATTTCTTCCATCTGGGCCTTGTAGGCTCCCAGGTTGGCGGCTTGATGCGCCTTCTGCTTGAAAACGTTCTTCAGCTCCTGCTCCTTGTTGCGGCTGGTTTCCAGCGCGGCGAGCTGGTTCCGGGTATCAAACCACAGGCCCATCCCCAGGACGGCAATGCAAATCAGTACGATGACTGCCACCTTGAATGGCTTGGGCCATCTCGCAACATCGTTGAGATCGATGTTCTTGATCTGTTCGAGATCGATGTTCATGATCCCTTCTCTTCCGCCCTCTCCGTTCCATGCCCGGCCTTGTGCACCCTCAGAACAAAATGGCTGGTGCGCACCTGGCCGCTATCCTCCGCCTTGATGACCTCCAGGCGGGGATTCTCGTACCAGTCGGAGCTGTCGAGATTTCTCATGAAAGAGGATACGCGCGCATTGGACTGGGCCACGCCCTCGAATACCACCGATGTACCCTGCTGCTGCGCCTGGGTAAGGTAGATGCCAGGGGGCACGCTGCGCACCAGATCATCGAACATATGGACAATCTCAGGCCTGCGCGTCTGCAACTGCTGGATGATGTTCATGCGCGCCAGCAGCTTCTTCTTCTCCGCCTTGAGCGTCTTGATTTCAGAGATTTTCTTGTCTACCAGGGCAATTTCTTTTTCAAGATAGTTGTTGCGGCTGTTCTGGTTGTCGATGAGACCGCCAATGTGCATGTGAATATAGAGCACGATGACGCCCATCAATATGGCGGCGGCGCCGGCAATGGTGAAAAACTGCCGCTGCTGTTCCTTGCGGCGCGCCTCCCTCCAGGGCAACAGGTTGATACAGGTCATTTTTCCGAGTACCTCCTGAGTGCCAGCCCACAGGCGATCATGAGGGACGAGGCATCCTCACGGATGGCGTCCGGCTTGACGCGGGAAGTCAGAGACATGTTGGCGAAGGGATTGGCCACCGATGTGGTAATCCCCACTTTGTCCTCGATCATGGCATCCACTCCCCCGATGGAGGCACAACCGCCCGCCAGCACGATATGGTCCACGCTGTTGTGCTGACTGGAGGAGAAAAAGAACTGCAACGAGCGGCTCACCTGCTGCACCATGGCTTCCTTGAAGGGCTGCAGCACCTCGGGCTCATAGTTTTCCGGCAACCCACCCTGCTTCTTTGCCAAGCCCGCTTCTTCGTAGGAAAGTCCATACCGGCGTTGAATCTCATCCGTCAATTGCTTGCCGCCAAAGACCTGTTCCCGGGTGTAGATCACCTTGAAATCGTGGGAGACGCTCAGGGTGGTCATGGTGGCGCCAATATCAACCACCGCAATGGTCTTGCCCTCGCCCCCATCCGGCAACTGGTGCCCCAGAAGGGAAAAGGCCGCTTCCATGGCGAAGGCCTCTACATCCACCACCTTGGCCGTCAATCCCCCCAGTTCCAGGGCCGCCACGCGGATATCCACATTCTCGCTGCGTGATGCCGCCAGCAGAACATCCACCATCTCCTCGTTTTTCTCGGAGATGCCCAACACCTCGAAATCGAGGTTGACCTCTTCCATGGGGTAGGGGATGTACTGGTCGGCTTCCAATTGGATCTGATCTGCCATATCATCGTCCGACAGGGAAGCCGGCATTGAGATGATCTTGGTAATCACGGCGGATCCAGCCACGGCGACGGCGGCCTGTTTGGTGCGGGTGCCGGCGCGATTGACGGCCCGCTTGATGGCGCTGCCGACCGCTTCCACATCGGCGATGTTCTTTTCTTCTACGGCGTTCTCCGGCAAGGGCACGACTGCATAACTCTCGACGCGGTAACGATCACCGCTCTGGCCCAGCTCCAGCAATTTGACGGAAGTGGAGCTGATATCGAGACCGATGAGAGGCGCCGGCCCTTTGTTGAAAAACTGGAGATCCATAACGTCCTTATGTATTCCCGCGGGAGGAAACAAGCTCCTTTTTGCTATACTCGTCCCGACGTCAACTATAGGTATTAACCATTTCGATGACAATCAATATATGGATATATCGTCCGCGGAAACCAAAAGGTTTATGCCCGATCAAACAATATTCTTGACCAGGATCACAATTTTCCGGGCTTTATGAAACATCTGCGTAAAATCTTCAAGGCCGGCCTCTACGTCGTCGCAGGCCTCACCACACTGGGTATCCTGGCGGCGGCTGGCGCCTATCTCTATATATCGCCCAATCTGCCGTCGACTGAAACCCTGCGGGACATCCGTTTGCAGGTGCCCCTCAAGGTCTATACGCGGGATCACAAGCTGATTGCCGAATTCGGGGAGAAAAAACGCACCCCCATCCGCTTCTTCGAGACACCGGACCTCATGATTCAGGCCATACTCGCCGCCGAGGATGACCGTTTCTTTCAGCATCCCGGGGTGGACTATCACGGCATCCTGCGCGCCGCCTACAATCTGATCAAAACTGGTGAAAAAACCCAGGGTGGCAGCACCATCACCATGCAGGTGGCGCGTAATTTCTTCCTCAGCCGGGAAAAGACCTATTTGCGCAAATTGAGTGAGATCTTCCTGGCCCTGAAGATCGAGCGCGAACTGAGCAAGGAAGAGATTCTGGAGCTGTATATCAACAAGATCTACCTGGGCAACCGCGCCTATGGCATTGCATCCGCCGCCCAGACCTATTACGGCGTCCAGCCCCGGGACCTCACCCTGGCCCAGATGGCCATGATCGCCGGCCTCCCCAAGGCCCCTTCCCGATACAACCCCCTGGCGGACCCCGAACGCGCCCTGGTGCGGCGCAACTATATTCTGGGGCGCATGCGCCAGTTGGGCAACATCACCGAGGCACAATACCAGGCTGCGCTCGCGGAACCCGACAATGCCCGCCTGCATGGCCTGTCCATCGAGGTCGAAACCGCCTTCCTCGCTGAAATGGTGCGCGGCGCCATGCTGGAAAAATACGGGGAAATGGCCTACACCGCCGGTTTCACGGTCATCACCACCGTGGATTCGCGGCTGCAACAGGCCGCGAACGCGGCGCTGCGCAAGGCGCTGATCGCCTATGACACCCGCCATGGCTACCGCGGCCCCGAAGGCCACGTCAGCCTGGGCGAACTCACCGGCGCCGAGGAACTGCGCCATGTGTTCGATGGAAAACCTGTTATTGGGGGATTGCTTCCGGGCCTGGTGATTGCCCTGGGTGAACGGGAAGCCACGGTTTTGATTCCCGATGGCCGCTTGATCCAGCTTCCCTGGGAAGGACTCGAATGGGCCCGCCCCTTTGTCGACGACAACCGCCTGGGACCCGCGCCCAAGACGGCGGGGGACATTCTCCGGGAAGGAGACCTCATTCGCCTGCTGCCCCAGGGTAGGGACCAGTGGCGCCTGGCGCAGTTACCCGAAGTGGAAGGCGCCCTGGTGGCCCTGGATCCGGACAACGGCGGCATACTTGCCCTGACGGGGGGCTTTGATTTCAAGCGCAGCAAATTCAACCGCGTCACCCAGGCGACGCGCCAGCCCGGCTCCAGCTTCAAACCCTTCATCTACTCGGCGGCGCTGGAAAAAGGGTTCACGGCCGCCAGCATCATCAACGACGCGCCAGTGGTCTTCGACGATCCGGGACTGGAGAGCGCATGGCGCCCCGAAAACTACAGCGGCAAATTCTTCGGCCCCACCCGGCTGCGAGAAGCCTTGATCAAATCTCGCAACCTGGTATCCATCCGCCTGTTGAGATCCATCGGCATCAATTACACCCTGGACTATCTGACGCGCTTTGGCTTCCCGCGCGAAGAACTGCCCCGTGACCTTTCTCTCGCCCTGGGCAGCGGCGCGGTGACCCCTCTGCAGCTTGCCGGAGGACACGCCGTCTTCGCCAACGGAGGTTACCGGGTCCCACCCTATTTTATCGAGCGTATTCTGGGGCCCGACAAGCGCGTGATCATGGAGGCCCGTCCCGCCACGGTGTGCCGCATTTGCGAAAGCGACGAGCCGCTGATGGTTGCGTTGCGCGAGCAGTCAGAAAACCCCACGGTTGCGGAGCCCGCGAATGCTGGAGACGAGGCATTGCCGGAAATCCCGGCAAACATCGCCAAACGGGTGATACCGGCG
Organism: Gammaproteobacteria bacterium; assembly: GCA_015492435.1. Taxonomy (GTDB): domain Bacteria; phylum Pseudomonadota; class Gammaproteobacteria; order SZUA-140; family SZUA-140; genus SZUA-140. Next base: position 6,084 of record WGFB01000084.1, on the reverse strand, counting down.
GAAAATGCCTACATCATGACATCCATGATGCGTGACGTGATCCGCCGCGGCACCGGGCGCCGCGCCCGCGCCTTGGGTCGCCGCGACCTGGCGGGCAAGACAGGCACCACCAACGACCAGCGCGACGCTTGGTTTGCGGGCTTCAACCAGCGCCTGGTCACCGTCGCCTGGGTCGGGTTCGACAAGACCCGCTCGCTGGGCAACAAGGAAACGGGGGGACGCGCGGCCCTGCCCATGTGGATGGAATTCATGAAGGTGGCTCTGGACGGCCAGCCGGAGATCCCGCTGGAACGTCCCGCGGGGCTGGTGACGGTGCGCATCGACCCGGCCACCGGGTTGCTGGCCACCGCTCATCAGAAGCGGACAATCTTCGAAACCTTCCGCACCCGCTACGTGCCCACCCAGTACGCTGAGTTCGATGCTCCGGCGGCGGCCCAGGACTCAGGCGACAGCGAAGCTCCTGGCGAAGAGAACCTGATCCCCGAGCAGTTGTTCTGACGACCGTCAGGGAGAAGGCCGCGCCCGGTCAGCGCTCCTCCAGGGGAACATAGTCCCGCCGTTTCTCCCCGATATAGACCTGGCGGGGCCGGCCGATGCGCTGGTTGGGCTCGGCGATCATCTCCATCCACTGGGCTACCCAGCCCACGGTGCGCGCAATGGCGAACATCACCGTGAACATGTTGACCGGAATGCCCAGCGCCTTGTAGATGATGCCGGAATAGAAGTCCACATTGGGATAAAGCTTGCGCTCGATGAAGTATTCGTCCTGCAGGGCAATCTCTTCAAGACGCATGGCCAGCTCGAACATGGGATCGTCGGCATCGCCGAATTTTTCCAGCACCTGATAGCACATGTCCCGGATGATGGCCGCGCGCGGATCGTAGTTCTTGTACACGCGGTGCCCGAACCCCATGAGGCGGAAGGGATCATTCTTGTCCTTGGCCTTGTCGATATAGCGCGGAATGTTCTTCACCTCGCCGATCTCATCCAGCATCAAAAGCACGGCCTCGTTGGCGCCGCCATGGGCAGGCCCCCACAGAGCGGTAATGCCAGAGGAAATACAGGCAAAGGGATTGGCCCCGGAGCTGCCCGCCAGGCGCACGGTCGCGGTGCTGGCGTTCTGTTCGTGGTCGGCATGGAGAATGAAGATCATGTCCAGGGCCTTCTCCGCCACGGGATCCACCTGGTATTCGGCGCTGGGCAGGGAAAACATCATATGCAACAGATTGCCGCAATAGCTCAGGTCGTTGCGGGGATAGATGAAAGGCTCGCCGAGGGAATACTTGTAACAACCGGCGGCAATGGTGGGCATCTTGGCGATCATGCGCAGGGCCGCCAGTTCGCGGTGCGCAGGATCGTGGATATCGGTGGAGTCGTGATAGAAGGCCGACAGGGAACCCACCACGCCCACCATGCTCGCCATGGGATGGGCGTCGTGATAGAAGCCCTTGTAGAACCCGCGCAGGCTCTCCTTGATCATGGTGTGCTTGGAGATCTTGGCGGCAAACGCTTCCAGTTCCTGCTGCCTCGGGAGACGGCTGTAGAGCAGCAGAAAGGCCACTTCGAGAAAGCTGCTCTTTGCGGCCAGCTGCTCGATGGGATAGCCGTGGTAGAGCAGCACGCCCTCGTCACCATCGATAAAGGTGATGCCGCTGCTGCAGCTCGCCGTGGACTGAAAGCCCGGATCATAGGTCAGGTAGCCGAAATCCCGGTAGAGATTGCTGATGTCCAGCGCCGGAGGCCCCAGGGTGCCCTCGTGCACCTCCAGTTCCATGCTCTTGCCCGTTGCATTGTCGGTAATCGTTACGGTTTTGCGCGTCATCAGCTTCCCCCCCGCCAAGACTATGACAAACGATCATTACCGTTCGCCTTGAAGTATATCAGGATACGCCTGCCAGATCCTTCTTGACCTGATTGGCGGATTCCTGAAACTGGCGATGCTCTGTTTCACTCAACTGCAGTTCGATGACCTGTTCCATGCCGCGGTTGCCGAGGATAACGGGCACGCCGATGGCCAGGTCGCTGTGTTCATATTCTCCCTCCAGGATGGCGACGCACGGCAGAATGCGCTTGCGGTTGTTGCATACGGCATCGACCATGGTGGCGACCGCCGCGGCCGGGGAATCATTGGCGCTGCTGGTCTTCTTGAGCGCCAGGATCTCGGCGCCGCCGTTACGGGTCCTGTCGACGATCTGCTGGATCTTCTCCTCCGGGAGAAAGGTATCCAGGGGGATGCCGTTGATGGTGGTGAAGCGACTCATGGGCACCATGGAATCGCCATGCCCGCCCAGCACCATGGTGGTGATATCCTTGATGGAAAACCCCGTCTCCAGGGCGATGAAGCTGGCCATGCGCGCCGCGTCCAGCACACCCGAGAGGCCGAAGACACGGCTGCGGTCCCAGCCCGTCTGCTTCCAAACGGCATAGGTCAGAACATCGACGGGGTTGGTGACCATGATCACCTTGGCATCCGGCGCGTAGCGCATGATGTCCGCCGTAAGCCCCCGCACCACCTCCAGATTGGCATCCAGCACGTCGGAACGCGACATGCCGGGCTTGCGCGGCAGGCCGGCGGTGACGATGACTATGTCGGAACCTTCCATGGCGCTGTTGTCCTCGTCCCCCGTCACACGGCAGTCGAAACCGAACAGCGTGGCCGATTCCTGAATGTCCAGCGCCGTCCCGCGCGCCACGCCCTCGCGGATGTCGAGGAGCACGATCTCATGGGCGTGCTCTTCATTGGCCAGAATCTGCGCGGCCGACTCGCCGACTCGCCCCGCCCCGATGATGGTGATCTTTTTCATGGCAGCTCCTTGTCACGCCTGAGGGATCTGCCCGGCCTAGGAGGCTGTCGGACTTAGGATGAATCTACTGCGGCGGCGGGAAATGGGTCCATTTTTTCGATCATTTTCGTTAAATAGCGACCACTATTCGCCTCAAATGATCGAAAAACTGTCCTCCATTTCCCACTCGCCTCGCTACGATCACATAAGTCCGACAGCCTCCTAGTTCAGACCGGGCCAGTTCCATTGTCCTGTATCACTCGCTGTGCCGAGAGACACATTCTACCCTGAAAAGACATCGGCTGATGAAAGGATTCGCTGAATCCCTGGGACTGCCTCAGGCGCATTCCTCGACCAGATCGGCCTCCAGGCGGGGATAGTGATCGGGGTAAGGTTTTTGCGCGACGCCCGAAGTGATGGCCGCGTGGGCCACGGCTGCCGGGACACGCTCAATAAGGCGGGGGTCCAGGGGCTTGGGAATGATGTAGTGGTGACCGTATTCCAGGTGATCCAGGCAATAGGCTTCCAGCACTTCCCTGGGCACGGGTTCGCGCGCCAGCTCGGCCAGGGCATGGACGGCCGCGATGAGCATCTCGTCGTTGATGGTGGTGGCGCGCACGTCCAGGGCGCCCCTGAAGATGAAGGGAAAGCCCAGTACATTGTTGACCTGATTGGGATAATCGCTGCGTCCCGTGGCCATCACCAGGTCGGCGCGCGTGGCAAGGGCCACCTGGGGCTGGATCTCGGGATCGGGATTGGAAAGAGCGAAAACGATGGGGTTGGGTGCCATGGTCGCCACAATCCCGGGACTCAGCAGATTGGCCCCCGAAACCCCGATGAAGACATCGGCGTTCTGCATGGCATCGCCCAGCGTGCGTTCGTCCGTATCCACGGCGTATTCGCATTTGTAGCTGTTGAGATCCACCCGCTTGCTGTGGATCACCCCGCCACGGTCCAGGAGGCGCATGTTTTCCCTGTCCGCCCCCATGGCCTCCAGCAGGCGCATGGAGGCGATGGCCGCCGCACCGGCACCCAGGCACACGATTCTGGCGCGCTCCAGGGTCTTGCCCTGCAGTTCCAGGGCGTTGAGCAGGGCCGCGGCGATAATGACGGCCGTCCCATGCTGATCATCGTGAAAGACGGGGATATCGAGGCGCTCCTTGAGGGCCGCTTCGATCTCGAAGCACTGGGGCGCGGCGATGTCTTCCAGGTTGATGCCCCCGAAGGTGGGCGCCAGGCGCGCCACCGTGTCGATGAAGGCCTGCGGTGTCTCGGCATCCACCTCGATATCAAAGACATCGATATTGGCGAATTTCTTGAACAATACCCCCTTGCCTTCCATCACGGGTTTGCTCGCCAGCGGCCCCACGTTGCCCAGACCCAGCACGGCGCTGCCATCGGTGATCACCCCCACCAGATTCCCCTTGGCCGTATACCGATAGGCGTCTTCCTCGTGTTCGGCAATGGCCCGCACGGGCTCCGCAACGCCGGGGGTGTAGGCCAGCCCCAGGTCGTCCTGGGTCTGGCATGGCTTGGCTATGGAAACGGAAATCTTGCCGGGCATGGGCCGGGCATGATAGTCAAGTGCGGCTTTCTTGCGGTCTTCAGTCATGGGCTCGCTGTCTTCAGGCTATATCATTCGCGGTCAGTGGCCGGACACGAATCACCTTGCCCCCCTCACTTCAAGGGGAGGATGACATCAAGCCCGACCGGATGGTTATTAACCCGGCAACAATATATCGTGTTCAGCCGTCGCGCGCCGGGTTAAACATCAAAGAACGTAGCATTATCGGCGATTGCACGTAATACTGCAACTATTTGTTTATAATGTGATTTGGGTTGGGAATGGGGCGCCGGGCCAGGCAGAGCGGGAGCCCTTGCCCAAGACCGCCCCACGGGCCTTATCCATATGATTCAACGGGTTGTTCTGGCGCCAGGATTACCCCCCAGCCTGCGCCTCCCCCCGCTCGTCAGGAGTGTCACGCAGAGCTTTTGTTTCATAAAAATTATTCAAGATCAGTTGGATAACAATGATCTTTCCTGGTTGGGCCATGACCTTCCGGGTTCCCGGCAGCCCTTCTGTGGCAGAACTTATGGGAGTTCTTCAATCTGGCGGGAAATAGACCTGGCGCAGGGAAAATGGATGGCGCACTTGCATGACGGGGCCTTTCCTACCGGGGTGGATCCACCCCCTGGCCCGCACTTTTCCGCCCACCAGACGGGAGAGATCCTGGTCCTGGAAATACGTCAGATCTTTTTTCGCGATGCGCAGGCTCAGCGGGCCATCCAGCCTGAGCCAGATGGAACGCCGGCTTTCGCCATGGCTGCGGACCACCCCCGTCACCAGCCGGAACCCTCTCACATCCCGGTCGACGCGGCGCGCCGGAATGGGCGAGAAGGGCCGGGTGGACCAGATGCCCAGCCCTGCGCTGCGGGCGCGGGCCTCGGCGCTCCCATAACAATCGAGGTAGTCGAGATTGGGTGGCACGGCGATGGCCGCCGCATATCCTTGCTCCACGAGCAAGGCATTGATATTGCTGCTCTTATCCAGAAAGAGATGGGCCAGTACACGGCCATGCCGGTCACGCCGCTCCTCGCCGTAGCGCAAAATCACGCGGCGCTCCCGCCCCAACAGGGCAACCAGGGCATCCCGCGCCGCTTCCGCCAGGGGCTGGGAGGGCCGTCCGTCGCGGCCAATCTCGGGGGTGTTCACGCCGATGAGGCGCACCTTGCGCCCATCCTCCAGGAGCACCGTATCCCCGTCGTAGACATGCCTGACCTGGCCGCTGTCACCGGCCTTGTCCATGGCGCAGGATCCTGGCAGGGCCGCCCAAAGCCCCTGACAGAACAGCAAAAGCAAAAGAAAGACTGCTGTTTTCAATATCCTGACGCAGAGTACGCCCCGCTTGCGCCAATAAAAAAGGCGCTTGATCCAGCGCCTTTTTCACCTGTACTCATGACGCGGAATACTGGGAGCAGTACTCTTTTGGGAGCAGTACTCTTTACAAATAGGAAGAAAGTAAATATCCCCCGGCAAAGCCGGGGGCTTTATTTGTGAACCGCTCAAAGCGGTCTGATAAACGTCGCCTATCGGCTCCTTGAGCCCCTCAAAGGGGCTGTTACATCAACTGTAATTGGTCAACCCTCCGATCTTCCGCCTCCTGGTGCCGTATATACTCCCGTATCACCTGTTCATCCCTGCCTACGGTCGAGGCAAAATACCCTCTGGCCCAGAAGTGATATCCAGCATAATTCCTCTTCCGTCCCAGATGGGTCCGCGCAATGTGGATCGCACTTTTCC
>WGFB01000083.1 GCA_015492435.1 Gammaproteobacteria bacterium | reverse complement strand
GTCTTACCTCTACTGTCTAAAAAAAACCGGGAGACGTGAGGCGTGAAGCGTAAGGCGAAGTGGCTTCCCGGTTCACATCCAACGTCTCACGTCTCACGTACTCACACAAGTCTACCAGACGGCGATGCATGGTTCACCGCCGCTTCTCAGGATGACGCCGCATCCCTCGGTTTGCGCAGGCGGATGCCCAGCTCGCGCAGTTGCCTGTCGTCCGTTGGCGAGGGAGCTTCCGTCAACAGGCAATTGGCCGTCTGGGTCTTGGGGAAGGGAATCACCTCGCGAATGGAGGGGGCGCCGCACATGAGCATCACCAGGCGGTCGAGGCCGAAGGCGATCCCGCCGTGGGGCGGGCAGCCGTAGCGCAGGGCCTTGAGGAGGAAGCCGAACTTCTCCCGCGCCTCGTCATCGCCAATGCCCAGCAGGCGGAACACGGCCTCCTGGACTTCGGGGCGGTGAATACGGATGGAACCGCCGCCGATCTCGGTGCCGTTGAGCACCATGTCGTAGGCCTGGGAGACAGCCTCCCCCGGCGCCTTTTCCAATTCCTCGGCGCTTTCCACGCGGGGGCGGGTGAAAGGATGGTGGAGGGCATGCCAGCGCTGCGCATCCTCGTCCCATTCGAACATGGGAAAATCCACAATCCACACCGGCTTCCAACCATATTCCACCAAGCCGCGGTCGTGGCCCAGCTTGACTCGCAAGGCGCCCAGGGCCTCGTTGACCACATGGGCCTTGTCGGCGCCGAAAAAGACGAGGTCGCCGTCTTCCGCCCCGCTGCGTGTCATGATCTCCTCGATGACCTCGTCGGGGAGGAACTTCAGGATGGGCGACTGCAGGCCCTCGCGGCCGGCGGCGCGTTCGTTGACCTTGATATAGGCCAGCCCCTTGGCCCCGTAGATGCCGACATAGCGGGTATAGTCGTCGATTTCCTTGCGTGTCAACGCTCCCCCGCCAGGCAGGCGCAGTGCCGCGACGCGGCCGTGGGGGTCATTGGCCGGGCCGCTGAAAACCTTGAAGTCCACTGTCCGCATCAGGTCGGTGACTTCCGTCAGTTCCAGGCCGATGCGCAGGTCGGGGCGGTCCACGCCGTAGCGGCGCACGGCCTCGGCATGGCTCATGCGGGGAAAGGGGTTGGGCAGGGGCACTTCCAGCACCCTGGCGAACAGGGTGCGGATCATGTCTTCCATGAGCTGCATCAGCTGCTGGTCATCGATGAAGGAGGCCTCGATATCGAGCTGGGTGAACTCCGGCTGGCGGTCAGCGCGCAGGTCCTCGTCACGGAAGCAGCGCACCACCTGATAATAGCGCTCCATGCCGGAGATCATCAGCAATTGCTTGAACAACTGGGGCGACTGGGGCAGCGCGTAGAACTCTCCGGGATGATTGCGGCTGGGCACCAGGAAGTCGCGCGCCCCTTCCGGCGTGGAGCGGGTGAGCATGGGGGTCTCGATCTCCATGAAGCCCCGCGCCTCCAGGTGGTGGCGCAGGGTGCGCACGATCTCGGCCCGCAGGCGCAGGCGCTCGTACATGTGGGGGCGGCGCAGGTCCATGTAACGGTAGCGCAGGCGCACGTCCTCGCCCACCTCGTGATGCTCCTCGTCCAGGGGGAACGGCGGTGTCTCCGCGACGTTGAGGATCTCCAGGTCGTGCCCCACCACTTCCACCTTGCCCGTGGGCAGGTCGGGGTTCTCCGTCCCTTCGGGGCGGTAGCGCACCTTGCCCCTGACCCGCAGCACGTACTCGCTGCGCACCCGCTCGGCGACGAGAAAACTGTCCGGCGACTCGGGGTCGAACACCACCTGCACCAGCCCCTCGCGGTCGCGCAGATCCACGAAGATCACCCCGCCATGATCCCTGCGGCGGTGCATCCACCCGCACAATTCCACTTCCTGGTCCACCAGGGATTCATCCACGTGACCGCAATAATGACTGCGCATAATTTACCTATAGTTCAGAGAAAAGAGTAAAGAGCAAAGAGTAAAGATCAAGATTCCAGGACTTTTATCTTTGCTCTTTACTCCGCCTTTACAAACAGCGCCATGTTAAGGTTTGGGCCCGTTCAGCGCAAGCGTTCAAGGGGGTCAAGGGGTCAGATTACTTGAAACTAAGGTTTCAAGTAATCTGACCCCTTGACCCCCTTGAACGCGGGCCCGGAGTGGGGAGGGGCTTATTCCGCACAGGCGGCGCAGGCGCCGGCGCCGCATTCGGCCTGCTGGGATTTGGTGTCGGATTTCTTGTCTTCTTTCTTCCCGGTGCTGTTGCCGCCCTTGTTCTTGAAGTCCGTTTCATACCAGCCACCGCCCTTGAGGCGAAAACCGGCCGCCGAGATCTGTTTCCGCAGGGTGGGTTTGCCGCACTCGGGACAGTCGGTCAGCTTGGGATCGCTCAATTTTTGCAGGATTTCCAGGTTGTGCCCACATTCAGTACAGGAATATTCATAGATCGGCATGGTATTTCCCCTACTATTCTCGATTGAACTCTATGTAATTTGGGTTTTCTGTATAAAAATTCAAGGGATTATAGCGCAAATTCGCTTACTTGCCCGCCATCTGGTAATTTTCGTCCTATGAGACCCCACAGCGAAAACCTGGACGAGAACCATACCCGAAACGACCTGAAGACCATCCGCTCTCTGCTCCCTTATCTGTGGCAATTCCGCGGGCGGATTTTCATCGCGCTGGGGTTTTTGATCCTGGCCAAGGTGTCCAGCGTGGGCGTGCCCCTCATTCTCAAGGAGATCGTGGACGCCCTGGATGCCAGCCAGAACCCGGTCCTCATCCTGCCCGTGTCCCTCATCCTGGCCTATGGCCTGGTGCGCATCCTGTCGGTGGTCTTCGGCGAGCTGCGTGACGCCATCTTTGCCAAGGTCACCCAGAACACCATCCGCCGCATCGCCCTCAAGGTGTTCCGCCACCTCCATTCTCTGAGCCTGAGCTTCCACCTCGACCGCCAGACGGGCGGGGTGTCGCGGGACATCGAGCGCGGCTCGCGGGGCATCAGCTTCCTGCTCAATTTCATGGTATTCAATATCCTGCCCACCGTGGTGGAGATCAGCCTCATCGCCGGCATCCTGCTGCTCTACTATAATATATGGTACGCCCTCATCCCCTTCGCCACGGCGGTGATCTATATCGCCTTCACCCTCGTCATCACGGAATGGCGCATGAAGTTCCGCCGCAGGATGAACGAGATGGATTCGCGCGCCAACACCCGCGCCATCGACAGCCTGCTCAATTACGAAACCGTGAAATACTTCGGGAACGAGGACTTCGAGGCGCGCCGCTACGACGAGAACCTGCAGGTGTGGGAAAAGGCGGCCATCAAGAACCAGACCTCCCTGTCGGCCCTCAACATGGGCCAGGGCGGAATCATCGCCGTGGGAATCACGGCCATGTTGATGCTCGCCTCCCAGGGAGTGACCAGCGGCGAGCTGACCCTGGGGGACCTGGTGCTGATCAACACCTATCTGATGCAGATGTTCATCCCCATGAATTTTCTAGGCTTCGTCTACCGCGAAATCAAGCATTCCCTGGCCGACATGGAGCGCATGTTCAGATTACTGGATGAAAACCGGGAGATCAGCGACAAGCCCGGCGCGCGCGATCTGCGGGTCAGCCGTGGCGAGGTGCGTTTCGACCATGTGAGCTTCGCCTACAAGTCCCAGCGCCGCATACTGGATGATGTGAGCTTCGCGGTGCCGCCGGGCCACAAGGTGGCGGTGGTCGGCCCCAGCGGCAGCGGCAAATCCACCCTGGTGCGCCTTCTGTTCCGCTTCTACGACGTGGATGAGGGACGCATCGCCATCGACGGCATCGATATCCGCGACGTCACTCAGCAGAGCCTGCGCGCCGCCATCGGCATCGTGCCCCAGGATACGGTGCTGTTCAATGACACCATCTATTACAACATCAGCTATGCCAGGCCCGATGCCAGCCGCGAGGAGGTGCTGCACGCCGCGCGCCTGGCCCACCTGGACGCCTTTATCGAATCCCTGCCGGAGGGCTACGACACCTTGGTGGGCGAGCGCGGGCTGAAGGTTTCCGGCGGCGAGAAACAGCGTATCGCCATCGCCCGCGCCATTCTCAAGAATCCCCGCATCCTGGTTTTCGACGAGGCCACCTCGGCCCTGGACTCGGAGTCGGAACAGGCCATCCTCGCCGCCCTGCGCGAGGTGGCCGAGAATCACACGACCCTGGTCATCGCCCACCGGCTGTCCACCATCGTCGACGCCGACCGCATCCTGGTGCTGAAGAAGGGGCGTATCGTGGAGAGCGGCACCCACCATGACTTGCTGGAAGCCGGCAACGTCTATGCCAGGATGTGGGCCCTGCAGCAGCAGGAAAAACACCGGACACCCCGGCTGGAACCTCCATGAAGCCACCCCTCTCCGCCTTCTACCTGCTGCTGCTCATTTTCACCCTGGGCTTCCTGCTGACCTTCATTCAGATCGGCATTCTAACCATTGCTTTCGACAAGCTGGGCCTGTCCCCTCACTCGGCCCTGTTGCTGCTGGTAACATCCCTGCTCGGCAGCCTCATCAACCTGCCCCTGTTCACCATCAAGGCCGAACCGGCGTCACCGGATCTCACGCCCCCACCCTGGCGGGGGCTGCTGCAACAGCGCCCACGGGAATTTCGCGGCAAAACCCTCATCGCCGTCAACGTGGGAGGCTGCATCATTCCGGTGGCCTTTACCCTCTACCTGCTGCAATACCATGATCTGCCCATGCTGAAATTGATCACCGCCATCCTGATCGTCAGCATCGTGTGTTACCATTTCAGCCGCCCCATTCCGGGCATGGGTATCGGCATGCCCATTTTCATCGCCCCTCTCGCAGCAGCCCTCACGGCCCTGATCATCAGCCCCGGACACAGCGCGCCCCTGGCCTACATCTCCGGCACCCTGGGGGTGCTCATCGGCGCGGACGTCATGCGCCTCAAGGATATCCGCACCATGGGGGTGCCCGTGGCTTCTTTCGGCGGTGCGGGTACCTTTGACGGCATTTTTCTGACGGGGATCATCGCGGCATTGCTGGCATGAGCCATGCCTCAATCCACACCATAAGGATAAAATAATATAAATCAATGCATTACATTTTCCCTATGG
>WGFB01000082.1 GCA_015492435.1 Gammaproteobacteria bacterium | reverse complement strand
GGGCGGCGACTGGCCGCGGCAGGACGCCGGGGAAGGGAAAGGCTGGAGCGGCGATGGCGAATGGAAGCAGGATGGCGAGTGGGGCGGCAGCAACTGGGACAGGCCCCTGCACGAGATGCAGGCGTCCAACGGCGACCGTTTCTACATGGCCGGGCGGCCGGTCATCGAAGTGACATCGGGGCAGAACGCCCTGGCGGATCTGCGCATCATGATTCCCCTGCTGGTGTTCACCATCATCGCCGCCCTGTTTTTCATCTTCAAGAATCTGCGCGGCGTGATGCTGCCCCTGCTGGTGGTGGCCGTGTCCATCATCTGGACGCTGGGGGTCATGGCGGCGGCTGGCGTCCCCATGTACACCATTTCCACCATGCTGCCGGTGATCCTGGTGGCCGTCGGCATCGGTGACGCCCTGCACATACTCAGCCACTACGAGGACATCGTGCTGGAGGACATTCACCGCGACCGGCGCGACATCGTCGTGCAGCTCATGAATGAACTGGGCAAGCCCCTGCTGATCACCACGGTGACCACGGCGGTGGGCTTCCTGTCCCTGTGGTGGGCCGAGATGCCGCCCTTCAAGGTCTTCGGCATTTTCACCGCATTGGGCATCGGCTTCTGCTGGCTGGCCTCGGTGACCCTGGTGCCGGCCGCCCTGGCCATGATGCAGCCCCATGTGAGCAACTATCTCCAGCGCCGCCGCTCGCTGAGGATCCACGACGAGCCCGGCCCCCTGTCCCGCGGCCTGGTGAAGCTGGGAAAGACCCTGGCCGCGCGCCGTACGGCGGCCACGGCGGCGATCGTGGCGGTCACGGTCCTCGCCGGCGCCGGCGCCACCCGGCTCTACGTGGATTCGAGCTGGATCGGCGATTTCCGCGGCGACAGCGAGATCGTCCGGGCGAACGACCTCCTCAACCGCCAGTTCGACGGCACGATCTTTCTCAATGTGGTGGTGGACGGCAAGCGCGAGGATGCCCTCAAGTCGCCCGCGCTGCTGGCGCGCATGGAGGCTCTGCAGGCGCATATCGACGGCCTGGATGACGTGGGCGGATCCCTGTCGCTGGTGGATTACCTGAAAAGCACCAACAAGTCCCTGCACGCGGATGACGAGGCCTATGACAAATTGCCTGAAACACGCCAGGAGATCAGCGAATATCTCTTCCTGTTGTCGATCTCGGGCCGTCCGGAGCAGCTCGATGCCGTGGTGGACTATCAGTACCGCCAGGCCAATATCACCTTCGCCATCAAGACCGATCACACGGAGCGCTTGAAGGCGATCATCGACGAGGTGCGCGGCTATGTGGCGCGGGAATTCGGCGATCTGGGCGTGGAAGTCCACATGGCCGGGTCCGCCAACAATTCCTATGTGTGGGCCGATCTGCTCATCAAGAGCCAGATGCTGGCCATCGTGCTGTCCAAGGTGGGCATCTTTCTCGTCGCCATGTTGCTGTTCCGCTCCCTGACGGCAGGCCTCTACACCGTCCTGCCGGTGACCTTCACCACCATCGTCGTGGCGGGCCTGGCCGGCTGGATGGGGATTCCCCTGGATGTGTCCACGGTGCTGGCCGCCGGTGTCGCCATCGGTGTGGGCGTCGATTACAGCGTTCACTACATCTATCGCTATGCCCTGCAACGCCGGGCCGGGTCGGGCGAAACCCGGGCCGTGCTGGGCGCCTTGCGCAGCGTGGGCAAGCCCATCGTCTTCAATGCCCTGGTGGTGACGGCCGGGTTTCTGGTGCTGGGCCTGTCCCAGTTCCCGCCCCATGTCAAGCTGGGCTATTTCGTGGCCGGCTACATGGTGGTGGCCTGCGTGGCGGCCCTGATCCTGCTGCCCCTGGCGTTTGCCTACTACCGGCCCAGGTTTTCGCATTCGGCCCGCGCGCGGCATGAAGCGGCGGCCTGAAATATTGCCCAGCCTGGCCCCGGCCAGGGCGTGGCTGATGACGGCCTGCCTGCTGGCCAGCGGAGGCGCGCTGGCCAAGGGTGGAACCTTCGGGGATGAGACCCGCTGGAGCTTCTCCCTGCTGCTGGGGGCGCAATCCTCGAAAACGGACGACCTCAACAAGGGCCTCTACCAATCCCCCTTTATGGGAGAGGCCATCATCCTGGTGCGGGAGGGCGGGGCCGGCGCCGGGGTGGACGGCGAGGACGTGGATCAGAACGAGACGGCGGAAGAACCCTTCCGTTTCGACAATCCCCTGCCCGACGAACAGGCGGCTGCGCTGGCCGGCTTCGAGTTCTCCTGGCATCCCAACGACCGTCACGCCTTCTTCTTCGGCATCAATTCCTGGGAAAGGACGGCCATCAACGAAGTCACCGGGAATCTGCCGCTGCAGCAGTTCTTCATCAACAATGTCGTGGAGGGCAGGCGCAAGGGCACCTTGTCATTCACGGAATATCAACTGGGCTGGCGCTACAGTTTTGTGCGCAGGCCCAAGTTCCGCTTCTTCAGCTCCCTGTCCATACACGAGGTGTTCGACATCGACTACCAGGAGCGGTGGGTGTTTCTTTTCGCCGACAGCCCCATCGAGGATCTGATTGGCGTGCGGCGCGACATATTCATGGAGGCGCAGACCGCCGCCCTGTTCATGGGGGGGATCGGCCTGGGAGGCGAGTGGTTCGTCCGTGACTGGCTGTCCCTGGGGTTCGAGGGGAAATACCTGATCAGCGAAAGCGAGTTCACCCTGCGCGACGTCAGGGAGCGCAATGATTTCATCTCCGGTGACCAGGTCACGCGCAGCGGCATGCCCTTCCGCCGCATGTCGGATGGCAGATTGGGCTATCTCGTCAAAGACGCCACCGCCGAGGATCTGGAAGATCCCGATACGCGCGAGGCATTCTACCGGCCCATCAAGCTGAACCTGGATGGATGGCGCCTGTTGTTCAGGGTCAATTTGTATTATTAACCCGGCCTGCGTTTTTTCAATGATCAGGTATTCTATGGTGATCTTGCAGCAGTGGCCACGGTTTTCCCAGGGGGCTGGAATTTTACTGGTGGTGTGGCTTGCGCTGGCCGGAGTGGCGGGCCATGCCGGGGCCGCCTCCGCGGCTGCCGCGGTCGTTCCTCAGAAGACGCTGTTTTTTGAGCGAAACCAGGGACAAGCCCCGCGGGCTGTCCGCTACCTCGCCCGTGGTCAGGACGCACTCGTCTATGTGACACCGCAGGGCATTGTCTGGGCAGTGCCGTCCGGGGCCGGGCATGGGGCGGATGTGGTGCGTCTTTCGTTCCCTGGGGGAAATAAACACGTTGCCTTGACCATGGAGGACATTTTGCCGGGCAGGGCTCACTATTACACCGGCAGCGACCCTGGAAACTGGACTAAGGATATCGCGCTTTCCGGGAAGGTTCGCTATCACGCGATTTTTCCCGGCATCGACCTGGTTTTATATGGAGCGGGCGGGCAGCTTGAATACGATTTCCACATTGCCCCTCAGGCCGATCCACAAAGCATCCGCCTGGCGTTCACGGGGCATGAAGATTTGTCATTGGACGGCAAGGGCAATCTGATTGTGCGGTTGCCGGGCATCCGGCAAATACACCGCAGGCCCGTGGCTTATCAACAGATCGCCGGAGAGAGACGCCCGGTCAGCGTGGATTTTGCCATCCAGGGCCGCCACGTTGCCTTGAAAGTCGCCGCCTATGACCGAGACTTGCCCCTGGTGATCGATCCCGTCGTGGATTATGCGGCTTATTTGGGCGGCGGCAGCGATGACGCCATTCGCGCCTTGGCCGTCGGCGAAGCGGGGGACTATTACGTGGCTGGCCGGACTCAGTCCGCCGATTTTCCAGGTTTATCCGCCGGCGCCACCTTGAAAGGTTATGATGCCTTTGTGACGCGCTTCGACGCCGATGACAACCTCGTCTATACGGCCTACCTGGGGAGTGACGATGTCACTCTAAATGGCGACAGCGCCCATGCAGTCGCCGTGGATGCGCAGGGTAACGCCCATGTGACCGGCGTGGCGGAGTTCGGCAATTTTCCCGTGACGGCCAATGCGTTCGATGAGGGCTTTAACGGCTTTCCCGGCGATGCCTTCGTCAGTATTCTCGATCCCGGCGGCGCCTTGATCTACTCCACTTTCCTTGGTGGTGCGGGCGAGGATGAGGGGCGTGGCATCGCGGTCGATGCAGCAGGGGATCTCTATGTGACCGGGAGCACGCGGTCGGTGGATTTTCCTGTCAAATCCGCCTATAGCGCCGCCTACGGAGGGGTGAGGGATGCTTTTCTCGTGAAATTGCGCCCCGCCAGCCAGGGGAGCGCCGATTTGTTGTATGGCAGTTTTCTTGGCGGTGGGGGTGGAGAGACCGCGCGCGCCATCGCCCTTGCGGGAGCCGATCAGGTCTACATTGCGGGGGAGACCAACTCGACATCCGGTATTGCCACAAATGGCGCTTTTATGGTGAGCGGTGATGGCGTGCAAGACGCTTTTGTGGCGCGCTTTGACACGTCCGCGGTTGGCGCGGCCTCACTGGCAGCGGCCACCTATCTCGGAGGGGCGGGCGATCAGGATGGGGCAAACGTCCTTGCTGCCGGTGGGGCATCCCGGGTATACGTGGGAGGATTCACCCGCTCTCTTGGGTTTCCCCTCTCGGGCGATGCGGCCGACACGGTTTTTTCGGGGGCCGGGGAGGCCTTCGTCAGTGTGCTGGACTCCGCGCTGGTTGGTCTGAAATTTTCGACCTTCCTGGGTGGGCGCGGTGATGAGGCGGTGCTGGGATTGTTCGTCGATGCCGGAGGGGAGGTTCATGTCACGGGATGGACCGACAGCGATGATTTTCCGGCAACACAAGAGGATCTCACCACTTTCCCGTATGGTGGCGGGCGGGATAGTTTCGTGAGCAGGTTGAACGGTAACAATACCCTGGTCTATTCCTTCTATTTCGGTGGGAGCGGTGATGAGCAGGCCTTTGGAATCGGCCGTGATGCCCAAGGGTATCTCTATGTAACGGGCGAGACGGACTCCCAGGATATGCCTGTCTCGAAAGCCCCCGCGGGTTTCGATGGCCCCCGCGGGGGACTGGATGGTTTTGTGGTGAAACTCGCGCCCGTGGCCGATCTGGTGCTTGCGGTCTCGGATAACAGTCCGGTAAGGCAGGGGGAGGTGCTGACTTTCGACCTGGAAGTTGTCAACCAGGGTCCGGATACCGCGGAAAATACCGTTTTGACATCGACGCTGGAGGCAGGTCTGGCGTTCGCGTCATCATCCCTGTCCACATGCGGATATGATTCAGTTTCGCGGATTGTTTCCTGTAACCTGGGCAGCCTGGGCGCGGGGCAGAGGGTCGTCTTTTCCATTTCCGCGGCTTTCGATACATCAGTTTCTGTGACGACGGCATTCCAGGTGGCTGCATCTCCACAAGTCGAGGGGGATCCGGGGGACAATTCCTTGCAATTGACATCGGCAGTGGACGATGGCTCGCCGCCGCCCGGCCTGGTTGTTACCGAGCCGGAAAGCCAGCCGTCATCCGGAAGGAGCGGCGGAGGGCTGTTGGGATGGTGGACGATGCTGGTGTTTTTGATATGGCGCGCATGCCCCTGGCGCAATCGGAGTCTTTTTATCAGGAATCATCATGCTGTATATGGTAAATAATTGTTATTAAATGATAATTTTTAAATGAGGGGTGGTCGCTCCGATTGAGGAAGGCTTTTGTTTATGGTAGGATGGAGGCTGGCGTGGATTGGCCATGCGCGCGCATGGCGAGGCACGAGCAACCACACTTAACACAATGATGAATAACGTGGCGATGAAGATACGATATGCCGGTGCGGGCGGTGTTCTGTGCGCCGCTTTATCCATGAATGCCTGGGCGGG
>WGFB01000081.1 GCA_015492435.1 Gammaproteobacteria bacterium | reverse complement strand
GAATGGCCAGGAGCGTCTGCGCGAGGCGGTCCAGCACGGCTTCACCCAGGCCATGGTGCCCAAGGCCAACGCGCCCAGGAAGCCCATTGAGGGATTGCGGGTGATCCCTGTACAGACCGTCGGGGAGGCGACAGGTTTTCTGAGCGCCTGATGGGAGGTAAAATTCCGCAATCGCGTGGGTTGCAGTACTGAGCCGGATGGTACGTGACTTGCTTATGTAAATCCTGATCACACAAGGGGCAAGAGCAACACATGCAGGATACAAGGCGACGAATCCAGTCGTTAACGCCGGAAGACCTGGCGCGGCTCAAGCAGAAGCTCGCCAACCATCGGGTAACTGCTTCCAAGGGCTGTGCGGCTCCCGAGAGAGGGGAGAGCGGCCCCTGTCCCTTGTCCTTTCCCCAGCGTCCCATGTGGTTCTTCGATCAGATGGAGCCGGGCAGCGCCGTCTACAACCGCTGCGCCAACTTCCGCCTCCTGGGCCCCCTCGATACCACCGCGCTGCAACAGGCCCTGGATATCCTGGTGACCCGCCATGAGAGCCTGCGCACGGTGTTTTCCATGGAAGGAGAGGAACCCGCTCAGGTTGTGCTTCCCCAGGGATACGTGAAGTTGGAAATCACCGATCTGACGGAGCTGGAGCCTGACTCGCTGCCGGCCCGGCTGAAGGCGCTTGTCATTGCCGAGGCGGAACGGCCTTTCGATCTTTCCAAGGGCCCCTTGTTGCGCGTCTCCCTCGTCAGGCTCGCGGCCCGGGAACACGTTCTGATGACCACCATGCACCATATCATTTCGGATGCCTGGTCCTCGGGCGTCTTCAAGCGCGAGCTGGGTTATTTCTACAAATGCTTCAGGCAGAAGCGCCAGCCTGACATGCCTGAACTTCCCCTGCGCTATGTGGAATATACCCGGTGGCAATTGAATCAATTGCAGAGCAATAAGCTCGATAAGCAGCTTCGTTATTGGAAAGAACGCCTGGATGGCGCTCCCCCCTTGCTGGAGCTGCCCTGTGACCGGCTGCGTCCGGCGGCGCAAACCTTTCGGGGGGGGACCCAGTCACGGCCTTTGAATCAGGCACTCGGCACAGCGCTGCTGGCCCTGGGGAAACGGCAGGGCGCGACCCTTTTCATGCTTTTGCTGGCCGCCTTCCAGATACTGCTGTATCGCTACTCGGGTCAGGAAGACATCGTGGTGGGCACGCCGGTCGCCAATCGTGGGATAAAGGAAACCGAGGGTATGATCGGCCTGTTCATCAATGTGCTGGCGCTGCGCTGCGATCTTTCCGGTGACCCGGGTTTTCTCGAACTGGTCGGACGGGTGCGGGAGACCGTCCTTGGCGCTTTCGGGCATCAGGATCTGCCTTTTGAGAAACTGGTGGAAGCCTTGCAGCCCGAGCGCAATCTGAGCCATACGCCGCTGTTTCAGGTCATGTTCACTTACCGGAATACGCCGGATGGCGGCCTGGATCTGGACGGCCTCGCGGTGCATGACATGGTGTCGGAAAAGACGGTTTCCCATTTCGATCTGTCCATGATCATCGAGCGGCGCGGCGATGGGCATTGCCTCATAGTGGAATACAGTGCAGACCTTTTCGATGCCGGTACGATTACGCGGATGCTGGATCACTACGTGAACCTGCTGGAGGGGATTGCAGCCGGTCCTGACAGGCGCATTTCCCAACTGCCCCTGCTGGGAGAGACGGAACGCAAGCGGATTCTGAAGGAGTGGAATGCTACGGAATCGCCTTATCCCGCCGGCCAGGGGATTCATCGGTTATTTGAGCGACAGTCTGCCCGGGCGCCCGGCAGGCCTGCCGTCGTCTACGGAACGCACGCCCTTTCCTATGGTGAGCTCAACGCCAGGGCCAACCGCCTGGCCCGCGTGCTGCGCGCCCGCGGCGTGGACATTGGGGCCCTGGTGGCGCTTTTGATGGAGCGTTCATGCGACATGGTCGTCGCCCTGCTGGCCATTCTCAAGGCCGGGGGCGGTTATGTTCCCCTGGATCCCGACTACCCCCGGGATCGTCTTGCCCTGATGCTGGAAGACAGCCAGACAGCCGTGTTGCTGACTCATTCCGCGCTTGTGGAGCGTCTGCCTGAGCACGCGCCTTCTCTCGTGTGTCTGGACAGGATCGATGAGGATCTCCGCGTCCATGACGATGGGAACCTGGATAGCCGCGTTACGCCCGACGCCATTGCCTATGTCAACTATACCTCGGGCTCGACGGGAAAACCCAAGGGCGTGTGCGTGCCTCATCGGGCGGTGAACCGTCTGGTCCTGGAGACGAACTATATCGAATTGGGCGAAGCGGACAGGGTTGCCCAGGTTTCGACCGTTTCCTTCGATGCCGCCACCTTCGAAATCTGGGGCGCCCTGCTCAATGGCGCCACGTTGGTGGGCGTGGACAAGCAGACCCTGCTCTTGGCCGGGGAGTTTGCTGGCTGGCTCTCCCGGGAACGGATTACGGCAATGTTTCTGACGACGGCGGTTTTCAATCACTTGGCGGAAGAGAATCCCGCCATGTTTTCTTCGCTCGACTGGCTGCTGTTCGGCGGCGAGGCAGCCGACCCGAAGCGGGTCAGGGCTGTGTGGAAGGCCGCGCCTCCGCGCCACTTGATCAATGTGTACGGCCCCACGGAGAACACCACATTCTCCACATGGCATGAGATCACGGAATTGCCGGACGAGTTCCTGCCCGTACCCATCGGGCGCCCCATAGCCAACACGCAGGCCTACATTCTCGACCAGTCGATGAATCCCGTTCCCGTCGGGGTGTATGGCGAATTATACCTGGGTGGGGCAGGCCTCGCCCTGGGATATCTCAACAATCAGGCGCTTACCGAGGAACGGTTCGTCCCGAATCCCTTCAGTGAACAGCCTGGCGCCAGGTTGTACAGGACGGGTGACGTGGCGCGATACCTGGCGGATGGGAAAATCGTCTTTCATGGCAGGACCGATGACCAGGTCAAGATCCGCGGTTTTCGCATCGAGCCTGGAGAGATAGAAGCCGCCATCAGGCTGCATCCGGCGGTGGGAGACGCCGTGGTGATCTGCATGGGTGAGACCGGCGCTGAAAAACGCCTGGTTGCCTATGTTTCTCCCAAGACGCGGGATGACCTTGGCGGCGATGACCTGAGGTCTTTTCTGTCGGGAAGACTGCCTCCCTTCATGTTGCCGTCGGCGTTCATGGTCCTGGACAGACTGCCCCTGACGGACAACGGTAAGATCGACCGCAAGGCTTTGCCTGCGCCAGATATCTCCGGAACGGCTCTCCAGGACGCCGGTGACGCCCCGCGCACGGAACTGGAAAAGGAATTGATCGCAATCTGGGAGGACTTGTTTGAGCGCAAGGGAATTGGCATTCACGATGATTTTTTCCGCCTGGGCGGGCACTCACTTCTTGCCGCCAGGCTGTTTGCCATATTGAGAGGCCGTTATAAAAAGCAGATTCCCCTGACGTCGATTTATGATGCGGGCACGGTTGCTCAACTGGCCAGGTTGCTGGAAAGTGATTCATACCGCTCCCGGGTATTTTCCTCATTGGTGGCTGTCCAGCCTCATGGTGCCAGGCCGCCATTCTTCTGGGGACTGGGGAGCAGGGGAGGAAACCAGATAAGCCAATACCTTCCCAAGGATCAACCCTTCTATGTGATGCAACATCAATCCCAGGATGGTGAACGCGCCCGGTATGCGCGAATCGAGGACATCGCCAGATGGCACTTGCTGGATATCCGTTCAATCCAGCCTCAAGGTCCATACTACCTGGGCGGTTTTTCTTTTGGCGGCATGCTTGTCTACGAAATAGCCCGCCAGATTGAGGCATCAGGAGATAAAGTGGGGTTGCTGTTTTTGCTGGATGCCACCCAGCCGGAACTGGCGGGCAGGAAACACAGGAAGGCAGTCCGGGATCGTCAGCGATCCAGGCGGCAGGAGATTCAGGCAGGTAAGCCAAGAAAAGTGCGGCGCATGATCAGGCGAGGGTTAAATTTCTTGAAGAAAAGAGTTGGCGAATGGGGAAGGCTGGTGGTATGTCAAGCCTGTTTTATCTTGAACATTCCCTTGCCCGTTGCGTTGCGGAGCTTTTACATCCTCAGGATTTACAGGCGGGAGGCCATGGGCTACAAACCCGTCCCGCTCCATGGGCGGCTGGTTTGTTTTCAGTTCGAGGAGACTTCCGAACAGGCGGGGCCGAACAGCTATGCGTCATGCAATCCTCACGCGGAGGTTTACTCCGTGGAGGGGAAACACAAGGATGTCAGTTCCTCTTCGCACGCGCCCGTCTGGACCCGCACGCTGATGGACTGCCTTGCTAAGGCACAGGGCTCATCTCATGGGGATCAAGGCGCGCCTTTATCCAGTCATTGCAAGGTACAAGGCGCAAGATACAAGGCGCAAGGTTGAGCAGGGCGAACAGGCCCGGGTCTGCCTGTACCTGGATAGTCGTTTCCGGTCAGTGCAAGGGCCAGGACAGCTTGCCCAGGGCATGGAGCTCGCGGTGAATGAGGTCCGCGTCGCCCAGGTTCAGTTCCATGAGGCGCTTCAGGTGGGAGATGCTGTTCACGTCGATGTCCAGGCATTCGAAGCCGACGCTGTCTTTTTCCGAATGGGCGACCGCCGCCCCTTCCATCTGGATGACGATGTCGCCATGGTCGCCCAGTTCGATGTCGAGGGTGAATGTGTCACCCTGGGCGGCCCGCCAGCCTCCCGGTTTCACCACCAGCGCGCCTTTCAGGGAGATATCGATCAACTGGGTCTCCCAGGTTCCGTCATCGTTGGTGAGGGTCACGTGGGAGTCGTGAAGCACGCGGGTGAAGCGGCGTTTCTCTTCGGTCTTGTCGGTCATGGCATGCCTCCATTTGAGCCTGGAATGGTCAGGGGCTGGTCAACAGCTTATGCAAGATGCGTTCGTAAATCAAAGAGAGTTTCTCCAGGTCGTCGGCCCTGACGCACTCGTTGATCTTGTGAATGGTGGCGTTGACCGGTCCCAGTTCCGCCACCTGGGCGCCGCCCGGGGCGATGAAACGGCCGTCGGAGGTGCCGCCGTCCGTTGACAGGCGGGTGGTGAGTCCGGTGACCTCCGCGATGGCTTCCCGCATGGCGTCGACCAGGGCGCCGGGCGGGGTGAGGAAGGGCTTTCCGGACAGTCTCCACTCCAGATCGTACGCCAGTTGGTGGCGCTGCAGGATATCCTCGACGATCCCGCGGAGCTGCTGATCATCGGTCTCCGTGGAATAGCGGAAGTTGTACAGCACTTCGAGTTCGCCGGGTATGACATTGTCCGCCCCGGTGCCGGCGCGGATATTGGAGATCTGGAAGGAAGTGGGCGGGAAGAATTCGTTGCCGTTGTCCCATTGGCGCGCGCACAGTTCCGCCATGGCCGGCGCGAAGAGATGAACGGGGTTGCGGGCCAGGTGGGGATAGGCGATATGGCCCTGGGTGCCGTGAACGACGAGCCTGCCGCCCAGGGAGCCGCGCCGCCCGTTCTTGATCACGTCGCCCGTCTGGCGGCTGCTGCTGGGTTCGCCCACCAGGCACCAGTCGATGCTTTCACCCCGTTTCATCAGGGTTTCCATGACCTTCAGCGTCCCGTCGATACCCGGCCCTTCCTCGTCGCTGGTGATGAGGAAGGCGATGGAGCCCCGGTGATCGCCGTGTTCCCCGAGAAAACGCTCGCAGGCCGTGACCATGGCGGCCAGGCTGCCCTTCATGTCGGCGCTGCCGCGGCCATAGAGATAACCGTCCCGGATTTGCGGCTGAAAGGGCGGGGAGTCCCATTGCGCCAGCGGCCCCGCCGGCACCACGTCCGTATGTCCGGCGAACACGAACAGAGGCGCGCTGGCGCCGCGCCGCGCCCAGAAATTGTCCACCTCGCCAAAACGCATGCGCTCGACGGCAAAACCCAGCTTCTCAAGGCGCGCGATCATCAGTTCCTGACAACCCTCATCCTCAGGCGTCACCGAAGCCCGGCCAATCAACTCCACCGCCAGCTCAAGCGTAGCAGACATCCAAAACTTTCCTCTTTTCTCTTTCCTCTTTGCCCTGATTTTTAAATATCCCTGAGCAATTCATTGATCCCCACCTTGCTGCGCGTCTTCTCGTCCACCTCTTTGATGATGACCGCGCAATACAGGCTGTGGCTGCCGTCCTTGGCGGGCAGGCTGCCAGGCACTACCACGGCGCCGGCGGGCACCTCGCCATAGGTGATCTCACCCGTGGCGCGGTTGTAGATCTTGGTGCTCTGCCCGATGTAGACCCCCATGGAGATGACCGCGCCTTCACCCACGATGACGCCCTCCACGATCTCCGAGCGCGCGCCGATGAAGCAGTTGTCCTCGATGATGGTGGGGTTGGCCTGCAAGGGTTCCAGGACGCCGCCGATGCCCACGCCGCCGGAGAGGTGCACATTCTTGCCGATCTGCGCGCAGGAGCCCACCGTGGCCCAGGTGTCCACCATGGTGCCGCTGTCCACGTAGGCGCCGATGTTGACATAAGAGGGCATGAGCACCACGCCGGAGGCGATATAGGCGCCGCGGCGCGCGGCGGCGGGAGGGACCACGCGGATGCCGCTCTCACGAAAGTCGCGCGAGTTGCAATCGCTGAACTTGGAGGGGACCTTGTCGTAATAATTCGTAAAACCGCCTTTCATGAAGGTGTTGTCCTCGATGCGGAAAGACAGCAGGACGGCTTTCTTGAGCCACTGGTTGACCACCCAGGTGCCTTCCTTCTTTTCCGCCACGCGCGCCTCGCCACGGTCCAGTTGTTCCATGACGGTGCTGACGGCCTCCTTGACGTGTGTGTCCACGCGGCGCGGGGTGATCTCGGCGCGGTGCTCAAAGGCTTCTTCGATGATGGTTTGCAGATCGCTCATTGGACGTTCTCCATACATTGCATTGGCATTCAGGATAAATTGGGTTGACGCTCCAGAAAGTCGCGTATCTCTCCAGCGGCGCGTGTACATTCCTCCAGGGTGGCGACCAGGGCGATGCGCACATGGCCGCCGCCGGGATCGATGCCCTGGTGCGCCCTGGACAGGAAACTGCCGGGGAGTACGGTGATGTGCTTGTGCGCGTACAGTTCCCGGGCGAAAAGGGTGTCGTCCATGCCCACGTCTGGCCACAGGTAGAAGCCTCCCCGTGGCTGGCCCACCTCCAGGACGGGGCGCAGGATTTCACATACGGCGTCGAACTTGGTCTGGTACAATGCGCGATTGTCGCGCACGTGATCCTCGTCCTTCCAGGCGGCGATGCTGGCGGCCTGGGCCGGGGGCGGCATGGCGCAGCCATGATAGGTGCGGTAACGGAAGAAGGCGTCGATCAGACGGGCGTCGCCGGCGACGAAACCCGAGCGCAGGCCCGGAACGTTGGAGCGCTTCGACAGGCTGTGAAACACCAGGCAGCGTTTGAACCCGTCGTTGCCCAGGCTGGCGGCGACTTCGAGCAGGCCGGGCGGAGGCGCCTCCTTCTCGGGATAGATCTCGGAATAGCATTCGTCCGCGGCGATGATGAAATCGTGGCGCTCGGCGAGATCGAGCAGCGCGGCCAGGGTGTCCCTGCCCATGACCCTGCCCGTGGGATTGCCCGGCGAGCAGATATAGAGCAGGCGGCAACGCGCCCAGTCGGCATCCGGCACGGCGTCGAAATCGGGCAGCCAGCCCGTCTCCGCCGTGGTATTGAGATAACAGGGCTCGGCGCCGGCCAGCAGGGCGGCTCCCTCGTAGATCTGATAGAAAGGATTGGGCATCATGACCAGGGCGCCGTCATGCGGGTCGATGAGGCACTGGGCGATGGCGAACAGGGCCTCGCGGGTACCGTTGACGGGCAGGATGTGCTTGCCGGGATCGATGGCGTTTGCAGGCAGGGCAAAGCGCCGCGTCAGCCAGTTCGCGATGGCCTCGCGCAGCGGCAACGAGCCGCGCGTCACCGGGTACTGCCCAAGCCCGTGTAAATGGGAGATGAGTTCTTCCGTGATGAAGGCGGGCGGCGCATGCCTGGGTTCGCCGATGGCGAGGCTGATTGCGGGAGAAGCGGCGCGGGGTTCCACACCCTCTTTCAGCGCGGAAAGCTTCTGGAAGGGGTAGGGATGCAATTTGTCCAGGCCGGGATTCATGGGTGATTCAGAGAGCAGGCATTATTAAATACAAGCATCACAGTATAAGTCATACGATCATGCCGTCCAAACCGCATCTGACATTCTATCCCGTGGCCTGCCTGCTGTTCAGCGCCACTTTGTGGGGCGTTTTCTGGTATCCCTTGCGTGTGCTGGAGGAGAACGGCCTGCCCGGCCTGTGGTCCACGCTCGTCATCTATGGAGCCGCGCTCGTTGTTTCCCTCCCCATGCTGTGGTTGTTCCGCCGGGATTTCCATGCGCCCCGCCTGCTGCTGCTTCTTGCCCTCGCCAGTGGCTGGACCAATGTAGCCTTCATTCTTGCCGTCATCGAGGGCAATGTGGTGCGCGTGCTCCTGCTGTTCTATCTCTCGCCCATCTGGACCGTGTTGCTGGGCAGGTTGTTTCTGGGCGAGACCCTGTCGTTCCTCGCCCGCCTCACCCTGGGGCTGGCCATGGCGGGGGCGGTGATCATGTTGTGGGATCCCGCGGCGGGCCTGCCCTGGCCGCGTGACCGGGCGGACTGGCTGGCCATTTCTTCCGGGTTGGCCTTTGCCATGGCCAATGTGCTGGTGCGCAAGACTCAGGAAGTCTCCGTGTGGGTCAAGTCCCTGGTGGGTTGGTGGGGCGTGGTGGCGGTCGCCGCCCTGTGCATTGTGGTGTTGTCACTGCCAATGCCCCAGGTGAGCGCGGGCGTCATCGGCGCGGCTGCCGCCATCGGCGCCATTGGCATCGTGCTCATGACCCTGGCCGTCGTCTATGGCGTGACCCATATGCCCGTGCATCGTTCCGCCACCATCCTGCTCTTCGAGCTGGTGGCCGGCGCGCTGTCGGCGGAATGGCTGACGGACGAGGTGGTGCAGCCCAGCGAATGGGCGGGCGGCGCCTTGATCATCATCGCGGCAATGGTGGCGGCACGGGCCTCCATGAAGGCGGGGCGCTGATACCTTGACGCTTTTTTCCCCTGCAGGGGTGAGGGGTTCAGCGGGCTAGCCTGGCCCGCGGCCTTTTTTCAGCCCCTGCCTGGCAATAAAGAACATCGCCGCCAGCACGCCGGCGATGGCGCCATACAGGTGGGCGTCCACCAGCACATTGCCGCCGGCCATGGAGGCGGAACCGGGGAGGGGGCCGTTGAGCTGTTCCCAGGCCAGCTTGGCGAATATGAAGACCAGCAGCAGGATTTCGGCGCGGTAGCCTGCGTAGATACTGAGCAGGGCGCCCGCCATGAACATGCCATGGAGCACACCGGAGAGCCCCACGTACCAACGGATATGGGTGTTGAAGAACAGGAGGCCGAGGGTGATGGTCACGGCGGCGAGCAGAAGCACGGCGCCCCATGCCCGGTTGCTCAGCATGCGCCCGAACAGCGCCCAGATGAGGAACAGTCCGGCCAGGTTCATGAGCAGGTGGGGCCATCCCATATGGACGATGTGGGCGCTGAGGGCGCGCCAGATCTCGCCGTTCAAGATGCCCTCGCGGTCGTAGCGCAGCCAGGCGGTCGCCGGTTCTCCCCCCACGGCCGCCAGGAGGGCAATGGCGGCGAGGCCCAGGGGCGGCATGAAATAGATCAACAGGGATCCCTTGTTGTCTCGAGTGCTTGTCTTGTTCATGTCTCGTCCAGGTATTTGTGAATGGTCGCGCGCAGTTGCTCCAGCCGCTCACTGTTTTCCAGGGGCTGGTTGTTCTGGTCCGTGATGAAGAAAATATCCTCTACTTTTTCTCCGTAGGTCACGATTTTCGCATTATGCAACCTGACATTGCATTCCACAAAGGCCCGTCCGACGCGGGCGAGGAGGCCGGGGCGGTCCGTGGTGATCAGCTCGGCGATGGTGTAGCGGTTGTGGCGGTCACAGCTGAACAAAACCTGGGTTTCGATGGTGAAATGCCTGAGTTGCCGGGGCGCCCGGCGGGTGATCTTCATGGTGTCCAGGCGGGTGCCGGCGAGGTGCTGCCTGAGATTGAGCATGATCTCGTGGATACGTTCGGGATTGTGTATGGAATTGCCCATGCTGTCGAGGACGATGAAGGTGTCCAGGGTATAGCTGCCGCGCGTGGTAATGATGCGCGCATCGACGATATTGAGCCCCATCTGGTCCAGGGTCATGGCGGTGATGGCGAAGAGGTGTTTCTGGTCCCGGGCATAGACGAAGATTTCCGTGCCGCCACGCAGGGTTTCCTCGCGCACCACGATGCGCGGGAGGTCCTCGTCCCGGGTGTTGAGTATGGCGCGCGTGTGCCACGCAATCTCATCGGGTGAGTGACGCAGGAAATAGTCGTCCTCCAGCTTGTCCCACAGCTCCCGGATGCGGCCGGGTGAAATGTCTTCGAGAAGCCGCAGCGCTTCCTTCTGATTTTCCCTGACATAGAGGGTTTTTTCCACCGGCGCCCGCAGTCCACGCTCCAGGAGGGCGCGGGTGGCGTTGTAGAGATTGCGCAGCAGCGAGTCCTTCCAGCCGTTCCAGATCTCGGGGTTGGTGCCACGGATATCCGCAACGGTGAGCAGGTAGAGATAGTCGAGGTGCAGCTTGTCCATGACCGTTTCCGCGAACTCGGAAACCACCTCCGGGTCGCTGATGTCCTTGCGCTGGGCGGTGGTGGACATGACGAGGTGGTTTCTCACCAGCCACGCCACCATGCGCGTGTCGAATTCGCTCAGGCCATGGTGACGGCAGAATTCCACGGCATCCTCTTCCCCCAGCAGGGAGTGGTCTCCGCCACGGCCCTTGGCGATGTCGTGCAGCAGGGCGGCAAGATAGAGGATTTCGAGTTTGGGTATGGTGGCGATCAATTCGCTGCAGAAGGGCAGCTCGCGCGCGTACTGGGGAACCGTGAAACGCCGCACGTTTCTCAGCACCATGAGGATATGGTCGTCCACCGTATAGACATGGAAGAGATCGAACTGCATCTGCCCGACGATCCTGCCGAAGGCCGGGAAATAGGCCGCCAGGATGCCGTAGCGGTTCATGCGCCGCAGTTCGTGAGTGATGCCGCGCGGTTGGCGCAGGATTTCCATGAACAGACTGCGGCAGCGCAGATCGTTGCGGAATTTTTCGTCGACGAGATAGCGGTGATCACGGATCAGGCGGATGGTGGCGGCCCGCACCCCCTTGATATGGGGGCGCTGTTCGAGGTGGAGAAAAATTTCCAGAAGGGCGAAGGGGTAGTATTTGAAGATCTTGTCGTGGGTGACTTCGATGAAGTCGTTGCGGATCCTGAAGCGCCGGTTGATGGGTTTTACTTCCTCGGGCTTGCCGCGGTACAGGATTTCTTCCTGAAAATGCTGCAACAGCATTTCATTGAGGCGGCTGAGTTCGGTGACGGTGCGGTAGTAGTCTTTCATGAAGCGCTCGACGGGGCGGTGGCCGTTTTCACCCTCGTAACCGAACATTTCCGCCAGGGCCGTCTGATGGTCGAACAGCAGGCGGTTTTCGCCCCGCCGTGAGAGTATGTGCAGGGCGAAGCGCACCTTCCAGAGAAAGCTGCGGCCATCGTGCAGGTCGTCATATTCCTGCTGGGTGAGAAATTGATGGCGCACCAGGTCTCTCAGGTCGGTGGCGCCGAAATGGCGCATGGCCACCCAGGCAATGTTCTGTATATCGCGCAGCCCGCCCGGGCCTTCCTTGACATTGGGTTCCAGGTTATAGGCCGTGTCGAAATATTTTTCATGCCGCTTCGCCTGTTCCTCCATCTTGGCCGAGAAGAATTCATCCACGGGCCAGATATGTGAGGGGGCGGTGCTGGCGCGCATGGCTTCATAGAGACCGGCATCGCCCACGAGCAGCCGGGATTCCATGAGATTGGTGATGATGGTGATGTCCTGGGCGGCGTTTTCAATGCATTCATCAACCGTGCGAACGCTGTGGCCGATCTCCAGGCCCAGGTCCCACATGAAGGTGAGAAACTGCTCGATGGCCTCGCGGTAGCGCTCATGGCTGTCCGGGGCGATCAGGATGAGCAGGTCGATATCGGAAGCGGGATGGAGTTCGCCTCGGCCGTAACCGCCCACCGCCACCAGGGCGCTGCCGGGCTCCCGGACGGCCAGGAACCGCCGCCAGGCCCGGGTCACCAGGGCGTCGATGAGCTGGGCCCGCTCCCGCACCAGGACTTCCACCGGCGCGCCTTGCAGGAACCGGTCACGCAGTGCCTCGGTGGCGGACCTCAGGGTGTCACGGTACACGGCCAGCGGGGATTCCGCCTGCGTCAGGGCCTGTTCGAATTCCAGGGGAGAGAATGCCTGCATGTCAGTGAAGTGGTTTTGTTGGGATGTTCAATGGATAACCTTAGTCAGTGCAAAACAATTGGTGCCGAGGGGGTGACGGGGCAGGTACAAGGTAACAAGGTACAAGATACAAGATACAAGATACAAAAGGCTTCTTTCCCTTGTACCTTGTTACCTTGTACCCGCCCCCCTGGGGCAAGCCTCGAGGCGGGAAATGTATCCGTTTATCCATCCTCGGGGTCCCCGTTTTCAGAGCGTCTCTCCGGGCAGCAGGGTGAGGACCTCATATCCGTCCGGGGTGACCAGAATGGTGTGCTCCCACTGCGCGGAGAGGCTGCGGTCCTTGGTGACCACGGTCCATTGGTCGGGCAGCAGCTTGACGTGGCGTTTTCCCGCGTTGACCATGGGCTCGATGGTGAAGGTCATGCCCGGCTCCAGCACGATGCCCGTCCCCGGGCGGCCATAGTGCAGCACCTGGGGCTCCTCATGGAAGGCGCGCCCGATGCCATGGCCGCAATACTCGCGCACGATGGAAGTCTTGTTGGCTTCGGCATGACGCTGGATGGCGTGCCCGATGTCGCCAAGATGGACACCTGGCCTGACCATTTCGATGCCGATGCGCATGCATTCGTAGCTGATGCGGGTGATGCGCCTTGCCAGTACAGAGGGTTCCCCCACGAGGAACATTTTGCTGGTATCGCCATGAAATTCGTCCTTGATGACGGTGATGTCGATGTTGACGATATCGCCGGACTTGAGCACCCGGTCGCCCGGTATGCCATGGCAGACCTGGTGGTTCACCGAGGTGCAGATGGACTTGGGGAAGCCGTGGTAATTGAGGGGGGCGGGGATGGCCTGTTGCACATTGGTGATGTAGTCGTGACAGATGCGGTCCAGCTCGCCGGTGGTGACGCCAGGTTGCACGTGGGGCTCAATCATTTTCAGCACCTCCGCTGCAAGACGCCCGGCGACGCGCATTTTCCCGATTTCCTCTTCTGTCTTGATGTGAATGGCCATAAATTTGTGCTCGTTGTCGGCAGGCAGCGCTGCCCCGATGCCACACTACACCAGCGTGTCCCGTGAATTCAACGCAAGTCCCTCTAAAACCTTATATTATGTGCTGTTTACCGGGCGACCCGTTTCCGGCCGCGGAAAAAAGAGCAAACCATAGCACATCTCCCATTGCGCCGCCTGTCCCGGTCCGCGCGCCGGCCGCCTTGTTGTGATGGTATACAGATTATGGTATAAACGCGCCCTTAGCCACTGTTATGTGGCGGAGTGCGATGCTCCGGCGATGGCGCGAAGCCCTTGAGTCCGGAGCAAATAATCACACACACACCGGCACATGTGCCTGGGTGCCCGCAAGGGTGGACACATGGGGTGTGTGGAGGCCCAACCCACAAAAGGAGACGACTGTATGTCTAACGTTACCATGCGTCAGATGCTGGAGGCTGGCGTGCACTTCGGGCACCAGACCCGGTTCTGGAATCCCAAAATGGCTCCCTATATCTTCGGGGAGCGCGGCAAGATCCACATCATCAATCTTGAGCAGACCCTGCCCCTGTTCAGGGAGGCCATGAATTTCATCGGCAGCCTGGCGGCCAACAAGGGCCAGATCCTGTTCGTGGGCACCAAGCGCGCCGCGCGCGAAACCATCAGGGAGGAGGCCATACGCTGTGGCATGCCCTACGTGGACCAGCGCTGGATGGGCGGCATGCTCACCAACTACAAAACCCTGAAACTTTCCGTCCGCCGCCTCAAGGAACTGGAGGAGATGTTTGCCAACGGCACTGTGGAGCGCCTCAGCAAGAAAGAGACCCTGGGTCTGCGCCGCGAGCTGGACAAGCTGGAGCGCAGCCTGGGTGGAATCAAGGACATGAATGGCCTGCCCGACGCCCTCTTCGTGATTGACGTCGGGCATGAGAAGATCGCCGTCAACGAGGCGGTCAAGCTCGGTATCCCCGTTATAGGCGTCGTGGACACCAACAACAGTCCCGCCCATATCGACTACATCATTCCCGGCAACGACGATGCCATTCGCTCCATCAGGCTCTATGTGAACGCCGCGGCGGACGCCATCCTGGAAGGCCGTGCCAGCTTGGCGCAGATCGCCGGCCAGGAAGACGACTTCGTGGAAGTCGACGAGGCCGAGGCGGCCGCGGCCGAGGAGACCAAGTCGCAGCGCACGGGCAAGAAGGTGGAAGTGAAGAGCAAGGCCAAGGCCGCCACTTCCACGAAGGCCGATGGCGGGGACAAGGCAGAAGAGGCTGGAACCGAGACCGCGGCGGAGGCCGCGCCGCCGGCCCAGGCGGAGACGGCCGAGGTCGCCGCCGCCGGCAAGGCGGAGTGAGGCGGCCGCCGGTTTCGAGAGGATCTTTTTTTAGGGAATTTGTGACGAGGTTACCGCAATGAGTATTTCAGCATCACTGGTAAAGGAACTCCGCGAGCGTACCGGCTCCGGTATGATGGAGTGCAAGAAGGCCTTGGTGGAAACCAATGGCGACATCGAGGCTGCCATCGAGCTGATGCGCAAGTCCGGGTTGGCCAAGGCGGGGAAGAAGGCGGGCCGCACCGCCGCGGAAGGTTGCATTTTCATGCAATTGTCGGACGACGGAAAGCTGGGCGCCATGCTGGAGGTCAACTGCGAAACGGATTTCGTCGCCAAGGGCGACGATTTCCAGGATTTCGCCAGGACATTGCTGCAGAAACTCCTCGACGAGCAGCCAGCGGACGTTCAGGCGCTGCTGGGCCTGGCCTTCTCGGACGGCATGGATGTGGAAACCGCGCGCAAGGCCCTCATCGCCAAGATCGGTGAGAATATCAATGTGCGCCGTTTCGCCATCTATGAGGCGCGCGAGGAGGGCAACCGCGTCGGGGGCTATTTGCACGGCAGCAGGATCGGCGTCATGGTCGAGATGCAGGGAGCCGGCGGGGATATGGTCAAGGATATCGCCATGCACATCGCCGCCAGCCGTCCGGAAGCCATCAGCGAGGCGGATGTCCCCGCCGGGCTGCTCGCCAAGGAAAAGGAAATCATCACCGCACAGGCGGCGGATACGGGTAAACCGGCCGAGATTATTGAAAAAATGGTGCAGGGACGCCTGCGCAAGTACCTCTCCGACATCACTTTGCTGGGCCAGCCCTTCGTCAAGGATCCCGATGTCAGCGTTGGCAAGCTGCTCGACGGCGCCTCTGCCAGCGTGCTGAGATTCGAGCGCTTCGAAGTGGGTGAGGGCATCGAAAAGGCCGAGGAGGATTTCGCTGCAGAGGTCATGGCGCAGGTACAAGGGGCCTGAGCATGCCGGGAGTCGCCGCTCCTCCGGCCAGGCCGGTGTATCGACGCATACTGCTCAAGCTGAGCGGAGAGGCCTTGATGGGCGATGACGAGAGCGGGGTCAATCCCGCCGTCATCGAGCGCATTGCGGGCGAGATCGGCGAACTCAACAAAATCGGTGTCCAGGTTGCCCTCGTGGTGGGAGGCGGCAACATCTTTCGTGGGGCGCAACTGGCGGAGGCCGGGGTGGAGCGCGTCACCGCCGATCACATGGGCATGCTGGCCACCATCATCAATGCCCTGGCCATGCAGGACGCCCTGGAGAAACTGGGCATGCACGCGCGGGTGATGTCCGCGGTGAAGGTCAATCAGATCTGCGAGGACTATATCCGCCGCCGCGCCATCAGGCACCTGGAAAAGGGGCGGGTGGTGGTCTTCGCCGCGGGGACCGGCAACCCTTTTTTTACCACGGATTCCGCTGCCAGCCTGCGCGGTATTGAAATTTCCGCCGATGCCGTGTTCAAGGCCACCAAGGTGGATGGCGTCTATTCCAGCGATCCCAACAGGGATCCTCAGGCCAGGTTCTACAGAAAACTGAGCTACGACAGGGTGCTGGCGGAGAAGCTCAACGTAATGGACGCCACGGCCATTGTGCTGTGCCGCGACAACAACATGCCCCTGCGGGTCTTCAATATCACCTGTCCGGGCGTGTTGAAGCAGGTGGTCATGGGCGAGGACGTGGGAACGCTTGTTGAGTAGGGGATAGTCATATGATCGAAGATATCAAGCAGGATGCCAGGGAGCGCATGGGGAAGAGCATTACGGCCCTCAAGCACGATTTTGCCAAGATTCGCACTGGCCGGGCCCACACCAGCCTGCTGGATCACATCAAGGTGCCCTATTACGGCGACGAGGTGCCACTCAACCAGGTGGCCAACGTGGCCGTGGGAGACTCCCGCATGCTGACCGTGACTCCGTGGGAAAAGAACATGGTGCCCGTGGTGGAGAAGGCCATCGCGAGTTCCGACCTGGGTCTGAATCCCTCGACCTCGGGCAGCACTATCCGCGTCACCCTTCCGCCCCTGACTGAGGAGCGGCGCAAGGAAATGACCCGCATCGTGAAGGCAGAGGCCGAGTCCGCGCGCGTCGCCGTCCGCAACATCCGCCGTGACGCCAACAGCGATATCAAGGAGCTGCTCAAGGAAAAGGAGATCTCGGAAGACGAGGAGCGCCGCGCGGCGGAGGAGGTCCAGAAAATGACGGACCAGTTCATCGCGGAGATCGACAAGCTGCTGGCTGAAAAAGAAGCCGAGCTGATGGAAATCTGAATGCGGCGTTGGTGAGGCAGAATCCAGCCCGCCCCGTTGCCTGAACCGGCCACGGCCCGAATATTTGGTATGGCCGGGCCGATCCAGTCATGGCTCAACTGACGGGCTGAACTGGCCGCCAGCCCACGGCAGTGCGGGTTTTTTCGTAACTAAGTTATGGCAAGTGCGGTAGCAGAACAATGTCCACCAATGAGAGCCAGAGCGATGTTGCCAGGGCGGCATTGAAGCTGCCCCGCCATGTGGCCATCATCATGGATGGCAACGGCCGCTGGGCGAAGAAGCGCTACATGCCCCGCTTCGCCGGGCACAAGGCCGGCGTCGAGGCGGTGCGCAGCATCGTGCGCTACTGCGCCAACAAGGGCATCGAGGTGCTCACCCTGTTCGCCTTCAGCAGCGAGAACTGGCGCCGCCCCGAGGAAGAGGTCAGCCTGCTCATGGATCTGCTGTTGACCTCCCTGCAGCGCCAGGTCAAAAAACTCCACGACAACAATGTCCAGCTCCGCTTCATCGGCGACCACCATGCCTTTTCCCCCAAGCTGTCGGAAAAAATCGTGGAAGCCGAGCAGCTCACCCGCGACAACACCGGCCTGGTGCTGGTGGTCGCCATCAATTACGGGGGGCGCTGGGATATTACCCAGGCGGCCCGCAAAGTCGCGCGCCGTGTCGCCCTGGGGGAAATCGATTGTGAGCAGATCGATGAACGCCTCATGCACGCCTCCATGGCCTTGCACGACCTTCCCGAGCCGGATCTCTTCATCCGTACCGGCGGCGAACAGCGGGTGAGCAATTTCCTGCTGTGGCAACTGGCGTATACGGAACTGTATTTCACCGACACCTTGTGGCCCGACTTCAAGGAGGAGGCCTTTGAACTGGCGCTGCGGTCATTTGCCTCGCGCCAGCGCCGCTTCGGCCATACCGGAGAGCAGATGGAGCGCCTGCAGGGTGCTTAGGCAGCGCCTGATCACGGCCGCCATTCTCGTCCCGCTGTTCCTGTGGGCCGTTATCGCCCTGCCCACCCACGTGCTGGCCCTGGTGTTCCTTCTCGTGGTGGCCGCCGGCGCGTGGGAGTGGGCGGCGCTGGCGGGAGTGAATGCCTGTTCCCAGCGCACGGCCTACGCCGCCGCCGTCGCGGTGCTCATCGTGCTGCTCTATCCCGCCTTGCAGGCGCCCGCCTTGGTTTATCTCATTCTGGCGGCGGCCCTGGCGTGGTGGACGGCGGCCTTGATGTGGATCAACCGCGCCGAGTCCCGGGATGCGCCACCCGCCGGTGGGGAAGTGGACAGCCCCGACTGGCGCCTTCTGCTCATCGGGTTCGTGGTGCTCGTGCCCACCTGGGTGGCCCTGGTGCTGTTGCACCGCAATGGCACGCCCGGCCTGTATCTCATGCTGTCCCTGTTCGTGATCGTATGGGGCGCCGACAGCGGCGCCTATTTCGCCGGACGGCGCTGGGGCCGGCGCAAACTGGCGCCCCGTGTCAGCCCGGGAAAGACCTGGGAGGGGGCGGGCGGTGGCCTGGCCGTGGTGGTTCCGGCCATGGCTGTTGCGGCCTGGCTGATGGACTATGACTGGGGTAATCTGTTCTCTTTCGTGTTGTTGGGGATTGTCACCGCCATGTTCTCGATAGTAGGCGATCTGCTGGAAAGTCTCATGAAACGGCGCCGCGGCGTAAAGGACAGCGGCGCCATTCTGCCTGGTCATGGCGGTATCCTGGACCGCATCGACAGTCTCACCGCGGCGGCGCCCGTGTTCGTGCTGGGCCTGCTTTTATTGGGAGTGAGCCTGTGAAGGGAGTGACCATCCTGGGCGCCACGGGCTCCATCGGCATCAATACCCTGGATGTGATGTCCCGGTATCCGGACCGCTATCGTGTCGTGGCCCTGACGGCCAATTCAGAGGTGGAACGCCTTTACCGCCAGTGCCAGACTTTCCGTCCCCGCTATGCCGTCATGGGCAACGAACTGGCAGCGGAGCAACTTGCCGCGCGCCTGCGCAAGGAACTGCCCGGGACCGAGGTGCTCTCCGGGGTGTCCGGCCTGGAACGGGTGGCCGCCCTGGAGGAGGTGGATATCGTGATGGCGGCCATCGTGGGGGCGGCCGGCCTGCTGCCCGCCCTGGCGGCGGCGCGCGGCGGCAAGCGCATCCTGCTGGCCAACAAGGAGGCCCTGGTGGTGGCGGGGGCCATTTTCATGGACGAGGTGCGCCGCAACGGGGCTCAACTGCTGCCCATTGACAGTGAGCACAATGCCATATTTCAGTGCATGCCGGACGGTTTCGAGCGCGGCCTGGCCCAGTCCGGGGTACGGCGCATCATGCTGACCTCATCCGGTGGCCCGTTCCTGCACCTGCCCGCCGCGGAATTTGCCTCTATCACCCCCGACCAGGCCTGCGCCCACCCCAACTGGACCATGGGGCGCAAAATTTCCGTGGACTCCGCCACCATGATGAACAAGGGCCTGGAGGTGATCGAGGCCTGCCTGCTGTTCAATACCACCCCCGGCGATGTTCAGGTGGTGATTCACCCTCAGAGCGTCATCCACTCCATGGTAGAATATCTCGACGGTTCGGTGCTGGCGCAACTGGGAACGCCGGACATGCGCATCCCCATCGCGCACGCCCTGGCCTGGCCCGAGCGCATCGAGTCCGGCGCCGGGCGCCTGGACCTGTTCGAGGTGGCGCGGCTGGATTTCGAGGCGCCGGACCTGGAGCGTTTCCCCTGCCTGGCCTATGCCTACGAAGCGGCCAGCCGGAACGATACATCCGCGGTGATCATGAATGCCGCCAATGAGGAAGCGGTGGCCGCATTTCTCGACAATGGCATCCTGTTTCCGGATATCCCCCGGGTTATTCGCGGAACCCTGGATGAACTTTCTCCACGGCGGGTGACCACAATAGAGGAGGTGCTCGTGGAGGACCGTCGCGCGCGGGCGGCCGCCAACGGGATTATCAAGGAAATGAAGAGCGATTATTGTCAATGAGTACTTTCTTCTCGTCCGTCTTCTTTTTCATCGTGGCGCTGGGTGTGCTCATCACCGTCCACGAGTTCGGACACTTCTGGGTGGCGCGGCGGCTGGGCGTCAAGGTGCTGCGTTTCTCCATAGGTTTCGGCAAGCCCTTGTGGACATGGCGCCGCAAGAATGACGACACGGAATATGTCATCGCCGCCCTTCCACTGGGCGGCTATGTGCTGATGCTGGATGAGCGCGAGGGTCCGGTGGAGGAAAACGAACTCCACCTGGCATTCAACCGCAAGCCCCTTGCCAGCCGTTTTGCCATCGTCGCGGCCGGACCCGCCTTCAATTTTCTGCTGGCCTTTATCTTATACTGGCTGATGTTCGTCATCGGGATTCCCGGCGTCAAGCCCATTATCGGAGAGGTTGGTTCCGGCAGCATTGCCGCCCAGGGCGGCTTCCGCCATGGCGACACCATCCTGCGCATCGATGGCGAGGAGGTGGCCACCTGGAACAGCGCCTTCATGACCCTGATCGAGAAAAGCCTCGATGGCGGTGTCGTCGAGGTGGACGTGAAGGATGAACTCGGCGCCACACAGCGGCGCATTCTCGATTTCAATCTGCTGCCTGAGGGCGTGGATAAGTCCAATGTGGTCGAGAACCTGGGTTTCCAACGCTATACGCCGTCCATTCCTCCCGTGATCGGCGATCTGGAGGCGGGCGGCCCAGCCGACCAGGCCGGCCTGCGCCCGGGTGACCGGATCGTCAGCGCGGATGGCGAACCCGTCGCGGAATGGCGCCAGTGGGTGGACCTGGTACGGGCCCACCCCGGGCAGGTCATGGAAGTGGAGGTGGAGCGCGATGGGGCCATTTTTCAACTGCGGCTGAGGCCCGCCGTTGTGCAATCGGAGGCGGGGGCGTTTGGCCGCATCGGGGCCGCCGTGGATTATCCCGAGGAAGCCTTGCGTGAGCTGGAGGCCGTAGAGCGCCATTCCATCGGGGGCAGTCTGGTCATGGCGGCCCAGAGGACCTGGGATATGACCCTGCTTACCACGCGCATGCTGTGGGAAATGATCGCCGGCGATGTCTCCGTCACCAATATCGGGGGGCCCATCAGCATCGCCCAGTATGCGGGCTATTCCGCCAGTATCGGATTCATATCCTTCCTGGGATTCCTCGCCCTCATCAGCATCAGCCTGGGGGTGCTGAACCTGCTGCCCATCCCTATTCTTGACGGGGGGCACCTGCTGTACTACATCATCGAGTTTTTCAAGGGCAGTCCGGTGTCAGAGGCCACCCAGGCCATGGGGCAGCGCATTGGCATCGTGATATTGCTGGGCGTGATGGTGCTCGCCTTCTATAACGATCTCGTGCACGTCTTCAATTCATGACAGGGCGGCAGCGATAACGAACGATGGCCGCCACCAGGCTTTTTCTTTTTTCCTGCTTGCTTGCGCTTGCGTCCCTGGCCCCGGCGTGGGCCTTCGCGCCTTTTGTCATCAAGGACTTCAAGGTGGAGGGGCTGCAGCGCATCACCGTGGGCACGGTGCTCAACTACCTGCCCGTGGAAGTGGGGGAGGAACTGGACGAGAAGCGTTCCGCCGATACCATACGCGCCTTGTTCAAGACCGGCTTCTTCAATGACGTGCGCCTGGCGCGGCAGGGCGACACCCTGGTCATCATCGTGCAGGAGCGTCCGGCCATCTCCAAGATCGAGATCTCGGGCAACAAGGACATCGAAACCGACCAGCTTATGGATGCCCTCAAGAACATCGGCCTCGCCGAAGGGCGTGTCTTCGACCGCTCATCCCTGGACAAGGTGGAAAAGGAACTGGAGCGGCAGTATTTCTCCCAGGGGAAGTACGGCGTGAAAATCAAGTCCAGCGTGACGCCCACGGACGATAACCGGGTCGATCTCAGCATCGAGATTTCCGAGGGAAGCATCGCAAAAATCCGGCGCATCAATATTGTCGGGAACCAGGTCTACAGCGATGCCGAGCTGCTTGGCGAATTTCAATTGGGTTCGCCGACCATCCTGTCTTTTCTCACCAACAACGATCAGTATTCCCGCCAGCGGCTGTCCGGTGATCTGGAGGCGCTGCGCTCCTTTTACCTGGATCGCGGCTATATCAAGTTCAGCATAGACTCCACCCAGGTGACCATTTCGCCCGACAAGAAAGACGTCTATGTCACCATCAACATCAGCGAGGGTGAGAAATACACCGTGCGGGATGTCAAGCTGGCCGGTGATCTGATCGTGTCTGAGCCCGTGCTGCGCGCCCTGATCCGCATCAGTCCGGGTGATTATTTCTCGCGGCGCGCCATCACCGAGAGCACCACCGCGCTTACCGAGCGCATCGGCAGGGAGGGTTACGCATTCGCCAATGTGAATACCTCGCCCGATATCGATGAGGAGAAGCGGGAAGTGGTCTTGACCTTCTTCATCGATCCCGGGCAGCGTATCTATGTCAACCGCATCAATATTTCCGGGAATTTCCGTACCCGAGACAGCGTCATCAGGCGTGAATTGCGCCAGATGGAGGCGGGCTGGATTTCCATGGAGAAGCTCAACCGTTCCAAGGTGAGGTTGCAACGGCTGGGCTATTTCGACGAGGTCAACGTGGAAACGCCGACGGTTGCGGGTGTTGCCGATCAGGTGGATGTGGATATCAGCGTTACGGAACGGTCATCCGGAACCATCAGCGCGGGGGTGGGATATTCACAGACGCAGGGGCTGCTGATCAACGCCAGTATCAGCCAGAACAATGTTTTTGGCACGGGGAACCGCGTGAGCGCCACCGTCAACAACGGTTCGGTCAACAAAATCTACAGTTTCTCCTATACCAATCCCTACTACACCATCGATGGCGTGAGCCGAGGCTTCAGGATATTCAGCCGCTCCACCGACGCCAGGAATGCCAACGTGGCGCGCTATACCTCGGATGTCTACGGCGCCAGTATCAACTACGGTGTTCCCTTGAGCGAGTTTAACCGTATTACGGCGTCCATTGGATATGAGAACACCCAGCTCGACACCTCGACGTTCACGCCACGGTCCTTCCTGGATTTCATCGCCCGGAACGGGGATGAGTTCGATTCCTACAAACTGGACCTGACATGGTCCTACGATACGCGCAACCGCGCTATTTTCCCTGACCGCGGCACTTACCGCTCCCTGTCATCGAGCATCTCCCTGCCCCTGGGCAACCTGGAGTTCTACAAGCTCCGCCTGCGCGAGACGCACTATTTCTCCATCGTGGAGGATTATATCCTGCAGTTGCGTGGCGATATCGGACTTGGTGACGGTTACGGGGAAACCAGCGAGCTGCCGTTCTGGGAGCGGTACTATGCCGGTGGCGTTTCATCGGTGCGCGGTTTCAGAAGCAACACCCTGGGACCCAGCGAGGACGGCCAGCCCGTGGGTGGCGCCTTCAGGACGGTGGGCAGCGCGGAATTCATATTCCCCGTACCCTTTGCGCATGACAATAAATCATTGCGTCTGAGCGCATTCTTTGATATTGGTAGTGTCTTCAAGCGAATGGACAGTT
>WGFB01000080.1 GCA_015492435.1 Gammaproteobacteria bacterium | reverse complement strand
GGGCCGGGGTGGTGTTCGGGGTCATTCTGGGCACGGGGGTGGGTGGCGGCGTGGTGGTGAATTCAAGCCTGCTCACCGGCCCCCACGGCATCGCCGGCGAGTGGGGGCACAATGTGCTGGAGCCCGGCGGGCCGCCCTGCTATTGTGGCAAGCGGGGCTGCGTGGAGACCCTGCTCTCCGGTCCCGGGATGCGCGCCGATCATGTGCGGGCGGGCGGTGAGGCCCTCGATCCCCCCGCCATCGTGGCGGCGGCGCAGGCGGGCGACGCCCTGGCGGAGGCCTGCCTGGACCGCTACCTGGAACGCTTCGCCCGCGCCCTGTCCGTGGTGATCAATATTCTGGATCCGGACTGCATCGTTCTGGGCGGGGGGCTGTCCAACATGATGGCGCTCTATGATGAGGGCGCCGCGCGTGTGCGCCGGCAGGTCTTTCATCCCGCCTGGCGGGGCCGCATCGTCAAAAGCCGCTGGGGCGATGCCTCCGGCGTGCGCGGGGCGGCATGGTTGTGGAAGTGAAAAGGAGGACAAAATGGGTATATGGAATGCAATAACGACAGGACGGTATCAGGCACGCGCATCGCGGCGCCCCCTTTCCGCCGGCCCGCGTCTTGGATTGCCGGTGGTGATACTGGTCATGCTAATGAGTGCGGGCATCGTCCACGCCGCTCAGGAGCCACCGCAAGGCGTTGATTCCAGGACCGCCTATGAGATGGTGCTGAAGGATCTCGACAACACCTTCGTTGTGGATGTCAGGACCCGCGCGGAATACGAGTTCGTCGGCCATCCCGATCTGCCCAATGGCGCGCCCAACATTCCCATCCGCTTCTATCCCGGCTGGAAGGCCAACGAGCGTTTCGTGGACGATGTGGCGGCGCGCTTCAACAAGGACCAGATTCTCATTACCATGTGCCGCAGCGGAGTACGCGCCAAAAAAGCAGCACAATTGTTGCGGGAAGCAGGTTTCAAAAAGGTGTATTACATGACGGACAGCTTCGAGGGCGCCAAGGATGCAAAGGGACACCGCACGGTGAATGGGTGGAAGGTGAACGGCCTGCCTTACACCTATGATCTCGACGCGCGGCTTGTCTATCACTGAAACCTGAACCCACGGATTCAGGTGAAAATCATTCACGGGGACGGGAGAGAGTATGGAAAATCAGCTGCAAATCCGGCAATTGCCTGACGAATGGGTCAAGCTCAATCTGGGATGCAACCAATCGATTTTACCGGGATGGGTGAATGTGGACATACACGAGTTCGAGGGCGTCGATGTGGTGGCGGATCTTGAACGGCCATGGATCTGGCAGGACAATTCCATACACTACATGCGCGCCTTCGATATCGTGGAGCACTTGCACGACCCGATTCATACCATGAACGAGGCTTGGCGGGTGCTGGGCCACGGTGGGGTCTTCGAGATCTGGGTGCCTTCCACGGACGGGCGCGGCGCCTTTCAGGATCCCACGCATGTCTCTTTCTGGAACCGCAATTCCTTTGCCTACTATACCCGGAAAAATCTCGCCGGACTCTATCCCCACAAGATCCTGTGCGATTTTGACATACTCGTCTATGACACCGAGCCCAACCAAGCCGGCATCATCTGGACCTGGGCCCTGTGCCGCGCCATCAAGGACCCTTCGCAGGATTACCTGGTATCCGATGCATGGATACGGGCGTTGTCGGACTCGGACCCCCAAAAGCGCGTCATGTCCGGCTACAAAGGCAATTGCATGGGAACCGTGCCCTGCTGACGCTCACACTGGCGGTGGTTCTCCGCGGGTTGGGTTGCCCACGCGCTCCTGCAAAGCGCTGCACCAGGTTTCCAGCCATTTCCCGTCTATCTTTTCCAGGAAGGCACTGTCTTGCGACAGG
The DNA here is from genome assembly GCA_015492435.1 of Gammaproteobacteria bacterium. Lineage (GTDB taxonomy): Bacteria > Pseudomonadota > Gammaproteobacteria > SZUA-140 > SZUA-140 > SZUA-140. Next base: position 30,022 of record WGFB01000080.1, on the reverse strand, counting down.
GCTTCTTTTGCAGCGGCAATTTCCTGGAAGTAATCTTTGGCCTTGACGCAGTCTCCCCGGGATTCATGGGCCAGAGCCGCTTTCTGCATCAGGGCCAGGGCCTGGGGATAAAGGGTCAGCAGCCCGTCGGCCGCTTCGAGCAGGCCTTGGTCCGATTGCAGGCCGGTTTCCATCAGGGCGGTGATTTCTTGTTCATGGTAGGCCCGAAAGGCCGCGCTTTCCTTTTCCAGCCGGGTCAGGAGGCGGGACCACAGCGTGGCCCGTTCTTCTGAAGAACGGGCCACGCGCAGCTCCAACAGGTCGAATCTCAGGTCCAGGGGAAAGCGCGATTGCGCGGCCCGCAAAGGTGTCCGCCAGTCTCCCGCCCTGCCCTGGGCGCTGACAAGGATTCTCAGTTCCAGCAGGGCGAGGTCGGGGTGGGCCGGGTTGCCGCGTTGTAATTGACGGGCTAGATCCAGGGCCTCGCGCCACTTGCCCTCTGCGCATAGCGCGGCGGCGTTGCGGGTATGGTCGAGTGTGGGTGCGTAGGGCGCGCTGCTGCCTTGAATCTCATGAAAGCCGGGGGACAGCGGCCATGCCCCGTCCATGGGTGTTTTGGGCAGCATGCGCCGGTAGAGCGCCAGGCGCTCTCCGCGCCGTGATCCCACGCGATGCTGGCAGATATAGCCATGGAGGCGCCGGGCGTCTTCCCTCAGGTGGTCAGGATGGTTGAGATAAAAAGCGATGCGTTCATACAGCGCCTGAGTGGAAGTGCAAGGTTCCAGGGGGATCCCGCTCAGAATACCGCGGTAGGGGAGACGGTCCGGCAGCAGGGGCAATACGCCCCGGCTGCCCATTTCGATGGCCTTGATATCGCTGCGGCAGCGGTTGTATTCGTTGTCTATCATGGGCACCAGTCCCAGGTGCAGGGGGGAGAGGAAGTCGAAATAATCATCCATGCTGCCCCAAGGGCGGAATTCCACGCGCCCGTTGTCCAGGCCGGGGCAGTCGTGGAAGAAGGCGTTGCCCATGAGATGCAGGCGGAGGTGGGGGAACTCCCCCATGAGGCGGCGCAGGATGGGCAGGATGGACAACACGTCCGCCATGTGGCCCGAGGAGCCGGCCCAGCCCAGATTGAATGTTCCATCTGGATCCATCCATACCTTTTCGAAAGGTTCCGGCTCTTCCGGGCAGTGGTTCTCGATAATGAAAATCTCTCCCGTCACTTTGCTGGAAAACAGGGCCTCCAGGCCGGGTCCGGTGACGATGAGGGCATCGCAGGCCTTCATGATGGACTCGTAGCTCTGCCATATGAGCGGTGAACGCCATGCTTCGGCTGCATTGGAGGTGGGGGGAGGGTCGTAGAAGTTGTCGTTGTATTCCGCCAATGTTTTCAGTCCCTGGGCACGCCGTTTTTCGATGACGGGCAGCAGGTCGAGGTCGTGTGACTGGTACAGGATGAGCAGGTCGGCCCTTTCGGCCCATGCATAGCGCTCTTCCGCCTCCATGGAGAGATTGATGACACGCCAGTGCGGCGCCTGCCGCGCGATTTGCCGGCCCGGCCAGCGGATGCGATGCAGGCTGTCGCCGCTGTCGTCCAGATAACCCAGTTGCAGGATGGTGTAGGTCAGGGGCGGTTCCATGGCCTGTTCAGGGTTTGCCGCCATCGGGATTTTTTTTCAGGCCATCGAGCACGATGGTGCTCTCTTGTTGCAGGATGGCCGTGGCAAGGGCCGAGTCCTCGTAGTGAGCGCCGGACAGATTGGCGCCACCCAGGCGGGCCTGGGTCAGGGAGGCCTGGCCGAGGTCGGCGCCACCCAGGTCCGCGTGGGACAGGTTGCAGCCGTCGAGCCTGGCGCCGCGCAGGTTGGCGAGACGCAGGTCGGCATGACCGAGGTCCGCGCCACTGAGATCGGCCTTGCTGAGATCGACCTGAACCAGGTTGGCCTCCCGCAGTTGCGCGCCGCGCAGGTCGCGCCCCGACAAGGTGTCACCTTCCAGGGTCAGCAGGGGATTGAAGCCCTTTTTGTCATAGATCACGATCATGTGTTGTCCTCCAGTCTTTCCGTGAGCGTGTTCAGCCAGGTGTGCAGCCAGGCGTAGGTGGTGCCGGAGAGAAATTTGTGGTTGCGTTCATGACACTTGCGGGCCGCGAGCAGTTCCTTGAAATATTGCAGAGCCATGGTGTCTTCGCCACGTCTTTCCAGGTGCAGGGCAACTTCGTGCTTGAGGCTCCAGGCCGCGGGATACAAGTCCAGGGCGGATACGGCGGTTTCCAGCAGTTCCGGGGCGCGGCGCAATTGTTCCAGCAGCAGGCCCGAGACTTCGGCGGCATAGAGGCGCCGCGCCGGGGGTGTTTCCCGCTGCAGGCGGGCGAGCAGTTTTTTCCACAGAGGGATGTGATCTCCTGGCGTTCTGGCATGGCGCAGTTCCAGCAGATCAAAACGCAGATCTCCGGGAAAATTCCGCCGTGCATATTGCAGCCGCTCGCGCCATGCGGGATCTCCCTCCATGGCCAGGAGTTTGACTTCCGCCAGGGCCAGGTCGGCGTGCCGGGGATTGGTTTCCACGGCCTCGCGGAGCAGAGCCAGGGCGCGTCCGGGTTCGCGCCGATCGACCAGGTTTCCGGCCTGTTGGAGGATGCGGCTCGTGGGCGTGTTCCGAGCCGGCGTGCCGATGATTTCGTGGTAGCCGGTGGGCAGATCCCACTTGGCGTCCTGCGGTTGCGGTGGGAGCATGGCGCTGTAGAGGCGCAGGCGCTCGCGGCGCCGGGGACCCACGCGGTGATGGCGGATATAGTCATACAGGCGCCGCGCGTGATGCTTGAGCATGCCAGGGTTGTCCATGTAAAAGAGGATTTTCTCGCCCAGCTCGCGGTGACACCGGTAGGGCGTCATGCCGGTTTCGGAGAGGACCTTTTGGTAGGGCAGGCGGTCGGGCAGCAGAGGGAGTACGCCCTGGCTGCCCATCTCGATGGCCTTGATATCGCTGCGGCAGCGGTTGAATTCCGTATCGATGAGCGGAGCGAGGCCCAGATTCAGGGAGCGCAGGAAGTCGAAGTATTCATCCATGGCGCCCCATTCCCGGAAGACCAGGCGCGACTCATCGAGGTGGGCGAAATGGGCAAGGGGGGCGTCTCCCATGATGTGAAGCCGCAGGTTGGGACGCTGCCGGGCCAGGTCGCGCAACAGTGGGGTGATGGAAAGAAAATCCGCAATGTGACCCGATGAGCCGCCCCAGCCGATGGCGAATGTTTGTCCGGGTTCGCGCCATACCGTCTCGAAGGCGGGAAGAGGCTGGGGATGGTGATTTTCGAGGATGTGAATGGGCCGCTCTGTCTTGCCGCCGAAGAGTTGCCGCAGGCCGGGGCCGGTGACGATGATGCCGTCGCAGGCATTCATGATGCGTTCGTAGCACTGGTGGATCACGGGGGATTGCCACACATCGGCCACATTGGATGAGGGTGGTGGATCATAGAAATTGTCGTTGTATTCCGCCAGGGTTTTCAGGCCGCGCGCGCGGCGACGCGCGATGACGGGCAACAGGTCCATGTCCCGCGACTGAGAGATCACCAGCAAATCGGCCTTTTCAGCCCAGGCATAGCGCTCTTCGGCATTGGAGGCGAGGTTGATGACGCGCCAGTTGGGGGCCTGAGCGGCCAGTTGCCGGGCGGGCCAGCGCAGGCGGTGACAGCTGTCGCCGATGTCCTTGATGAGGGCCAGTTGTACGATGGTATAGGTTTTTTCCAGGAGGTCGTCAGGGGACGGTGCGGGGTCATGATGGCGTGCCATGGCCGGGTGCCTCAGCTTGTCCGTCGTCTGATGAAGCCAAGCCCCGCGTGACCGCATTTCATGCCCGCCAGATGACAGGCATGTTCCAGGGTTTCCCGCAGGCTATAGTCTCTCAGGCAGGCATCGATAACACCGGCATTGAAGGTGTCGCCAGCCCCCAGTGTATCGACGACGGCCGGTGGCGGAAAGGCGGGGCTGCTGATGATTCGGCCCGCGTGGTCGATGCCGCTGGCGCCTTTTTCTCCCCAGGCGCAGGTCAGGATAGCATGAGGGAACCGGCCATGGAGGGAATGGAGAAAAGACGGCGCATCGTGATGACCCTGGCGCACGGCGTAGCCGCGCGAGAACAACAACACGTCTGCCAGGGGGAACAGTGCCTCTATACCAGGGCGTGGTTTTTCCACCTCCAGGGAACAGCGCAGGGAGGGACGTTCCGCCTTGACCCGTTCCATCATGGCAGTGGTTTCCGGAGTGTTGCGTCCCTCGAAATGGATCCAGTCCAGATCTTCCAGAGAGACGCTGGCGAAGTCCTGGCGGCCGTATTCCGGCAGGTCACGATAGTGAATGATGGTGCGTGACCCGGTGTCCATGCTGTGCACGATGTAGGATGTGGGCGTGTCTCCATCGCGATACAGGCGGCAGGCATCCAGGCCGATGGCGTAGGCCTTCAGCTCAGCCCGGACCCACTCGGCGGCATAGTCGCCGCCCAGGGTGCCGGCCCAGCGGCAGCGGTGCCCCAGTTGGCTGAGCACCACCAGGGTATTGGTGGCATTGCCGCCGCGGCACACGCGCTGTTCCCTGGCGCGTATCTTGGCGTCTTCCGCGGGATAGGCGTCGACGGTGTTGATGATGTCCAGGGTGGCGACACCAACGGCCAGGATGCATGCCATGGGATGAGTACGGCGCCCGCCTGTCAGTTGCGCTTGGGACGCATCACGGACAGGGGGATCCCGGCGACATTGAAATAATCCAGTATCAGCCACGCGGGGATCAGGTACAGCACGGGGAGAAAAGTCTGCTCCAGATATGCCCATACCATGAACCAGCCGAACACCCATAAATAGACAAGATAGGCCAGAATCAGCACGACGGGGTGCCCGCACAGGCGTGCATTGCAGTTGGAGCAGTGAATGATTTTCCAGTGCCCAAGCTTGTACTTCTCCTTGAGGCTGACGCTGGATTCGTTACATTTTGGACATTTATAATGTTTTGCCATGTTATTATCATAGCCTGTGGCTTGAACGGTTGCCAGTAATATGGCGGGCAAGCATGTTTAACTAACGGATTTTGCAGGATAAATGAAACTGACGAAGTACAAGATAGCGGCCCTGATGCTGGCCCTGACACTGCTCTACGGATGTGATGGCAACACCCCCCTCATGAAGGCGGTCATGGATGGCAACGTGGAGGAAACCAAGGCGCTGTTGTCTTCCGGCGCCGTTGTGGACGAGCGAAATAATTACCAGTGGACGGCGCTCATGCATGCCGCCCGGCAGGGTAATACCACGCTTGCCGCAATATTGCTGGATAACGGCGCCGATATCGATGCCCAGGACGAGAATGGCCTGACACCACTCATCCGCGCCACCATCAAGGGCCATGACGACATGGTCGCCCTGCTCATCGAGCGCGGCGCCAATGTCGACCTTACCGATGGCAGCGATTCCAGCGCGATGCACTGGGCTGCCAACCGGGGCCACGACACCATCGTGCGCCTGTTATTGGAGGCCGGCGCGGACATCAGCAACCGTAATGTGCAGATGGTTACACCGCTTGAAATGGCCACCAGCAAGGGACATGGCAACATCATCCTGATGTTGAGGAAGGCCGAGCAGAAACGGCAACCGTAATTCCCCGTGCGTGCGCCCTGAATGCGCATCCCGCCACCACTTCATGAATGGGATCTGACACCGCAGGCTGCGGTGGCGCTGCAGCGCGATCTGCGGGAGCGGGTCGAGACCTGTGACCGCCTGGGCCGGGTCGGACGTGTCGCGGGGGTGGACGTGGGATTTGTGGATGGTGGCGCCACGGCGCGCGCGGCGGCGGTGATACTGGATTTCCCCTCGCTTCAGCCCTGCGACCAGGCCCTGGCCCGCGCCCCGGTTGTCTTTCCCTACCGCTCCGGCTTGTTGTCCTTCCGTGAGATTCCAGTGGTGCTCCAGGCGCTCGAAGAACTGCGCCTGGTGCCTGATCTGATCCTGTGCGACGGACAGGGCATCGCCCATCCTCGGCGTTTCGGCATCGCCTGTCATCTCGGCGTACTGTTGGATCTGCCGACCATTGGCGTGGCCAAGACCCGCCTGGTGGGGCGGCACGGCGCGGTGCCTGAAGCCCGGGGCGCGTGGACGGGCCTCTACGATGGCGATGAATGCATCGGCGCGGTGCTGCGCACGCGTGCCGGGGTCAGGCCCCTCTATGTTTCCATCGGCCACCGTATCTCCCTGCAAAGCGCGGTGGAATACGTGATGGCCTGCGTGACCCGCTACCGCCTGCCTGAAACCACCCGCGCCGCCCATCGCCTGGCGTCGGGTTGACCGGCATCTCTCATCAGGATGACGGGCCCTCCTCCTGGCGGGAAATGCGGGTCAGGCGCCGATGTGGACGGTGAGGCGGCGCTGATAGCGCCCATGGCGGTGTTCCCAGAGAAAAATGCCCTGCCAGGTGCCCAGCACCAGGCGGCTTCCGGCAATGGGAATGCCGAGAGAAGTGGCGGTGAGGGCCGACTTGATGTGGGAGGGCATGTCGTCGGGACCCTCCATGGTGTGGGTGTACAGGGGGTCGTCCACCCGCACCAGGCGGTTCAACCAGCCTTCCAGGTCGCGGCGGGCCGACGGGTCGGCGTTTTCCTGGATCAGCAGGCTGGCGGAGGTATGCTGAATGAAAATCGTGCACAGTCCCTCCTCGTATCCGGACTCGCGCACGCAGCGGGCGATGCGCGGGGTGATTTCATGCAGCCCCTGGCCGGGCGTGGCGATGGTCATTTGTTCTATCATGCTATCATTGTACTTTTTGGTCCGGGCCGATGCCATGACAAATACCGTGAGTGCTTTTTTGTTGCGACTGGCACGCCGCGCCGCGCGCGGCCTGCGCGCAATCCTTGTGCTTGTCCCGATGCTTGTGAGTGGCGCGGTCCTCGCGGCCGGAGCGCCCGAGGACATGGTGCTGATTCCAGCCGGTCCGTTCATATTCGGCAGTGACAAGGTGGACAGAGACGGACAGGCCAAGGACTACGGTCTCAGCAAGCCCCTCTATCTCGACGAGCATCCTCGGCGCAGGATCAGCCTGCCGGCCTTCTATCTGGACAAGTATGAAGTGACCTTCGCCCAGTACCGCGAATTCGTCATCGACCAGAACTACTGGGTGCCGGGTGTGTGGAGGCGCAATGGCTATCTGCTGCGCAGGCCCGTTCTGCAGACAGCGGATCTCCCGACCCTGAGGCGCCTGGCCATCGAGGTTTTTGACATCGGGCGCGATACGCGCGCCATGAGCCAGGGCGCCCTCCTCGACGCCATTGAAAAAACACAGCGTGCCCAGGACCGCCTGCCCATCTCGGATGTGAGCTGGGAAGATGCGCGGCGCTACTGCGCCTGGGCGGGGAAGCGCCTGCCCAGCGAGGCCGAATGGGAGAAGGCGGCGCGCGGCGCGGCGGGACAGGAATATCCCTGGGGCAATGCCTGGAGCACGGACAAGGCCAACATCGGCGCCGGCGACGACCTGGGCGTGGTGCCCGTGGGCAGCTTTGAAGCGGGCAGGTCGCCCTATGGCGTCTACGACATGGCCGGCAATGTCATGGAATGGGTGAGCGACTGGTACCGGGCCTATCCAGGCAGCACCTATCAGTTCAAGGACTTCGGGGAGAAATTCAAGGTGGTGCGCGGCGGCGGCTGGGGCGGTGTGGGCCATTATGCCCTCAAGCACTTCTACCGCGCCGCCTATCGTTTCTACCTGGCCCCGGAATCTCGCTTCAACGACCTCGGTTTCCGCTGCGCCAAGGACGCAGAGTAGGGTTAACCGGCCTCAGGTTTCCTTGGTATCGCCGCGGGGCGTGTAGACGGGGGACGGAAAAACCGTGACATTGCCGCCTTTGCCCTGCAAGGCGGTCATCTTGGCGCAGCCCTCCTTTTCCACTTCATCGATGCGAATGATCGCGTGCATGGGGATGTAGCTCCGCCTTACGCCGCTGAACTCCGCTTTCAGGCGTTCCTCGGAGGGGTCCACCACCAGTGAGGATTTTTCCCCGAAGACCAGTTCCTGAACTTCCACGAAACCATACAGGCTGCCCTGGCTGATGTCGCGGGCATAGATCTCGTACACCTTCCCTTCGTTGACAAAGAGGATCTTGTAGAGCGTTTTAGACGGGTTCATGGTGGATTTTTCCATCTCCGGGATTACATGAGACAGCATATCATACGTGCAAATATGGGGCCTGAAATAGAAATTTCCAGTGGATAATCCTGGTCCGGCCACTGTCCAGAATCCGGTTTCCCTCCGCGGGCAGTGTTAACTTATTGTTTATGTTTCATAATTCCCAGGCCTCCAGTCTGTCTTGAGCGCGAACCCCAATCCCACAAATTTTTTCTTGATTTGTTCCAAAAAGTGCATATAAAATACCATTTCACAAATCATGTATAACAAATACATGTTATGGGCGGGATGACCGCTCGGTGCGCCGCCGCCCCGCACCTCGCAAGAAAGGGGCGGCGGCATCAAGAACACAAACGTAATGGTGGGGGACAGTTCAATGGGCAAACATGATCTTCTTGCAGTGAAGCGCCTGCGCACCGCGTCTCATGTCATGGTCTTCCTGGGCATGGCATTGCTGATGGTCCTGGCCTGGGGCAATGCGTCGGCGGCCAAGCGCGAGTTCAACTTGACCATCGAGGAAGTCAGAATCCAGGTGGCGCCGGGCCTGGAATACAACGTATTTGCCTTTAACGGCAAGGTGCCAGGCCCGCTCTTCCGCCTCCAGGAGGGTGACGAAGTGACCGTCCATGTCACCAACAACACTTCGCTTTCGCACACCATTCACTGGCATGGCCTGCACCAGAAGGGAAGCTGGCAAATGGATGGCGTGCCCGGCATCACCCAGAAGCCCATCGAGGCGGGCGATACGTTCACCTACAAGTGGACGGCGGACCGCGTGGGCACGCTGTGGTATCACTGCCACGTCAACGTCAATGAGCACGTGGGAATCCGCGGCATGTGGGGACCCATCGTCGTCGATCCCAAGAATCCGAGCGAACTGGAGAAGCGCGTCACCAAGGAAGTGATCATGATGCTCAGCGGCTGGGAATCGGAATTCGCCGACAAGTTCGGGGAAGGCGCCATTCCCGGCAATGTGGACGATTACTTTTCCATCAATGCCAAATCGTTTCCGCTGACTCAGCCCATCCGGGTGAAAAAAGACGACGTGCTGCGGGTGCGTTTCATCGGTGCCGGCGGTCTCATGCATGCCATGCACAGCCATGGCCACGACATGCTCATCACCCACAAGGACGGGCTGCCCCTGCCCCAACCCTATGAGGCGGACACCATCCTGTTCGGTCCGGGTGAGCGCTACGACGCCATCATCGACATGAACAACAGCGGCCGCTTCATCTTTCACGACCACGTGGACAAGCAAGTAACGGGGGGCGGCAAGTTCCCGGGGGGCGCCATCACGGTTATCGAATATGAAGGCCACCCCGATGATGCATGGTACGCATGGCGCGACAAGGAATACGACCCGGATTTTTTCTACAGCGAGTCCATGAAAAAGGGCTACGGCATGTTCGAGAACGAGGCTTTTGCCGGTAAGCCCCTGACACGCCAGCGCCGCAAGCACAGAAATTAAGGACTGGAGGATCCCATGTCAGCAGCAAGGAAACTGGTTGTCCCGATCGTTGGAATCGGGCTGCTCGTGGCCCTCATCGGCCTGCCCGCCCAGGCGGACAACAAGGGCATGGAAATTCTGGAGGCCCGCTGCAGCGGCTGCCACGATCTGAAGGGACCGGCGCCCGCCACGTTGAAGGAACTGTGGGCGCGCAAGGGACCGGATCTCTTCTATGCGGGCAACAAGTACAAGCGGGCCTGGCTCGAGTCATGGCTGCAGAAGCCAAAGCGAATCCGTCCAGCGGGTTATTTCTATGTCGACCATATCAAGCCGACGGAGGATGGCGATGTAATCGACAAGAGCACCCTGAAGCCACACATGGCGCTGAGCGCCGAAGAGGCGCATGACGTGGCGGAAGCCCTGATGTCGCTCAAGGCCAACAGCCACCTCATTACCAAGGGCGAATACAAACCCGGCAAGATCTCGCTCACCATGGGCGAGATGCGCTTCGACAAGTTCCGCGGCTGCATGGCCTGTCACGAAATCGAGCCGGGTTACGGCGGACTCAGCGGGCCGGAGGTGTATACCGTGGCGAGGCGCCTGCAGGAGGATTTCATGATGAGCTATATGCGTGATCCACAGGCCTGGGACCCGAAAATCTTCATGCCCAATATGCATCTGCGCGAAGGGGACCTGGAGAAGTTCGTGCACTACTTCCGGGCCCTGAGCGAGGAGGATTTCGAATGAAGGTCAAGCTGACAAAGTCCGCAACCCCACTGGTGACCATAATGCTTGCCTTGTTTCCGGCCCTTGCCGTCGTGGCCGGCGAGAAGGCCGAGGACAATTACCGTACCTACTGTTGGCAGTGTCATGGGATGAACGGAGACGGCAACGGAATCAACGTGAGGGATATGTCCGTTCAGCCGCGGGATCATACCTACGGAAAAGAGATGGCATCGCGCAGCGATGACGAACTCTTCATGGCCATCAAGGAGGGTGGCCCGGCGGTAAACAAGTCGGTACTGATGCCCCATTGGGATGGCATCTTCAGTGACGAGGAGATCCGCGACCTGGTGCGCTATCTGCGCCAGCGATGCCAATGTGAACATGGGAAGTATTGACGGAAGTCATGCAGGCATTTTTGCGGTGAATGGATGCGCCGGCAGAAATTTTCGTTGTCCAACACAAGAGAGGAGCAAATCATGAAAGGTAACTCGAAAATAGCGAGAGCAGGCGTTGCGGTGCTGGTTGCCGCGGGACTGGGGCTGACGGCGAACGGGGTGATGGCCAAGACGGTCAAGGTCACCATGACCGCAAAGGAGACTTCCGTCGTGATCGACAACCGCGGCACGGAATATCCGGCGTGGACCTTCGATGGCATGGTGCCGGGCAAGGTGGTGCGCGTCAAGGAAGGTGATGTGATCGATTTCAAGCTCATCAATCCCAAGACCAACAAGGAAAGCCATTCCATCGATTTCCATGCCGCCGAGGTGGATGTGCTCGACGAGTTCGGCCCCGTCAAGCCGGGTGAGACCAAGCATTTCAAGTTCGAGGCCAAGCGCGCCGGGGTGTGGATGTATCATTGCGGCGCGGGCCCCATGGTGCAGCATATCGCCCGTGGCATGTACGGCCTGATCATCGTGGACCCCAAGGAGGGATACAGCGACAAGTTCCCCAAGCCGGACCGCGAGTACGTGCTCATTCAGCAGCAGTTTTTTCCCGATGCGGGCGATTACAAGGCCATGCTGGAGAACAGGGGATGGACCAATTCCCTCATCAACGGCAAGATTTTTCATTACGATCCGGTGCATGACCCCGATGCGCAGGCCGTGCTGCAGGCCAAGCCGGGCGAGCGCGTGCGTATCTATTTCGTGAATGCCAATGTCAATATGCCCGTTGCCTTACATCCGATTGCAGGCATATGGGACAGGGTCTATCTGAATGGCAATCCTGAGAATGTTCTCTATGACATGGCGACGGTCAACGTGGCTGTCTCAGAAGCGGGCATATTCGATATTGTCTCTCCGGCGGACAGGCCCACCAACAATGCCATCGTTGATCATACCATGAGCGCCGCCTTGCGGGGTGCCATCACGGTGCTGATGAACAAGCCCGATGCCGATCCCAATGCCGGCAAGGGCGACAACATCCTGATCCGGACCGACATCAAGCCCGTGAAGCATCACGTCAAGTAAGACTCCGAAGCAGAAGGCGATACGCCAACGTTTGAGGGGACCAATGGTCCCCTCTTTTTTCAGTCGGCGGTGGGAATGACGGAGAATTCGACCACCTGTTCCGTGCCGATGAGTTTCTCGGCCAGGCGGCGGAAGTTTTCGTTGTCGGTGGAGTGAATCGTCATATGGTATTCGATGATCTTGCCCTCGTTCTCCAGCTTATAGCTGAACTTCGAGGGAACAATATCGTGTTCGTTGATCAATTGGCGCATTTGTTTCTCGTTCATATGGTTGTGGCGGCCGAAACGCACGCAGAGGCGCGCATAGCGCAGCGTTGACATGCGCCGCTCCAGTTTTCTGAAGACAATCAGGATGGCCAGGGCCAGCAGGGTGGCCAGGATGGCCGCAAAATAGAGGCCCATGCCGATGACGATGCCGATGGAAGCCGTGAGCCAGATGGAGGCCGCCGTGGTCAAGCCGCGCACTGTGAAGCTTTCCTTGAGGATTACGCCCGCGCCGAGGAAGCCGATGCCGGTCATGATGCCCTGGGCCATGCGTGTGGGATCCACGCGTATGGTGTCCAGGGGCGCGTCGGAGAGGAGTTCCCACTGAAAGACGGTGATCAGGATGAGCAGGCTGGAGGACATGCATACCAGGGTATGGGTGCGGAATCCCGCCGGCCTGCCGTGATAGGTTCTTTCAAGTCCGATGAGCGCGCCCGCCAGGCCGGCGAAGAGCAGCCTGAAAATGATGATCAATACTTCGTTTTCCATGGATGTCACGCTGCTCTTGAGAGACGGTCACGGGTTACCGGATACGGCTCAGAAGTGTTCTCACGCCCAGTTTCATGAAGCGCTGTGTAAAAATGTTATCGGACAGGCCCGTGTTTAATTTAATCACCTCTTGTTCGAGCGTGGTTTCCCGGCCATTGCCGGGGTTGACCGCGGTCACCCGCTTCCAAACCCAGGCATCGTCCAGCCGTTGCCATTCCAGGGTCAGCCGCTTGACCACGGCGCCGCTGGCATCGAAATAAGTGGCGCGCACGGGCAGCCAGTGATCCGTGGTGATGTGATGAACAATCCTGGCGTAGGGAGAGCTGTCCGGGTCCCTGGGGGTACTGCTGATTTTGTAGGCGTTCTGTCCTGACAGGTTCTCCGTTCCTTGCAGTTCATGGCGGTCCAGGCCGGGGTCTCGGGGCTGCATTTCGAATCGCTGAAGTTCCGACAGGGAGAAATCATCCCCGGTATCCTTGTCGTGCTGTCCGTGCCCGCCCGCCTTGTGCTGATGCGTCAGCTTGCGCACGGTGCGCAGTTCCGGCAGATAGAGCCACATGTCATCCTTGCGGTTCTTCTCCGGGGCGTGGATCCAGGCCAGAAAACTGATATTCCGTTTGTCTGGCGGTGATTCATTGAACATGATGATCTTGGAGTGCAGGCCCTTTCTTCCCCCATAGGCCTTGTAGGCCATCAGCAGTTGCTGTTTTTTTTCCACCACGCCGTTCCTGAGGGTGAAAGCGAGCCTGGAAACCATATCGTCTCCGGCATAGACCTGATAGGCGCGCTCCATGATCTGTTGCGCGGCCGGCGCATCCTCGGCGGGGGCCACGGCGGGTATCGGCAGCAGGAGCCAGAAGAGGCAGATTGACGGTGCGCGGATTGATTTCATGTGGTCGTTCTCCATGGTTTGAGTCCGCCTGGCCGTGTCGGCCATGGGGGATCAACCGGCTTCGCTCAGCAGCCGGTCGATCATGCCGGCCGCCTGGTTGACGTAACCCCCACCGAACAGATTGGCATGGTTGAGAATGTGGTACAGGTTGTAAAGATGCTTGCGCACGGCATAGCCTTCCGGAAGGGGCCAGGCGGATTCGTAGGCGCGGTAGAAGTCGGGGGAAAAGCCACCGAACAATTCGGTCATGGCCAGGTCCGCTTCGCGGTCTCCATAATAGACGGCGGGGTCGAAGATCACGGGCCGGCCCTGGCTGTCAAAGGCATAGTTGCCGGACCACAGGTCCCCGTGGAGCAGGGAGGGGTGGGGTTGGTGCCCTTCCAGCAGCCTGGGAAGCTTTTCCAGCAGCCGGCTGCCCCGCCTGCCGAGCGTGGCGGCGTAGCCATTGCGTGCGGCCAGTTCCAACTGGGGCGCAAGTCGGCGCTCGCCCCAGAAACGGCACCAATCGTCTTCGCGGGTATTGTCCTGCGGGGTGGCGCCGATGGTATTGTCGATTTTCCAGCCGTAGTCCGCCGCCCGCGCCTGGTGCATGGCGGCAAGCTGTTCCCCCAGCAAGGCCATGTCACCCCGGGCGGGGCCGCCAGGGATATATTCCATGACCAGGTAGGCCTGCGTGCCACTCACGCCATGGCACAAGGGGCGCGGCGCGCGAATGGCGCCGGTGGCGATGATTTCTTCCAGGCCCGCGCTTTCCGCCGCGAACATGGACAGGGATTCCGCGTCGTTGAGCTTGACGAAAAAACAGCGTTCATCATCTTGAATGACCGTGGCGCTGTTGATGCAGCCCCCCCCGACAGCGCGCCGGCCGCTTATACGAAAGGGTTGTCCCGTCGCGGTGGAGATATGCTCGGCGATGGCAGTCCACACTGACATGGATTAGGCGGCCCGGTTTCAGGAAAGTCCCAGCCGGCGGCGTTTTTCACCAATGACGCCGATTACCTGATGATAGGAATCGGCAAACTGGCGCACGCCCTCCTCTTCCAGGGTGCCGGTCACGGCATCAAGATCGATATTCAGCGCCGCCAGGGCGGCCAGTTGCCGTCGCGCTTCGTCGACGGCGGTGTCCAGGGTGCGCCGCGGATGACCGTGATCCTTGAAGGCCTGGTAGGTGGCGGGGGGGATGGTATTGACCGTGTGGGGACCGATCAGTTTATCTATATAAAGTGTGTCGCTGTAGGCGGGGTTCTTGGTGCCCGTGCTGCCCCACAGCAGGCGCTGGGGGCGCGCACCGGCGGATTGCAGGTGCGCGAAGCGCTCGGTGGCAAAGATCTCCAGGTAGGCTTGATAGGCCATTTTGGCATTGGCGATGGCGATCCTGCCCAGCAGCATGCGGATCTCCGCCTGCTGGCCTTCGCCGGCCTGCTCCAGACGGGCCTGCAACAGGCCGTCGATTTTGGTGTCCACGCGGCTGACAAAGAAACTGGCCACGGAAGTGATGCCCTCCAGGGATTGCCCGCGGCGCAGGCGCTTCTCCAGCCCGAGAATATAGGACTCCGCCACGTCGCGGTAGCGTTTCACCGAGAACAGCAGGGTGGCATTGACATTGATGCCTTCCGAGGTAAGGGTTTCAATGGCGGTCAGCCCTTCCCGCGTGGCGGGCACCTTGATCATGCAGTTGGGCCTTTTGACGGCCTGAAAGAGCCGCCTGGCCTCGGAGACGGTGGCATCCGTATCGTAGGCAAGCTCGGGGGAAACCTCTATGCTCACCATGCCATCCACATGCCGTGAATGCTCATAGGCTTCCTTGAACAGATCAGCGGCATGCTGGACATCGTCGACGGCGAGGGCATCGAACAGGCTCTGGTCACTGAGGCCGGGATGGGCGTTCAGCAGGGTCTTGATGGGTTTGTCGTAGGCATCACCGCCGCCGATGGCCTTCTCGAAAATGGTTGGATTGGTGGTCACGCCGCCCAGGCCGTCATCCTTGATCATTCGCTCCAGCTCGCCGGAATGGAGCAGATGGCGATGGATATTGTCGTACCAGATGCTTTGTCCCAGTTTCTGTAATTCGAGTAAGCGGTTCACGGCATCATCCTCCTGTGCGCATGCAACTGCCGGGACAAACGGATGGCGAAGGATTCAATCGTTTGTCCTGATAACCCTAAACAGAATACGGCATGTAGGGTGGCCGGTTTAATAGTGGTATCATCCTTGTATGAAGCCTGCCCTCAATCCGGGAAGGGGTTGAGGGCGGCAACATAGACGTATGATGCCATATTACTCATGGTGTCGGTAAGATTTCCTGTGCATTGCAGGAATCCTGGCCACGTGGCCCTATCTGACCGGGAGGCGATATGTATTTGAAAGACAGACAATCAGGCGATCTGGTCGAAATTCTCGCCATGGATGCATTGGTGGATCCGTGCGCTGGCGCGGTTTCCGGGCGGCTCCATGCGGGCGAGGAAATGCAGGAGCCGGCGCAGTTTGACAAGGCAAACCTGGTCTTTCCTTCCGGGGAGGACCTGCCGCGCTGCTGGCGCGATCCCCACTACCGGGAAGCGGAAATCAAGCGTTGATCGTCCGCGACAATCCGGTCCCGGCGCCGCCCTTCTGGGGCAGCAAATGCCTGGATCACATCCCGGTGCGGAGCATCGTGCCCTATATCAACCGCAATACGCTGTACAAATTCCAGTGGGGGTACAAGTCTCAGGGCAAGACGCTGGCCGAGTATCAACAATGGGCCCGGGTCGAGCTCGATCCCATCTTGAACCGCCTGCTGGCCCGCGATGATGAGGCGCGCATCCTGAGGCCCCAGGCGGTGTACGGGTATTTCCCCTGCCAGTCGCAGGGTGACGATCTGATTCTGTACGAGGATGAGAGCGGCCGCCGCGAGCGCTGCCGCTTCACCTTCCCCCGCCAGTCTTCGGGAAAGCGGTTGTGCATCGCGGATTTCTTCCGCGCGGTGGACAGCGGCGACATGGATGTGGTGGGGATGCAGGTGGTGACCGTGGGGCAGCATGCCTCCGATTTCGCGCGTGAGCTGTTCGAGAAAAATCAATACCAGGACTACCTGTACTGGCATGGCCTCAATGTGGAAACCACGGAGGGACTGGCGGAGTTCATTCACAAGCGCATTCGCGCTGAGCTGGGCTTCGGCCGGGAGGATGCCCGGGCTGTTAGCGATCTGTTCAAGCAGCGCTACCGGGGTTCGCGCTATTCCTTCGGCTATCCCGCATGCCCCAACCTGTCCGACCAGGAAAAGATTCTGGAACTCCTCGACGCCGCCCGCATCGGAGTGGTCATGGGGGAGGAAGGCCAGTTGTGGCCGGAGGAGAGTACCAGTGCCATCGTGGTGCATCATCCCCAGGCCAAGTATTTCAGTGCCTAGGGGGCTGTCGGACTCAGGTGATCGTAGCGCGGCGAGTGGGAAATGGCCCCATTTCCCGCCGCCGTGGTGGATTCATCCTAAGTCCGACAGCCTCCCAGCCGCTAACCGTTGAGAACCAGTGCGTTTATTTGAAACCGTGAATCTGATATTCAGAAAATTTTTCGATATCTGCCTGTTGCGCGCGGGCCCTCAGGACCTGCCATCCTCCACTTTTCTGCTGGGCCTCGCCCTGCTGCTCTACTTCGCCATGGGTGTGTTACTGACAATGATCAGTCTGCCGCTGGCGCAGGCCGTGATGCTGGTTGTGGTGGACATTGCCCTCCTGGGCGTCCTGGTCTATGTGTTGCTGTGGGCCAACAATCTGCTGGCGCGGCTGATCCGGGTCTTGACGGCCCTGCTGGGCAGTGGCGTCTTCTTCGAGGTCCTGGCCCTGCCTCTTCTCGCATGGCAACAACGGATCCTCGACAATGCGCAGGCGGAGGTCATCTCGCTGGATGAGACGGGCGTTATCATTTCCTCCCTGTTCCTGTGGCTGGTGCTGTTCTGGAACCTGATCGTGATCGGCCATATCGTGCGTCATGCCCTCTCCACCCTGATGCCCATCGGTATCGCCATCTCCGTGGCCTATATGTTCATTTCCATCACCATTTCCCAGAAATTATCGGGCCTGCTGCTGTAGGAATACGTTCATGCGCATCCACATCCTGGGCATCTGCGGCACTTTCATGGGAGGCATCGCGGTGCTGGCGCGGCAGATGGGCCATGAGGTCAGTGGTTCCGATGCCGGCGTGTATCCGCCCATGAGCGATCAGCTCGCCGCCCAGGGCATCCGTCTCCGCGAGGGCTATGATCCCGCCCACCTGCAACCCGAGCCGGATCTGGTGGTCATCGGCAATGCCCTCTCGCGGGGGAATCCCATGGTGGAATACGTGCTGGACCGTGGCCTGCCGTATACCTCGGGACCGGCATTCCTGGCGGGCGAGGTCCTGCGCGGGCGCTGGGTGCTGGGGGTGTCCGGCACCCATGGCAAGACCACCACCGCCAGCATGCTGGCCTGGATCCTGGAATATGCCGGCCTGAAACCGGGTTTTCTGATCGGCGGCCTGGCACGGAATTTTCCGGTCTCGGCCCGCCTGGGTGATACACCCTTCTTCGTCGTGGAGGCGGACGAGTATGACAGCGCGTTCTTCGACAAGCGCTCCAAGTTCATTCATTACCGCCCACGCACCCTGATCATGAACAACCTGGAATATGATCACGCGGACATCTTCGAGGACCTGGCGGCCATTCAGCGCCAGTTTCATCACCTGGTGCGCACCGTGCCTGCGTCCGGACTGATCATCCTCCCCCATGGTGACGCCCATCTGGAGGCGGTCATCCGCCAGGGTTGCTGGACGCCCCTGGAATATTATGGCGATGCCCCCGTTCCGGGCCACTGGCATGCACGCCACATCAGCGCCGACATGCGCCGTTTCGAGGTGTATCTTGGTGATCGCAGTTTCGGGACGGTGTCATGGGGGCTGATGGGGCGGCACAACATCGCCAATGCCCTGGCGGCGGTGGCCGCCGCCCGCCACGCGGGTGTCCTGCCCGAACAGGCCGTGGCGGCCCTTGGGGAATTCCAGGGCGTCAAGCGGCGCATGGAAGTGCGCGGCGTCATACGGGAGATCACCGTCTATGACGATTTCGCCCATCACCCATCGGCCATCGCCTCTACCGTGGAAGGCCTGCGCCGCAATGTCGGCGGCGCCCCCATTACCGCCATACTGGACCTGCGCTCCAACACCATGAAAATGGGGGTGCACAAGTCCACCCTGCCCGGCGCCCTCGCCCGGGCCGACGAGGTGATACTGTATCAGTCGCCGCAACTGGATTTCGATCTTCAGGAAGTGGCATCATCTGTGGGCGGGTGTGCGCGGGTGATGGATGACATCGCGGACATCGTGCGCCATGTGGCGGACAGGGCGCAACCGGGGACACAGGTCTTGATCATGAGCAATGGCGCATTCGGCAACATACACGAACGTTTGATGGAGGCTCTGCGGCGGCGTGGCGCGTGACACCATCACACTGGCCCTGACCGGGGCATCGGGTATCCCTTATGGCCTGCGCCTGCTGCAGTGCCTGCTGGAGCGGGACAGGCAGGTGTATCTGCTGATCTCACCGGCGGCGCAGGTGGTCATGTCCCTGGAGACGGACCTCAAGGTGAGCGGCGCGCCGCGGGACATGGAAGCCTATTTTACTGAACGTTTCGCCGCCGGTGAGGGGCAACTGCGGGTATTCGGCAAGGAACAGTGGACCGCGCCCGTGGCCAGTGGCTCCAGCGTCACGGACGCCATGGTGGTCTGCCCCTGCACCAGCGGCACCCTGGCCGCCATCGCCTGCGGCACCAGCGACAATCTCCTGGAGCGCGCCGCCGACGTGATCCTCAAGGAACAGCGCAAGCTCATCCTGGTGCCGCGCGAAATGCCCCTCTCCCCCATTCACCTGGAACACATGCTGGCCCTGAGCCGCATGGGCGTGGTGATCATGCCGGCCTGCCCCGGCTTCTATCACAAGCCCCGCTCGGTGGACGACCTGGTGGATTTCGTCGTGGCGCGCATCCTGGACCACCTGGGCGTGGCGCACGATCTGTTGCCGCGCTGGGGAGAGCCGGTCTGAGTCAGCGGCTTTGTGCCTCGATCACCCGGGACTGGCGCTCGAAGCGCTCCTGGGCAAGCTGGTTCACATCCCGCGCCTGATCCATTACCTGCAAAGCCCCGCCCGCCACACTGGAGGCGCGCGAGGTGTTGCCACCGCCGGTTACAGTGAGGGGAATCGCATCGAAATCCGTGACGCTGGCGTCGGGATCGATGGCGATTTCCTCGGCGGAGGATACGGGACGGTCGCTGAAGTGCCACACGCCTTCGGCGTCCTGCCATTTATAGGCCTTGACCGTGGCAGCTTCTTCTCCATCGCCCAGGCCTGGCATCATGCGCGCCACATCCTTGAGGGTGGAATGAACCTCGGGCAGCGGCGGAGCGGTGACTTCAGGCATGCTCAGCTTGTCCAGTGTCATCAGCGGGCGCCCCGCATCGTCCTTGAGAAAAAAAGGCGCGGCGACGGCCGCGACCACGAGTAACATGAGAAATTTGGCAAACAATTTCATGAGGTCACCTTTTCCGAAAAGCAGATTTCCATGAAAAACGGTCCCGCCTCCGTGTCGAAGGGCAGGATAAGTGTGGGGCCGCTGGATTTGTGCTCGATGGTGTGATCCCTGCCCGTCACCACGGAAGGAATGGCCATGTCGAAGTCATAGCCGTCCTCGGCCAGCAGCTTCTTGGCGCCGCCGGTGACGATGTTGGTCAACTCGCCCACCATGTCCGTCACCGTCTCATCGATGGCCTGGGGAGTTTCGCCCAACATGCGCCGGGAGATCTCGACAATGACCGCCTCCGTAAAACATACGGCCAGTGAGCCGGTCAGTTGCGGTCCTGCCATGCCAATGATGCCGGTCACGTCCCCTTTTGCGGCCGTGCCTTCCTTGATAGAGGGGCGCCCCGGGATGGCCTCCAGGGTGGCCATGGTGGACAGGGTATCCTGAATGGCGCTGATAAAGGGGTTGATAAAGGCGACGTTCATGGATGCTCGCGGCTCGGGAAGTGAATGGATTCGCACAGGCCCTGTGAGCTATATCGACCCCGGGCGTCCAATCTGAAGGGTTTGATCATCGGGTGCGGGTATGGTGATATGAAGGCAACCCAGTCATCGAGTCTACAAAACTGGGTACTGAGCTTGTGAAATGGTGCAAGGTGCAAGATACAAAGGGCCACTTCTCTTGTACCTTGTATCTTGTGCCTTCCTGTGCGCTGCTGCCGGGTAAGGCCCGGTGTGACACCAGCACTTGGGGCCGTCACACGCAGCAGGTTTTATTTCAATAAGGTACACAAAACCCTCGTGTTCTTCGTGATAAATCGCCACGTTTGAGTTTATCCGCATGATCAGACTGTTGGCCATCGTCATCGCAGCCCTTGTCCTTGTGGGGGCCTGCGCCCGCCCCTACGTGCAACCCGCGGGCGATGCCACGGCGCTGCCCGTGCTGCATGAGGACTATGCCGTCATGGACGACGGTTTCCGCCTGCCCGTCCGGCGCTGGAGGGCGGCGGGAAGCTGCCGTGCCCAGGTGCTGGCCCTACATGGGCTCAACGATTACCACCACGCCTTTGCCGGTGTGGGTGAATATCTGGCCGCCCGCGGGATCGACGTGGTGGCCTACGATCAGCGGGGCTTCGGCGATGCGGCGGGCTTCGGCCTGTGGCACGGCAGCGGGCGCCTGGTCGACGACCTGCGCCTCATGGTGACCCTGATGAAGGCCGCGCGGCCGGACTGCCCGCTGTATGTCCTGGGCGAGAGCATGGGCGGGGCGGTGGCCCTGGTGGGCCTGGATCATATCGCGGCGGATATCGCGGGCATGGTGCTGGTGGCGCCCGCTGTATGGTCGCGCGACAGCATGCCCATCTATCAGCGCGCGGCCCTGTGGCTGGCGGCGCACATCATGCCGGGCAGGCGTTTGACGGGCGAGGGCCTGGATATCCGGCCCTCTGACAACGTGGAAATGCTGCGCGCCCTGGGCCGCGATCCCAGGGTGATCAAGGCGACCCGCGTGGATGTTCTGTACGGCGTCAGCAATCTCATGGACCAGGCCGCCCTGGTGTCGCCAGGCGGGGAGACGGAGGTGCTGTTTCTGTACGGGAAGCACGACGATATCATACCCAGGGCGCCCGTCTGCCGACTGCTCATGAAACTGGCGGGCGAAGCGCCGCACTGGCAGGTCAGGCTCTATGAGAACGGCTATCACATGCTCACCCGGGATCTGCAGGCGGAGCGGGTGCTGGAGGACATTTACCGCTGGCTGGAGGGTGAAGACCGCCGGGATGGAGATCTCGCGCGGAACTTGACGCCCTTTTGCCATGCTGATCCAATCGACGAATAGCAGCAAAGGCATGAGGTGGAAATGGCGATGAAATTCCGCAGGCTGGGGCGCAGCGATCTCGAGGTCAGCCTCATCGGCCTGGGCACCATGACCTGGGGCCTGCAGAACACGCAGGCGGAAGGTTTCGCGCAAATGGACTACGCCCTTGAGCGGGGCATCAACTTTTTCGATACGGCGGAGCTGTACGCCATTCCCCCCAGCGCGGACACTTATGGCAAAACGGAAACCATCATCGGCAACTGGTTCGCCGCGCGCGGCACGCGCGAACGGGTGATTCTGGCCAGCAAGATCGCCGGGCCCGGTCTTCAGTGGATCCGCAATGGTGGACCCATCGACGGGCGCAGCCTGCGGCAGGCGCTGGAAGACAGCCTCAGGCGCCTGCGGACCGATTACATCGATTTGTATCAGCTCCACTGGCCCAACCGCGGTTCCTATCACTTCGGCAGGATCTGGAATTATGCGCCGGACTTCGACGCGCGGGCGGAGGAAGACCATTTCCTCGAAGTGCTGCGCACGCTGCAGGATTTTATCGGCGAGGGGAAGGTGCGCTACATCGGCCTGTCCAATGAAACCGCCTGGGGCGTCATGAAATGGCTGCAACTGGCGGAGAGGCACGGCCTGCCGCGCATGGTATCCATCCAGAACGAATACTCCCTGCTGTGCCGCCATTTCGAGCCCGATCTGAGCGAGATCAGCCTGGCCGAGGACGTGGGGCTGCTGGCCTGGTCGCCGCTCACGCGCGGCATGATCAGCGGCAAGTATCTCGATGGCGCCCGCCCCGCGGGCGCGCGGCTGACCATCGAGACGCGGCCCGAGCACCGCGCCGTGCCCGCCGCCGACGAGGCCATCCGGCGCTATGGGGCCCTGGCCAGGGCGCACGGCCTCGATGTCTGCCAGATGGCCCTGGCTTTCGTCAACAGCCGCCCTTTCGTGGCCTCCACCCTGATCGGCGCCACCAACATGCGCCAATTGCAGACCAATATCGATTCCGTGGACCTGACATTGTCCGATGAGGTCATTCAGGGTATCGCGGCCATCCGGCGGGATTTTCCCATGTTGTTCTAAGGAGACTGTCAGTATGAAAAAGAATACGCCCTACGTGGGCATCCATAACGATAACTTTGGCGGCATGACCGACACCGGCAAGATCATCCGGGAGGCCTGGGCTTTCGGCCTGATCGATGAGGATGAGACCTGCGAGGGCTGGTTGCCGCAGGGCATCGAGGATCTGTGGCGCCGTGTTCAGGAAGAATGGGAGAAGTATGATTTCCGGGTGGGCAACATGCCCGAGGCACTGCAGTCGCGCTATCTGCGCATTCAGGACGAGGCGGTGCGGCGCGCCCGCGCGGCGGGGTGGTCGCCCGAGCTGGGAGACGACGACTAGACCCACCCTGTTGTGTCAAGGCCCTTTCTGTTGTGCTTTCCTGCGCTGCTCCATGACGCGCTTCAGGTCTTCCATTGTGAAACTGGGCTTGCCGAAGGCGGGCATCTCGATGGTGAGGCCGTTGTGCGCGACGAAGGGCGGCGCGTCTTTGTCCAGCGCCGTCAAGACCACGTCATAGGCGCCGTTGGGCATTTCTCCGGGCAGGTCCGCCCGCGTTTCCGTGGCGCCGCGCGGCGTGAGGGGCACGGGCGGCGGGATGGCGACGGCCGTGATGTGCCGCGCGCCCGCGCCGTACACGGTGTTGCCTTTCGGATGAATGCGTGAGACGGGGTTGAGGGCCGGATAGCGGGTCTCCAGGCGCCAGCCGCCGCGACCGCCGAGGGCGAATGTGAGAATGGCGTTGTCCCCGGTGGCCACGAACAGCCTGCCGTCCGCCAGGCGCAGGTCGGCGAGGGGGGCGGTCAGGGGTATGAAGCCGTTGCCGGTGAGTTTTCCTCCCTCCCGTTGCAGCAGCGCGATGCCCTTGCCCGGTTGGTGGATGGCCACGGTCCGCCCCGCCGCGCGCAGGCTTGCGGCGCTGCCGCCGGTGAGGGTGAACATGGCCCGCGGATCGCCGGGGGTATCATCATGGCGGCGGACCGTGCCGTCCGCGCCCAGCACGAAAAGATCGCCGCCATCGGCCCACAGGTCGGCCAGGGCCGGCCCCTCGCCGCGCGTCACGGGGAAGGTGCCGTCATCGAGGCCGAGGCGGGTAATGGCGCCGTTCCGCTGTGCCGCATAGACGGCGTGGTCCCCGCCTCTCAGAAGCTCGCAGTCGTGATCCAGCGCCACTTTCTTTATCAGCACGGGGCGGAAGGGATCGGCGATGTCCACGATACTGATTTCCGCGCCGCCGCAGGTCGCGGCGAAGCGCCCGGCGATGACGATGTCCTCGGCGGGACCGGTGGCAACGCCCGTCACCCAGGTGGGGTTGAGGGCGTTGTTGATGTCGAAGACCTGCAGCCCGTCCCGGCCCTTGGCCACGAAGGCGTACATGCCTCGGGTGGCGACCTGTTTCACATCGTCATTGTGATGGTAGCTGCCCGCCAGGCGGGGGCGTTGCGGATCGCGCACGTCCAGGACAATGAAGCCGCCCCACCAGTCGGCCACGTAGGCAAAGCCTTCGTGGACGCGCAGGCCCCACGAGGCCCCGGCCGTGTCGAAGCTGCCCGTGATGGCGGCCGCCTCCGGGCGCGCCACATCCACCACCTGGATGCCGCCCAGCCAGTCGGCCACGTAGAGGTAGCGGCCGTCCCGCTCCAGGCCGCGGGCGTTGCCGGGCGTGGGCACATGATGCAGTTCCCGGGGATGGCGCGGGTCGGAGATGTCCAGCACGTAGACGCCGCGGTCGAAGAAAGCCACGTAGGCGAGGTCGCCGTCGAGGAGGACATCCTCCGCCGCCCCGCCGGGATTGAACTGGGCCACGAAGCGCGGCGCCGCCGGGTCGCGGATATCGAAGACCAGCAGACCGGGATCGTCGTCGGCCACGTAGGCGTAGTCGCCGCGCACCTGGATGGACCAGGATTTACCGGGCGTGTCCACGTCGGCCACCAGCGCCGGCCTGGCGGGATCCTTCACGTCCACGATCTGGAAACCGCCGCGATGGCTGGCCAGGTACAGCAGGTCGCCCGCCAGCACCGGCGTATAGGCCAGGCCGGAGGTGAGCAGGGACGACAACTGGCGGGGCCGGCGCGGATCCCTGACGTCGATGATCTGCAGGCCGTGATCGTCGTCGGCCACATAGGCCACGCCATTCCTCACCACCACGCCCTTGGGCGAGCCCTGGGTGTGGAAGCTGGACAACAGGCGCGGCCGCCGCGGGTCGCCGATGTCGTAGAGGTGAATGCCCGAGAACCAGTCCGCCACGTAGGCGATGCCGTCCTCGATGACCAGCTTGCGCTCGCCTCCGTAGTTGACCCCCTGGCCCGAGTCCAGGCCCTCGTTGCTGATCTGCGGCGGCAGGGCCCGGGTGTCCAGCACCTGCAGGCCCCGGGTGGTGGCGAGGATCAGATCGCCGTTCAGGGGCAGGGCCGCCAGGGCGCCGCCGCGCGGCAGGGCGGAGATCAGCGCGGGCATGGCGGGATTGCCCAGGTCGATGAGCAACACGTCGCCCTCCCCGTTGAGGACGGCGGCGCGCTCGGCGTCCAGGATCTCCACGCGGCGCACCGCTCCCAACTGCTGGTGGCTGCCCACCCAGGTCATGCGGGCGGGGTCGGAGACGTCGAGGACGGTCAGCCCGTGCGCGCCGTTGGCCACCAGGGCCCGGCCGCGGTGGAGGTAGACATGGAGGGCGGGGCCGGTGGTGCGGTAGCGGCCGATGACCTGTCCCCGCGCGCCGGGACGCAGCTCCATGGCCAGCAATCCTTCGTCATCCGCCGCCAGATAGAGCAGGCCCTGGCTGATGCGCAGGGCGCGGATCGGGAACTGCGGGTCGAGGGTGTCCACGATGCGCGGCGCGCCGGGGGAGGCCAGGTCCAGCAGGAGCAGTTTGCCGTCCTCCTTGAGCAGTACGACTGTCTCCCCCTCCGCGGCCAGGGCGCGCAAGGGGCCAGGGCTGTCCAGGCCGCCTTGCAGATTGGGTGTCCCCTCGCCGTCCAGTGAGAAGACGTCCAGGCGCCGTTCCGCCAGGGCCAGGATGCGCCCGTCCAGGAAACGGATTGCCCGGTAGCGCTGACCACCGGCGAAGCGTCCGGCTTTTTTCAGGTGGCCGCCACCCGCGGGCGCCAGGATCTCGATGCCATCGAAGTCGCCCACCGCATAGACCCGTCCGCCGCCTGTGGCGAGGTCGGCCGGCCGCCCGGCCAGGTCCAGACGTTGCCTGACATAGGGACCGCCGGGCTGGAAGAAGAGCTGTTCGCTTTCCGCCAGGGGGCGGTGGCGTATGGTCACGGCGTGGGGCTTGCCCACGGTGACCACGGCGGGCTCGATGGCGGTGATGGCGGATGGCGCGGCCTGGGACGTGGTGGTTGCCAGGAGGGCGCAGATGGCGAACAGGCGCGCCACGCGCGGCGGGCGGATGATCACGGCCGGTCCCCGCTTACAGCCGGGAAAAGACCTGTTCCGCGGCGATCAGGGTGCGCTTGAATTCGTCCGGGCCGTGGGCGGCGGAGACGAAACCGGCCTCGTAGGCGGAAGGCGCCAGGTAGATGCCCTGTTCCAGCATGCCGTGGAAGAACAGCTTGAAGCGGTCCAGGTTACAACGGGTTACCTGGTCGAAGTTGGTAATTTCTTCTTCCTCGGTGAAGAACAGTCCGAACATGCCGCCCACGCAATTGGCGCGCAGGGGGATGTTGAAGGCGCGGGCGCGCGTCACCAGCCCTTCGGTGAGGCGCTTGGTTTTGGCGCTGAGGTCCTCGTAGAAATCCGGTTTGGAGATTTCCTCCAGGGTGGCCAGACCGGCGGCCATGGCGACCGGGTTGCCCGACAGGGTGCCCGCCTGGTAGACGGGCCCGAGGGGGGCGATCTTGTCCATGATGTCGCGGCGCCCGCCGAAGGCCCCCACGGGCATGCCGCCGCCGATGATCTTGCCCAGGGTGGTGAGGTCCGGTTTCACGCCATAGCGCTGCTGGGCGCCGCCCAGGGCGACGCGGAAGCCGGTCATGACCTCGTCGAAAATGAGCACGCTGCCATGGTCGTCGCACACCTTGCGCAGGCCGTCGAGGAAGCCCGGCACGGGCGGAATGCAGTTCATGTTGCCGGCCACCGGCTCGACGATGACGCAGGCGATCTGCCCTCCCACATGGGCGAAGACCTCTTCCACCTTGCCGATGTCGTTGTAGGGCACCGTGATGGTGTGCTCCGCCAGGGCCACGGGCACCCCCGGGGAGGTGGGCACGCCCAGGGTCAGGGCGCCGGAGCCGGCCTTGACCAGCAGGGAATCCGAATGGCCGTGATAGCAGCCCTCGAACTTGAGGATCTTGTCGCGTCCCGTGTAGGCGCGTGCCAGGCGTATGGCGCTCATGGTGGCCTCGGTGCCCGAGTTGACCATGCGCACCATTTCGATGGAGGGGACCAGCTCGCAGATCTTGTCGGCCATGACGGTTTCGATCTGGGTGGGCGCGCCGAAACCCAGTCCCTTGTCCACGGCGGCCTTGACCGCCGCAATGACGGCGGGATGGGCATGTCCCAGGATCATGGGGCCCCACGAGGCCACGTAGTCCACGTACTCCTTGCCGTCCTCGTCGATGATATAGGCGCCCGAGCCGCGCTTGATGAACACCGGCTCGCCGCCGACGCCGTGAAAGGCGCGCACGGGGGAATTCACCCCGCCGGGGATGTGTTGCTGGGCACTTTTGAATAATTCGTGGGATTGCGTCATGGATGTATCCTAACTGTGATTGATGTTGGTCTTGTTTCTGTCTGTCAGGGTTTCGAACAGCCCTGCGTAGCGCCGCGCCGCCTGTTCGATGCCATCGTCCGCGTACAGGCCGCTGATGACCGCCAGGGCATGGGCGCCGGCACGCACCAGCAAGGCGCCGTTCTCAGGCGTGATCCCCCCGATGGCCACAACGGGGATGTTAAGGGTATTCACGGCCTGTTGCAAAAGGCCGGGCGTCGCCGCGACGGCCCGCGGCTTGGTGGGGGAAGGGAAGAAGCTGCCAAAGGCCACATAGTCGGCGCCCGCCTCTGCCGCGGCCCGCGCGCGCGCCAGGCTGTCATAGCAGGACACGCCGATGACGGCGCCGCTGCCCAGGGCGGCGCGCGCCCCGGCCACCGTCCCGTCGCCGCGCCCCAGATGGACCCCGTCTGCCCCGCTCGCCCGCGCCAGTTCGATATCGTCGTTGACGATGAAAGGGACGCCATGGCGCCGGCACAACCGGCGCAGGCGGGTGGCCTGTTCCAGGCGCAGGGCCTCGTCCCCCCGCTTGTTGCGGTACTGGATCACGGCCGCCCCGCCCCGCAGGGCTTGGCGCATGTCGTCCAGCAGGGTATCCCCCGGGGCTTCGCGTGTAATCGCATAGAGGCCGCGGATGACATGCTTCACTGATCCAGGCCCTCGTCCACCACGGCCCAGAACAGGCGGTTGGGCAGAAGCTGGCCCATGCCCACGCGGTAGCCATGGCGCAGGGTCTCCCAGGTATAGGCCTGGGCCTCCTCGATCACCGCGGGGATGTCCCCTCCCTGGGCCAGCAGGCCGGCGATGGCGGCGGCCAGGGTGCAGCCGGAGCCGTGGTAGCTGGCGGGCAGGCGCTCCCAGGTGAAGGTGTCCATATGACGGTGATGGCCGTAGAGGCGGTTTTCCACCGCCGGGGTGTTTTCGTGGGTGCCGGTGATGAGCACGAACTCGCAGCCGTCGTCGAGCAGCTTGTGGGCGCAGGCGTCGAGATTGTCCGCCTCCGCCGCCAGGGTGCGGGCCTCGAAGCTGTTGGGGGTGAGAATGGTGGTCAGGGGCAGCAACAGGGTGCGCATGGCGGAGAGCAGGCCTTCATCCACCAGGCGGGCGCCGCCCCCGGCAAAGAGCACGGGATCCACCACCACGGGTATGCCCGGGTAGTCCACCAGCAGGCTGTGCACCGCCTCGGTGACCTCGGTGCTCGCCAGCAGGCCCACCTTGAAGGCGGCCACTTCCATGTCTTCCAGGATGGCGCGCGCCTGCTGAATGAGCAGGGTGGTATCGGCCGGCGTTACAGAGATGACATTGTGGGTGTTCTGCACGGTATGCGCGGTGATGACCGGCGCCGCATGGCAGCCCATGCTGGCCACGGCCTCGATATCGGCCTGGATGCCGGCGCCGCCGCCCGGGTCATGGCCCGAGAAGGTCATGACCACCGGAATCGAGGGTTGGTTCATGGTTTTCTGTC
This sequence comes from Gammaproteobacteria bacterium, assembly GCA_015492435.1. Classification (GTDB taxonomy): domain Bacteria; phylum Pseudomonadota; class Gammaproteobacteria; order SZUA-140; family SZUA-140; genus SZUA-140. The sequence goes on along the minus strand of WGFB01000080.1, from coordinate 1,017 downwards.
TTCAGAAAAGAAGGCTGTGGAAATGGCGGCCATTCTATCACGGCGCCGGAGATGACGCAGCGATCCATGAAATGCTTACGGGATTTTCAGGGGAACGCAAACGATAATGATTTGCATTAGCAATAGTGTTGTGGCACAATGGCTATCGATTCGGGCAGTGGGTATGAGAACAGGTAGCGCAATGGTGCCGGGGTGATGAGGCCCTGAAACACAAATCAGCCGGTGGTTTTGCAATGAGTGAATGGATTTGCCAGGTTCCACAAAACAAAAGCCAGCGCACAAGCGCTGGCTTTTGCTCCGAACCGTTGGTTTCTTCAGCCGGGATCAGAGGCCGAGAATGAAGTCAACCAGGGTTGCGATGTCGGCGTCAGAGACGCGCGGGGAGTAGGGAGGCATGGGAACGCCACCGGTAACGTCGTTCCAGTTACCCTTGCCGCCAGCCTTGACCTTGGCGACCAGTGCGTCCTTGGCGCCAGCATCACCCTTGTACTTGGCAGCAACATCTTTCCAAGCGGGGCCTACGACCTTGCTATCGACGCTGTGGCAGGCAAGGCAGCCACTCTTCTTGGCAAGGTCCAGATTTGCATCCGCGCTTGCCTGACCCGCACCGAACATGAAGATTGCTGCAGCAGCAGCGACACCTATCCAACGTGCTTTCATATTTTTCCTCCTCAAGGAGTTAGTTATTGTGAACAGAAAGAGGTTGCAGTTCCCTCCCTACGCCTTTGCGCCCTGTGTGGCGCAAGCTACCTGGCGTGGGCAACTTCAGGTTTTACCTGAATGTTATTGTTAACTTCCCCTGTCTTATCCTAGGAACCGCAAATTATCCGTAGTATCACCAAGGCTGTCAAGCGCAAAGATCCAGCAGGGTGCGATTCAAACTGATGTGGTATAACCTGAGTCATCCCCCACCAGCCAAGGAGTCCTCAGATGCCCAATAACCGTTTAAGCGATAAAGTGTTTCTGGAGCGCTTGAATGCCAATCCAGGATTGAGAGCCCGCATGGAGTCACTATTG
>WGFB01000079.1 GCA_015492435.1 Gammaproteobacteria bacterium | reverse complement strand
TGTCCAGGAGGATATTTCCGGTCTTTCCCTGGAGGAAGAGGATGATCCTGTTGTGACCGGGCTCACACTGTCGCCCCGCAGGACCTCGCGGCTTCCGGAAGTCCCGGAAGAGGAGACGGGCGCACCTGTTTCCAGTCAGGACAAGGCCCTGGCGCCGCCCGCCAGGCCCGCGGCCCCGTCCACGGCACGGGCCGTGGAGAAGAAGACGCCTCCGCCTGCGCCTGCCCCCGTCCAGGCGCGCCCCGTGGCCAGGCCGCCCGCTTCCTCCGCCAGGCCCGCGCCTGAGCCGGCGCCGCCTGCCCCCGTCAAACCGGTGGTTGCGTCTCCTCCGGTTGCCAAGCCCGCGCCAGGGCCCGCTGAAGCAGCCTCGGCTGCCAGGCTGGCCGCGCCCGGTGAGTCAACGCTACCATCGGGCGGAATGGACCTGGCCGCCGTGGCGCCGCCGCCCCCTGCCACGGCCCTTCCCGCCATCGAGCCGATACCCCGTGAGGAACTGGACGGGCTGATGCGCACCTTTGTCCGCAGTTATGAAGAAGGGAACCTGCGGCGCCTGTTGAGTGTGTTCGCCAAGGATGCGCATACCAACGACCGCCAGAACCGGGAGGGAATCGCAGCCGACTATCAGGAGCTGTTTGATCTAACCGAGAAACGTCAATTTATCGTCGAGGATCTGGACTGGCGTCAAGTGGATGAGGGCCGCGCCAAGGGAGAAGGTGAATTCGAGGTCAAGGTGCTCCTGAAAGGAGAGACCTCCATCACGACGGTCAAGGGTCAGGTCGAGATTGACGTGGAAAAACGGGGGCGGGACCTGCTCATCACGGGCTTCTATCATACCTACGAATAAGGTTCCGAGGTCCGCGCGCGGCCGCGGTCATTCGCAAGTCCTGCACTGAGGCCGAAAAGGGTATACAATCCCCCATCATGGAATCCGCACAAGGGGGAAGAGGGAGCAGGTGATGAAATTCCGCAAGCGCTTTCACAGATATTGCGCCATGAGCGTGATCATGGCATTCATGGGTAGCCAGGTGATGGCCCAGACACCGTCCATGGAGGCGCCGGCATCCTCCTTGCCAGTCCAGGGCGCGGGCAGCGAGTCCATGCAACTGGCCGCCGCGATAGGCATTGTCAAGCCCAAGCCAAAGACGGAGACACTGCCAGATCCCGGGACCACCGACGAGGCAGCGCCCGGGGAAGGGCCGGAGCCGCAGGCGGGGCCTCCCCCCGTTGAGGAGGCGCAAGCGGCCGCGGAAACCACGGGCAAGGGTATTTCCAAGCTTGCCATCGGCGCCGGTATCGGGCTGGCCGCGCTGCTGGCCGCGGTCGCTGGCGGAGGGGGAGGGGGCAGTTCCACTCCGCCGAGCCACAGCGCGCCCTAGCGTATTTCTCACCTGGATGGCGGGCCCTCGCTTGTTCCGTGTGTCCACAAAGGACATTACTCAGCCGGAAATACTCCCTGGCATGCCGCTCCTTCGTAATATCCTTTGTGAATCCCATGCTCTGCGCGATCATCCCGCCATCCTGGTGAGAAATGCGGGTGAGTTGTATACGCGCGTTTCCTGTTGAGCGTTGTTGACAGCCACCCCCTGCGCCCGCGCGTCGGTCCTGCCCTGCATGATGGGCGTCTTGCTGTGCCTGCTCCCCGCGCCTCTTCCCGCCCAGCCGTCCACGACAGGCCAGACCGGCCTGATCAATATGCCCGACGGAAGAATCGATCCCGAGGGTACCCTGCGTTTCGGACTCAGCTACAACAAGCCTTATACCGCCCTGTGGAGCAGCATCACCTTTCTGCCTCGCCTGGAGTTGTCGGCCCGCTACACCAATATCAACGATGCCCCCGCCTTCCAGGGCGATGAGAACGCTGATTTCGGAGATTACAAAGACAAGGCCTTCGACGCCAAGTTGCTGCTGCTGCGCGAATCCCGCTGGTTGCCTGCCATTTCCGCCGGTACCCAGGACTATATGGGTACCCGTTTGTTCGCGGCTCATTATATGGCCATGAGCAAGAGATTGTTCGGCGATCTCGACGTGACCCTGGGATATGGGACAAAGCGCATCGATGGTCTGTTTGGCGGGTTGCGCTACAATCCGTCCTGGCGCAGGAAACTGGAATTGTTGCTGGAGTACGATGCCTACGGCTATAAGCAGGATCTGCTGGCGGCCGAGTCCGGGGCGCTCGGGAAGCGGGGTGGCGCGACCTTTGGCGTGGGCTACCGCGTGGGATGGTTCGGGATTCAGGCCGCTTACGGCGGCGGGGACGTGGGCGGCAACCTGTCCGTTTCCATTCCTCTGAACCGCAAGGAATTCATTCCCAAGATCGATGAGCCGGCGCCATTCCGGGAGAGGCGCGGGCGGGAGCCCGCGGCGGCCTGGCGCGGGAACAGCCGCCTTGCGGCCGCGTTGCGCTCGGACCTGGAAATGCAGGGATACAAAAACGTCCACATCGTGCTTGCGGGCGGGACTGTCCGCGCGAGCCTGACCCATCCGCGCATTTTCCTGATGGGGCGCGCGGTGGGCCGGGCGGCGCGCACCATTCTGCTGGCGGGGCCCGCCGACGCGCAAGCCATCGAGATCATCTATACGCGCAACGATCTGCCGCTTGCAACCTATGTTTTCAGCGATCCGGCCCAGTTGAGGGCCTATTTCGACGGAGAGATCAGCGCGGAAAGGCTGAGCCGCTCGGTCACAATCACCCGCGCCGTTCCCGCAGCCATGGAAGCGGGCGCCGAGCGGGCAGTGTCCGCCACGGACCCTGAGCGCGGGAAGCCAGCGGCTGCCCTGGAGACGGCGGAGGACAACGAGGGGCATCTGCTGGGGTTCAAATGGGAGGACAGGCGCCTCTCCAGGCTCCACGTGGTGCCATTCAACGTGCGCTTGTTCGTGAATGATCCCAGCGGGGCCTTTCACTATGACATCTATTCCCTGGCCCAGTACCGCAAGCACTTTGGACGCGGCTTCTTTCTGGACAGCGGGGTGCGCTTCACCCTCCTGGAAGACGTCAGCAAGGTCAGGCAGGGCTCCAACAGCCGTTTGCCCCATGTGCGTTCCGACATCGCCCTGTACCTGCAGGGCGAACGCCTGAACATGGACAGGCTGTTGCTCAACAAGTACACCCTGCTGGGCGAGCGCCTCTTCAGCCGGGTGTCGGCGGGCTATTATGAGGAAATGTTTGCCGGGGTGGGTGGACAGGTGCTGTATCTGCCACGCGAGGGCCACTGGGCCGTGGATGTAGCCGTCGACTGGCTCAGGCAGCGTTCGCCTGGCGATTATCTGGGATTCCGGGATTATTCGGTGCTGACGGCGCTGGGGGCGCTTCATTACCGCCTGCCCGCCATGGGCCTGACCGCGACCGCCAGGGCGGGGCGTTTCCTGGCCGGGGACAAAGGCGTGCGCTTCGAACTGAAGCGCCGTTTCCGGTCGGGGGTGGAACTGGGCGCCTGGTATACCGTGACCGATGGCGAGGACACGACACCGCCCGGCGCCCCCGGAGACCCCTATTACGACAAGGGTATCTACATGCTGGTCTATCTGAATGCCCTGCTGACCAGGGACACCCAGGCTTTCGCCGCCATGTCCATCGCTCCCTGGACGCGCGATGTGGGGCAGATGGTGGTGTCGCCGGGGGATCTGTACAATCTGGTGGAGCGGCCGCTCATGCTGGATGACAGCGAAACCGGCCTCATGACGGATTTCGGGAAATAGGTCCCGCTGCCGGGATCCGTCGCCATGCCCATGATGTGGTATTCTCGTGTTCCAAAACCCGGTCATTGCAAAAAACCGGGTGCTGGGATTATGAAAGGTACAAGATACTTAAGGTACAAGGTACAAGGGACAAGGGACAAGATACAAGATACAAAAGGCTACTTCCCTTGTCCCTTGTATCTTGCACCTTCCTTGGCGCATGCCCCTTGCCGTGGCTGCGCCGGCCGTGTTTGCCGGACCCCGCCATGGAGGGGGTGAGCAGGGAATTCCGCGTGGTCTGCTTGCAGCAATATAAAGAGACATGAAAAAACTCTGGAAATCGATTTGGTTCCTGTGGATGACGTTGGTCTGCCTCCACGGCGCGTCCGCGGTGGAGGTGACGCCCCAGATGCTGCAGAAGCTGGAGAGTCTGCAGGGACTGCCCCGTCTTCAGGTCAACGCGGGGCCGTCCCCCTCCCGGCCGGATCCGCTCCTGAATGGCCGGGAGGCACTGATTTCCGATGAGCCCTCACCTTCCCTGCCCGGACAGAAGGCGCTGGATGCCGGGGCAGAGGATGTGCGGATCTCCGGTGGGGAGACAATTCTGCTGCGCTTTACCCCCCGCGAGGACGCAAGCGGGCCGCGCGATGAGCCCGGCGACAGGCGCGATGCGCGCATCCCGCGGCGGACACTGTTCGTGCTGGACAGCAGCGGCGGCCTGGTCCTGAGCAATGTGGGCAGGATTCCCCTGGCGGGGCTCAATGAGCAGGAGGCCGAGGAGCGCATCGAGGCGGAACCGGTTCTCGACGGCCTGGATGTCACCCTCAAGATTCTCCCCGTGGAGAAGGAAGTCAGGCCCTTCGGCTATGACCTGTTCTCCGGGCAACAGGGATTCCTGAGGGCCGTGACCGAGATTCCCGTGCCCGACAACTATGTACTGGGCCCTGGGGACACGGTGCAGGTGCAATTGTTTGGCAAGGAAAACGTGGAATACGAACTTCCGGTCACCCGCAACGGCATGCTGCTCCTGCCCAGCATCGGGCCGGTGCCGGTGGCCGGCCTGACTTTCTCGCGCCTGCAGGAGGAGATCCGTGACCGCATCACCACCCAACTGATCGGGGTCAAGGCCTCGGTCACCCTGGGCAAGCTGCGCTCCATACGCATTTTCGCCATGGGTGACGTGGAGCGCCCGGGGTCTTACGTGGTCAGCGGCCTGTCAAACATGACCAACGCCCTGTTCGCCAGTGGCGGCGTCAAGACCATCGGCAGCCTGCGCGACATCCAGCTCAAGCGCGACGGGCGGACCATCGCCCGGCTCGACCTCTATGATCTTCTGTTGAAAGGGGACATGCGCAGCAACGTGCGCCTTCTGCCAGGCGATGTGATTTTTGTTCCGCCGGTGGGCAGGACAGTCTCGATCACCGGCCAGGTGCGGCGTCCCGCCATCTATGAATTGAAACATGAAGAAACCGTTTCCGAGCTGATCGAAATGGCCGGAGGCCTGGCGCCGGGCGCACTCTTGCAGGAAGCCAGTATCGAGCGTTTCTCTCCCGCCGGCGCGCGCACCATGCTGGCCATCGATCTGAGCCTGCCGGAAGGACTGGGGATGTCGTTGCGCGATGGAGACATTGTTTCGATTCCGTCAGTGCCCGATCAACTGGAAAATGTCGTCACTCTCTATGGACACGTGCAGCGTCCCGGGGCCAGGCAATGGCGCCAGGGCATGCGCATGACGGATCTCATCGGCGGCCTGGAGGAATTGCTGCCCGGCGCGGACAGCCGCTATGTGCTGATCAGGCGCGAGAAGCCCGGGGACCGCGGCATGGTGCTGCTGGCGACGGATCTGGGCGAGGCGTTGCTGGAGAAGGGAGGAGAGGCGGACACGTTGCTGAGACCGCGTGACGAGATCTTTGTCTTCGACATGCTCGGTGACCGTGGCAAGATCATAGAACCCCTGCTGGATACCCTGCGCGTTCAGGCGCGCCCCGGCAGCCTGTTCCAGGAGGCCTCCATTACCGGGATGGTGCACCACCCGGGGCGGTATCCGGTCCATGCGGGCATGAAAGTCAGCACCTTGCTGAAGGCCGCTGGCGGCCTGACCGACAATGCCTACATCCTCAAGGCGGAGCTGACCCGTTTTTTGGTGGAGGAAGGGGAGCGCCGCGTGCAGCAGCGCATGGAAATCGATATCAGCGCGGTCCTACAGGGAGACGAGGCACGCGATATCGCCATCGCGCCCTATGATCAGCTCGTGGTGCGGCGCATCCCCGACTGGGTGGAGCAGGGCAGTTTCGAGATCAGCGGAGAGGTGCGTTTTCCCGGGATCTACCCCATCGAACGTGGCGAGAAGCTGAGCAGTCTTCTCAAGAGGGCGGGCGGCCTGACCGGGGATGCCTATCCCAGGGGCGCCGTCTTCGTGCGCGAGTCCATCCGCCAGCGGGAGCAAGAACAGATCGACCGCCTGGTGACACGCCTGGAACAGGATCTGGCGGCCCTCAGCGTGGAGGGGCGGGACATCGGCAAGGACAAGGACAAGGCGCTGGTGGAAGGCCAGGTGCTGCTGGGCCAGATGCGGGAGGCGCGCGCCCTGGGGCGCATGGTCATCAAGCTGGAGGACATACTGGAAGGGCGCCAGGGCGCCGATATCACCCTGCAGCCGGGCGACAAGCTCTTCGTGCCGCGCCAGTATGAAGACGTCATTGTCTTGGGCGAGGTCTATCATCCCACTTCACACCTCTACGACAGCCGCTTCGGCGTGAATGACTACATCCGCCTCAGTGGCGGCGTCAACGAAAACGGCAACAAGCGGGCCATTTACGTGGTCCATGTCAATGGGGCGGTCCAGCAGAGCAAAAGGGTCAGGATCGGGCCGGGAGATGTTATAGTCGTGCCATACAAGCTGGACCGCATCAGCTCCCACCAGCTGATGGTGGATGTAAGCCAGGTTCTCTACCAACTGGCCATCACCGCCGCCAGCCTCAAGGTGCTGGAAATTTTCTGAGTTCCGGGATATGCCGCCGTGAAACGTTCGCTTTATAAGATCGGGGAAGTCCGCCCCAGGGAGGCCGAGCAGGAGCGGGGGGACCCGCGTCCGCCGCCCGAGCCCGATACCCCCCGTCAAGATATTCCATCAGGGAGGGGGCTGCCTTACCAGGAGCCGCCGCCCCATGCCTACTATCCCGAGGATGAGCTTGATCTCTTTGAGTCCTGGCAGGTGCTGGTCCGGCACAAGTGGCTCATTGCCCTCATGACCCTGGCGGGCGCCCTGATGGCGCTGGCCTTCGCCCTGTTGTCCACGCCCGTTTACCGCGCCGAGGTGTTGCTGGCGCCCGTGTCCCATGAGGAGGAGGACGGGAAGCTGTCCGCCTTCGGAGCCGGCCAGTTCGGAGAGCTGCTCGCCCGTTCCGGGATTTCCATGGGGGGCGGCGGCAAGCGGGTGGCGCGCCATATCGCCACGCTGGGTTCGCGCGCACTCACCACGGCCTTCATCGAGGATGAGAATCTCATGCCCTTGCTGTTTCCCGCGGCGGCGGGAGGTGAGAGCGGCGCGCGCCTGTCCTTTTTCGAGCCCGAGCCCCCGACACTGTGGGATGCCTACAATCTGTTCGAGGAGAAGGTGCGCTTCATCGATCTGGACCGCTCCACCGGTTTGCTGACGCTGGCAATCGAATGGCAGGATCCGGAACTGGCCGCCCAGTGGGCCAACAGCCTCGTGCGGCGCGTCAACGACCTGCTCAGCCGCCAGGCGATCGAGGAAGCCAGGACCAGCATCAACTACCTGGAGAAACAACTGGCGGAGACCAGCTCCGTGGAGGTGCAGCAGGCCATCTACCGTCTCATCGAGGCCGAGACCAAGGAGATCATGCTGGCCAGCGTCCAGGAAGAATACGCCTTCAAGGTCATCGATCCCGCCGTGGCGCCACGGGAACCCGCCAGGCCCCAGCGCGCCCTCATCGTTGTCCTGGGGCTCGTGGCGGGCCTGATCGCGGCCCTGTTCATCTCATTTTTCCACAATGCCATCGTCAATAACCGCAAAAGGCGCGAGGAAACTCCCTGAATCCATGTCTCCCGGTTAGCGGATTTTCCTTGAGACCGGCCGGCGAGCCGCCCCATTCCATGTTTGATTGTCGGCGCGATATGGGCTTAAAATAGATTCGCTTGTGGTTGCTATGACAATCAGGGTGGGATGTTCCGCCAATCTATAGCAGAGAACAAATATAAAAGGGTGCATCTATGATCAAGAAATTATCTGTTTTGACAGCAGTTCTGGTGGGGTCGGCATTATTTCTAGGTTCTGCCCAGGCTGCCTTCGAAGGGGGGGACCCAGCCGCGGGTGAAGCCAAGTCGGCGCTTTGTGCCGGTTGTCATGGCGGAGACGGTAACAGCGCCACGGCCGATTTTCCGCGCCTGGCCGGACAGTATTCCGGGTATATCGTAAAGCAGCTTCGCGATTTCCAGAAGGGCATCCGCGCCAATAACGATACCATGGCGGGCATGGCGGCCACCGTCGCCAGCGTGCAGGACGCCAAGGACATCGCCAGCTATTTCGCTAAGCAGAAAATGGCCAAGAAACCCCTGGAGCCCATCAACAAGGCCCTCGCCAGCAAGGGTGAAAAGCTCTTCAAGGAAGGCAATCCCATGACCGGCGTATATGGATGCATCAACTGCCACGGTCCCCGCGGGAAGGGCAGGTCCGAGACGATCACCCAGTTTCCAAGGATCGGCGGGCAGCATCGTGATTACCTCATCAAGCAACTCAAGGACTTCAAGTCGGGGCTGCGCGGCAATGATCCCGGCGGCATGATGCAGGATATCGCCAAGCGCCTGACGGATGATGAAATCAAGGCGGTGTCCGAGTACCTCGCGGCCCAGCTCCCCTGATTTCCGGAACACCAGCGGGTGGAACGGCCAGCCTGGCTACATACAGGCTGGCCGTTTTTGTTTCAGGTGGCGCCGAGGCCGTCAGGATGACGCCGAGGGAAACGCCACCAGGTGATCCGCGGCGATGCGTATGCCCACATGCTCCCCGATGGTGTGGTGATAATGGCTGGGAAACAGGGACAGGATCTTGCTGCCCGTGGAGAGCTTCAGGGTGTAGAGAATCTCCGCGCCTTTGAAGGCCATGTGGATGATTTCCCCGCGCAGGCTGCTTTGCGGATCGGGGACGATGTCATCGGGACGCAGCAGGATGTCCACTTCGCTGCCGGGCGGCCAGGGATAGGCGCGGTCCCCCTGTATGATGCCGATCTCCGTCTGCACTGAATCGGCGGTGAGCAGGGTTCCCTTCAGGAAGACCCCCTGGCCGATGAAATCCGCGATGAAGCGGTTGGCCGGCTCGTGATAGATATTGAACGGGGTGTCCCACTGCAGAATTCTGCCCTCGTTCATGATGCCCACCTGGTCACCCAGGGCAAAGGCCTCGTGCTGGTCGTGGGTGACCAGGAGGGTGGTGATGCCGCGTTCCTTGAGCAGATCGCGGATCTCGATTCCCAGGCGCTCGCGCAGATCGATATCCAGGTTCGAGAAGGGCTCATCCAGGAGCAGCAGAACGGGCTCGGCGGCCAGGGCGCGCGCCAGGGCCACCCGCTGCTGCTGTCCCCCCGACAGCTCGTGGGGATAGCGTCGGCCGAATTCGGCCATGCCCACTGTTTCCAGCAATTGGGCCGCGATCTCCTGTTTCTCCCGCGAGGATTTGCCGCGGATACCGAAGCCGACGTTGCCGTTGACATCCATGTGCGGAAACAGTGCGTAGTCCTGGAAGACCATGCCCAGCCGCCGCTTGTTGGGTGGCAACATGTACCCGGGACGCGACAGGGTATGGTTCTCCAGCACGATCTCGCCTCTCAACAACGGCTCGAAACCGGCGATGGCGCGCAGCACCGTGGTCTTGCCACAACCGCTGGGCCCCAGCAGACAGGCGATGTGGCCCTTGTTCACATGAAAGGAGAGTCCGTCGACGACCGTCTGGCGTTGATACCGGCACTCGATATCCTTGATGTCGAGAAGCGCTTCCATGGCGGGCCTGTCAGGTAAGCAGAAACTCCAGCAGGGCTTTCTGGGCGTGAAGGCGGTTTTCAGCCTCGTCCCACACCACGCTCTGACCGCCGTCGATCACCTCGGCCGATACTTCCTCGCCCCGATGAGCCGGCAGGCAGTGCATGAAGAGGGCGTCCGGCGCCGCATGCGACATCAGGCGCTGGTCTACCTGATAGTTCCGGAAGGCCTGCCGCCGCTCCCTGTTCTCGTCTTCCTGGCCCATGCTGGCCCAGACGTCGGTGACCACCAGGTCCGCGCCGCGCACGGCCTCGGCCGGGTCCGCAAACAGCTGGATGCGGGCCTGGGAGGCCTGGATGAGGTGCTGCCGGGGCTGGTAGCCGGGTGGCGAGGCGATATGCAGGGTGAAGCCCAGCAGGTGCGCGGCATTGATATAGGAATGGCACATGTTGTTGCCGTCGCCCACCCAGGCGACGGTCTTGCCCGCGATGTCGCCACGGTGTTCGAAGTAGGTCTGCATGTCCGCCAGCAGCTGGCAGGGGTGAAACAGGTCCGACAGGCCGTTGATCACCGGGACGCGGGAATGGGCCGCGAACAGCTCCAGGGTTTCGTGGGCGTAGGTGCGCACCATGATGACGTCCACCATGCGGGACAGGACGCGGGCCGAGTCCTCCACGGGCTCGCCGCGCCCCAGTTGGGTGTCCCGGGGCGAGAGGAAGATGGCGCTGCCGCCGAATTGCACCATGCCCGTCTCGAAGGAGACGCGGGTGCGCGTGGACGATTTCTCGAATACCATGCCCAGGGTCTTGTTCTTCAAGGGCTCGTAGAGGGTGCCGGCGCGCACCATGGCCTTGAGCTCGATGGCGCGCGTGATCAGGTGGCGGAATTCCCCTGCCGTGATATCCAACAGGGACAGAAAATGACGGGGTTGTTTCATGGTTCTGTTCGGGTCTGACCGGGCGGGGTATCAGGCGGCTGCCGCGAAGTCCCTGATGACATTGCCGGTGGTGTTGATGATCTGGTAAGCCTCTTCGTCACTGATGGTCAGGGGGGGCAGCAGCCGGATGGTGCGCTCGGCCTGGACGCTGATGAGCAGCCCGTGTTCCAGGGCGGCCGTTTTGACCAGTTCCGTGCAGGGCCGCGCCAGTTCGATGCCGATCATCAGCCCCTTGCCCCGGATGTCTTTGACGATATCGCAATCTTCCAGGGCCTTTTTCAATCCTTCGCAAAGGATGTCCCCCAGTTCGGCCGCGCGCGCGGCCAGGTTCAGCGACGCCAGGGTATCGATCACGGCCAGGGCGGCGCCGCAGGACAGGGGATTGCCGCCGAAGGTGGAGCCATGGTTGCCGGGTTGGAAGACCTCCGCCGCCGCGCCCCGCGCCAGGCAGGCGCCGATGGGGACGCCGTTGCCCAGCCCCTTGGCGAGACTCATGACGTCGGGCAGGGTCTGGTTGGCCTGGCAGGCGAACCAAGCTCCGGTGCGGCACATGCCCGTCTGGACTTCGTCGAGCATCATCAACCAGCCCTGTTCATCGCACAGGGCGCGCACCCGGGGCAGATAGTCGTCATCGGGCACGATAATGCCGGCTTCCCCCTGGATGGGTTCCAGAAGCACGGCCACCACATTAGGACTGTTCTGGGCGATTACCTTCAAGGCCTCGATATCGTTGAAGGGGGCGCGGATGAAACCCTGCACCAGGGGTTCGAAACCGGCCTGTACCTTGCGGTTGCCGGTCGCCGAGAGCGTGGCGAGAGTGCGTCCGTGAAAACTGTTTTCCATGACGATCACGGCGGGCTGGCCGATGCCCTGCTGATGGCCATGGAGGCGCGCCAGCTTGATGGCCGCTTCCACGGACTCCGCGCCGGAGTTGCAGAAAAACGCCCTGTCCATGCCCGCCAGTCCGCACAGCCTGCCGGCCAGCGCCTCTTGCGCGGGGATCCGGTAGAGATTGCTGGTATGCAGCAGGTTCTGGGCCTGGTCGCGGATGGCCGCCGTCACGGCAGGGTGGGCATGGCCCAGGCCGCACACGCCGATACCGCTCAAGGCATCGAGATAGATCTTGTCCTCTTCGTCCCACAGCCACGCCCCTTCGCCCCGGACGAACGCAATGGGCAGGGGGGCATAATTTGTCATCAAATGGTTCGGCATGGATTTCCCGCGCTCATGAAAGCAAAAAGCAGCACGGGGCTGCTACGCTGACTATTATAACGGCTTTTGTGGATTCTAAAAGGATCCCCGGGAGGTTTCACCGGAAGTCGGAGGGAGCGGAATGGGGGGCTGTCAGCACCAGCTGGCCCGGTCCGCGGGCCTTTCCAGCAGTTCGTGTATGTTGGCTTCGATGATTTTGTAGCCCACGTTGCCATAAAGGATCTGGCGCCCTTCGTTGAGAATCAGGGTGGGGCTGCCCTTGACGCCGTGCCGGTCCCGGCTGTCGAGATCGGCGCTGAGGGCGGCGCAGGCCTCGCCGTTTTCCAGCAGGGCAAGGATTTCCCCGCCGGGCAGGCCCAGCGCCTCGGCGATCTCCATATGATGTTCCTGGCGGGCAATATCCTTGAGGTCGCGGAAGAAGGCCAGGCGGAGCCGCCACGCGGCTTCCTCGCAGAGGGTCCTGCCGTTGCAGTGTGCCTGACGGGTGGCGGGGATGGTTCCGTTGCGTTCCAGCAGTTCCACCGCCTTCAGGAACAGGTGGCAGCCGAGGGAAGAGGCGGGGCGGTTGACGCGCCAGATGTCGGGGTGGATCTCGACATGGTCGAATTCCCCGCCGATTTCACTGACGTGGTTGCTGTAGGCGCCCACTCCGCCCTTGTCCTTCCAGCCCTCCACCACGCGGGAGCGGGTATTGCCGAATATGGTCAGGTAGTGGTATTTCACACTGACCTTGTCCCCGAACTGGGCCAGCATCTGGTCCAGCTTGATCTGGGCCGTATAGGCCCAAACGCACAGAACGTCGGAGTAGTAATTGACCTGGACGCGCCGTATTGACGGGGTCATGGAACCATATCCGCCTCGATGACCACGCCGGCGCCAGGTTTCCCCGTCAGCCCGCGAAGTTGGCGGCGACGAAATCCCAGTTGACGAGATTCCAGAAATGCTCCACGTACTGCGGGCGCGCGTTGCGGTAGTCGATGTAATAGGCGTGCTCCCACACATCGCAGGTCAGCAGGGGCGTCTGATCCGTGGTAAGGGGACAGCCCGCGTTGCTGGTGCTGACCAGGGCCAGGGAGCCATCGGCGTTCCTGACCAGCCATGCCCAGCCGGAGCCGAAGGTGGTGATGGCCGTCTGACTGAACTGGTTCTTGAATTCCTCGAAGGAACCGAAGGCCTTGTCGATGGCCGCCGCGAGATCGCCGCCTGGCGCGCCGCCGCCGTTGGGGCTGAGGCAGTTCCAGTAGAAGGTATGGTTCCATACCTGGGCCGCGTTGTTGAAAATGCCGCCGCTGGATTTCCTGATGATGTCTTCCAGGCTCATGTCCTCGAATTCCGTGCCGGGGATGAGCTTGTTCAGGTTGGTGACATAGGTCTGGTGATGCTTGCCGTAGTGATATTCCAGGGTCTCGGCGGAGATATGGGGCTCCAGGGCATCTTTGCTGTAGGGCAATTCGGGTAATGTGTGTTCCATCGGTTTCTCCGTGTTCAAACAACTAGGGAAGCTCTGATTTATTCATCATTTCGTTCATAATACGGCATATCGAATCAAACAGTCCGGAGAATAGCTACATGCGCCAACAGACCCTTGCCGAAGAAGGTTTCGAG
>WGFB01000078.1 GCA_015492435.1 Gammaproteobacteria bacterium | reverse complement strand
TCAGGCGCTCAGAAAACCTGTCGCCTCCCCGACGGTCTGTACAGGGATCACCCGCAATCCCTCAATGGGCTTCCTGGGCGCGTTGGCCTTGGGCACCATGGCCTGGGTGAAGCCGTGCTGGACCGCCTCGCGCAGACGCTCCTGGCCATTCTGGACAGGACGCACCTCCCCTGCCAGGCCGACTTCCCCGAACACCACCAGGTCCACGGGCAAGGGGCGGTTGCGCAGGCTCGACAGGGCGGCCATGACCACGGCCAGGTCGGCGGCGGTTTCGCTGACGCGCATGCCGCCCACCACGTTGACGAAGACGTCCTGGTCGTACATGGCGATGCCGCAATGCCGCTGCAGCACCGCCAGCAGGATGGCGAGGCGGTTCTGGTCCAGGCCGACGGCCAGGCGGCGCGGGTTGGGGGCATGACTCTCGCTCACCAGGGACTGGATCTCCACCAGCACGGGGCGGCTGCCCTCGCGGGTCACCATGACCACGCTGCCGGACACCGCCTCCTCGTGGCGGGACAGGAAGATGGCCGAGGGATTGCTCACCTCGCGCAGGCCGTGGTCCACCATGGCGAAGACACCCATCTCGTTGACGGCGCCGAAACGGTTCTTCACGGCGCGCAGCACACGGAAACGGTTGTCCACGTCCCCTTCGAAATACAGCACCGTATCCACCATGTGTTCGAGTATGCGCGGCCCGGCGAGCATGCCCTCCTTGGTGACATGGCCCACCAGGAACAGCGCGGTACCGGTGCGCTTGGCGTACTGCACCAGCATGGCGGCGCTCTCCCTCACCTGGCTGACGGAGCCCGGCGCGGACTGCACCTGCGAAGTGAAAATGGTCTGAATGGAATCGATAACCATCACGCCGGGCTTCTCCCGGTCGGCCAGCAGCAGGATGCGCTCCACCTCCGTCTCCGCCAGCAGGCGCAACCGCTCCACGGGCATGCCCAGGCGCCGGGCGCGCAGGCTCACCTGCCGGGGCGATTCCTCGCCGCTCACATAGAGGGTGCTCACCACCTGGCTCAAGGCGCCCATGGTCTGGGTGAGCAGCGTGGACTTGCCGATGCCGGGATCGCCACCGATGAGCACCACGGACCCTTGCACCAGGCCGCCGCCGAGGACGCGGTCCAGCTCCGAGAAACCGGTGGCGATGCGCACCTCGTCGTCGGCGCCGATCTCGCTGATGGCGCGCACCTCAGAGGCCGTGGCAAAGGCGTCGAGCTTCAGCCCGCCGCGGTTTCCCGCGGGGCGCGCCACGTCCTCCACCAGGGTGTTCCAGGCGCCGCAGGCGCCGCACTGGCCCGACCACTTGCTGGCCTGGGCGCCGCACTCCGTGCAATTGAACAGCACCCTGGCGCCCTTGCCGCGCGGTTTGCCGCTCACCCGCCCTGCTCCACGATCCTGACGCGCGGGGTGACGCCGCACAGCAACTCATAGGCGATGGTGCCGGCATGGCGCGCCACTTCCTCGACGGGCAGGCCCCCGCCCCACAGCACGACCTCGTCACCGATGGCGGCCTCGGGACAGGCGCGCAGATCCACGCACAGCATATCCATGGAAACCCGCCCCACCAGGGGCACGCGCTCGCCCCTCACCAGCACGGGAGTGCCATTGACGGCGCCGCGCGGATAACCATCCCCATAGCCCGCCGCCACCACGCCCACCCGCATGTCCTCGGGGCAGCGCCAGGTGGCGCCATAGCCGATGGCGTCCCCGCGCAGGCAATCATTGACGGCAATGAGGCGCGATGTCAGGGTCATGACCGGCCGCAGTCCCAGACGCGCGCCATCCTCTTCCGGAAAGGGCGAGACGCCATACAGCATGATGCCGGGCCGTACCCAGGAAACGGCGCCGCCCCGCGCGGCATGGGAGGCCGGCCAGTGGAGTATGGCGGCGGAATTGGCCAGGCTGGTGTCCCCGCCGCGGCCCTGCGCGAGGGCGTGGAACAGATCGGTCTGCTGGCGGGTCAGGGGATTGTCCCGCTCGTCGGCGCAGGCGAAGTGGGTCATGAAGTGAACGGCCGCGACATTGCCGCAGGCCCGCAGGCGCTGGCAGGCCGCCTCGACCTGGTGGGGGCGCAGGCCCAGGCGGTGCATGCCCGTATCGATCTTCAGCCACACGGTCAGGGAATGGTCCGTCGGCGCCGCGGCCAGCCGCCGGATCTGCGCTTCGTGGTGTACCACGATGGCGAACCCGTGGTGAGCGATCAGCGGCAGTTCATCAACGGAGAAGAAACCTTCCAGCAATACGATGCCGTGATGGATGCCCGCCGCCCGCAGGGCCAGGGCCTCGTCGATGCCGGCCACGCCGAAGGCGTCGGCCTCTTCCAGGGCCGCCGCGGCCCGCTCGATGCCGTGGCCATAGCCATTGGCCTTGATGATGGCCATGATGCGGGCCCCGGGGGCATGCCGGCGCACGGCCCGCAGGTTGGCGCGCAGGGCGCCGAGATCGATGGTGGCGGTGATGGGCCGCCCTGCCGGGGGAGTGCCGCTGCCGGACGAAGCGCCCTCTCCAGGATGATGCCGTTCTGCTTCACCCCTGGGGGCGCGCCTCATACATAGCCTTCCGGTGCGTAGTGGTCGGAGATGAAATTGTCGAAACGGGTGTAATTGCCATGGAAGGTCACCGGCACCATGCCGATGGGCCCGTTGCGCTGCTTGCCGATGATGATCTCGGCCATGCCCTTGTCGGGGCTGTCCTGGTTGTACACCTCGTCGCGGTAGATGAAGACGATGAGATCGGCATCCTGCTCTATGGCGCCCGACTCGCGCAGGTCCGACATCACCGGGCGCTTGTCGGGACGCTGCTCCAGGCTGCGGTTGAGCTGGGAGAGGGCCAGCACCGGCACATTGAGTTCCTTGGCCAGGGCCTTCAGGCTGCGGGAGATCTCGGAGATCTCCGTGGCGCGGTTCTCCTTGTTGCCCGGCACTTGCATGAGCTGCAGGTAGTCGATGACGATCATGCCGATATTGTGCTCCCGCTTGAGGCGCCGCGCCCGCGCCCGCAGCTCCGTGGGATTCAGCGCCGGGGTATCGTCGATGAAGAGCGGGGCGTTGCTGAGGATGTTCATGGTGGAGGTGAGGCGCGGCCAGTCGTCGTCGCTAAGAGTGCCGGTGCGGATCTTCTGCTGGTCGATGCGCCCCAGGGAGGACAGCATCCTCATCACCAGGGCCTCCGCCGGCATTTCCATGCTGAAGATGGCGACGGGCACGCTGCTGTTGATGGCCGCGTCCTCGGCGATGTTCATGGCGAAACTGGTCTTGCCCATGGACGGCCGCCCGGCGATGATGACCAGCTCGGCGGGCTGCAGGCCGCTGGTCTTGTTGTCGAAGTCCTTGAAGCCCGTGGGCACCCCCGTGATGGTGTTGCCGCTCTGGTACAACTGGTCGATGCGGTCGACCACGTCGCTGAGCAGATCCTTGACGGCCACGAAACTGCGCTGGTTGCGCGAACCCTGCTCCGCGATCCTGAAGATGGCCTGCTCGGCCTCGTCCAGAATCTCCGCGGAGCTGCGCCCGTCGGCGCTGAACACCGATTCGCCCAGGCTGGTGCTGATGTGGATGAGCTGGCGCAGGATGGAGCGCTCGCGCACGATGGCGGCGTAGGTCTTGATGTTGGCGGCGCTGGGCACATTGTTGGCCAGCATGCCCAGGTAGGCGAGACCGCCGACGTTCTCCAACTGGTCGATCTTCTGCAGGGCCTCGGAGACCGTCACCACGTCCATGGGCTGGGACGCCTCGGAAAGCCCGTGCAGCACCCGGTAGATGATGCGGTGATCACGGCGGTAGAAGTCGTCCTCCCCGATCAGGTCGGCGACCGTATCCCAGGACTTGTTGTCCAGCAGCAGGCCACCGAGAATGGCCTGCTCCGCCTCGATGGAGTGAGGCGGCACCCTGAATTGCTCCGCAGTGCGCTGCAGTCCTTCTGCTATCTGTGAAATATCCTGCATGGGCACCGGCGTCGTCCTCTGTTTCGAACCCCCTATTCTTCGGGTTGGACCTCGACCTTGATGGTCACGTTCACTTCCGGGTGGAGATGCAGTTCGATATCGAACTCGCCCACTTGGCGAATGGGCCCGGCTGGCAGGCGCACTTCCTGTTTCTTGATCTCCACGCCCGCGGCAGTGACCGCCTCGGCAATCTCCGCCGTGCCCACGGAACCGAACAGCTTGCCCTCTTCACCCGCCTTGTGGGTGATGGTGACGCTCAGTTCGCTCAATGCGCTGCGGCGCGCCTCGGCGGCCGCGAGGGCCTCGGCCACGGCCTTCTCCAGTTCGGCGCGGCGCTCCTCGAAAGCCTTGCGGTTCTCGGGCGTGGCGAGCACCGCCCTGCCGCTGGGAATGAGATAGTTTCGGCCATAGCCGGGCTTGACGGAAACCATGTCCCCCAGATCACCGAGATTCTCAACCTTGTTTAACAAAATGACATCCATCGATCCACCTCATGTTTTATTCAATGATTCTTCAACAGTGTTGCCTGCCTTACCCGGCGTCCGGCGGCCGCCGCGCGAGGCGGGATCGAAAATCGATCCAGCTGTCCGTGAACCCCAGGGCCGCCAGCACCACCATGATCTGGGGCGGAATGATCAGCAAGGCGATATACACGGCATACAACCAAGCCTTGTGCGCCTGGGTCAACCCCACAAGCCCATGGATCAGGGCCAGTCCATGAATGGAGAAAACCGCAACGGCCACGAAGAGCAGGTTCAAGGCAAAGCCATCAACCCCACCCGAGGCCAGCGCCGCCAGCACGAGGGCCACCACGGCGAAAATGGCGGCCGGGCGCCCAAGGCGCAGGGCGTGAAACTCCTCCCGGAAGCCGCCGGGATTGAACAGGATGGCCTGCAGCCAGCGTCCGATGAACAGGTTGATCATGGTGCTGTAGGCGATGGCCGCGACCATGAGGCCGCTCATGACCGCCGCCACGGAGGCAATGATCTCCGCCTGTTCGATTCCGGTCACCGGCATGGGCGCATTCTCCAGCACGGGCACGAGAATGGTTTCCAACACGCCCCGCCACCAGGCGGCCGCATCGCCCACCACCATGTAAAATCCAACCAGCACCGCGATGCTGAGCAGGGCCGTGACGGCCAGGGCATCCCCCATGGAGCGCCGCATGCGCAACACCTCGGCGGCAAGCACCACCGGCAACCCGACTATGATGACCGTAGAAACCAGAAACGCCTTGACCATATGGAGGGAAGCGGATGAAAAATAACCGATCACCCCCAATATGAGCGCCAGGCCAGCGAGTATGATCAAGCCTTCCCGGAAACCCTTGCGCAGGGTCACCAGGGCAATCACCGCGCCGCTGATATGACTCAGTAGCGGAACCAGCAGAGCAAGCACGGCCGCGATGGCCGCCACCAGAAGCGCCTGGGCCCTGCCCCGCAGGATGAAAGATCCAAATGCTTGCAATACGCTATCCCTACTCGGCTCCTGAAATCACGGGCCATTCGAACTGGCCCGCCCTTTGCGCCGTTGCGGGCACAGAGCCGCGGGGCGCACCCGACGCACGTCTTCAGCTAGTGGGCGTCGCTGTAGGGCAGCAAGGCGATGTAACGCGCCCGCTTGATGGCGGTCGCCAACTGGCGCTGATACTTGGCCTTGGTCCCGGTGATCCGGCTGGGGACGATCTTGCCCGTCTCCATGATATAGTTCTTGAGTATACCAAGATCCTTGTAATCGATTTCAGTAATTCCCTCCGCCGTGAAACGGCAGAATTTCTTGCGTCTGAAATATCGGGCCATACAACACTCCTCAAAATAATTTTAGTTTAAATTCAATTAATTGAAATCCAAACCTACAGAAACAGACAAGGTATTGAACAACACATGCGCAGGAAAGCCTATTCCGCGCTCGCTGGCGCTTCTCCAGAAGCCGGCTTGGCGGCTTCCGCCTGCCCGGACTTGGCAGGCGCGGGCGTGCCACCCTGCTCCCCCGAACGGCCAGCGCCTTCCTCGCGGCTCTTCGCCATGGGCGAGGGCTCGGTGATGGCGCGCTTGCAGCGCAGAATCATGTTGCGGATCACGGCATCGTTGAAACGGAAGGCCGTCTCCAGTTCCTCGATGGTTTCCTTGTCGGCCTCGATATTCATGAGGACGTAGTGGGCCTTGTGGACCTTGTTGATGGGATAGGCCAGCTGCCTGCGCCCCCAATCCTCCAGGCGGTGAATGGCGCCCCCGCGGGACTCGATGGTGGACTGGTAACGCTCGATCATGGCAGGCACCTGATCGCTCTGGTCAGGGTGGACCAGAAACACGATTTCATAGTGTCTCATTAAAACCCCTCTTGGCTATTAAGCCTCCCGTCGTGCGGTGAGGCAAGGAGATTGATCGGATTTTCACGAAGTGCGGGATTGTATGACATCCGTGCCCGAAAAGCAAAGCCAGCGGGATACCGGGACTTTTTTATTTTTCTCTTTTTACCTTGGTCTGGCTTTGCCGCTGAATCTCGAACAGGCACACACCTGTCGCCACCGATACATTGAGGCTCTCAACCAGCCCCGCCATGGGAATTGCCATCAACCAGTCACAGCACTCCCGGGTCAGGCGGCGCATTCCCTTGCCTTCCGCCCCCATCACCAGGGCCAGGGGGCCGGTGAGATCAGCCTCGAACAGTGAGATCTCTGCTTCGCCATCGCTGCCGACAATCCAGATGCCCCGTGCCTTGAGGCTGCGCAGGGTACGGGCGAGGTTGGTGACCTGGATGAAGGGGACGTGCTCGGCCGCGCCGCTGGCCACCTTGCGCACCACGGGGGTAAGGCCAACGGCCCGGTCCTTGGGGACGATGACCGCGTGCACGCCCGCGGCATCGGCGGTGCGCAGGCAGGCGCCGAGATTATGGGGATCCTGCACCCCGTCCAGGACCAGCAGCAAGGGGGGCGTTTCCAGGGCGTCGAGAATGGCGTCCAGGTCCTGCCCGCGCAGGGGGCGGGTCGGCTGCATGATGGCCATGACCCCCTGATGCGGCACACCCTCTGCCTGTTCATCCAACGCATGAATTGTAGTCGTAACGATTGGGATGCCCAGCGCCGTAGCCCGGGCAGCTATTTCTGCCTGCCGCCGGTTGCCGGGCTGCTGGCAGATATGGATCTCGATGACGCGCGGGGCATTGCGCTCAAGAACAGCGGCGACGGCATGGATTCCGAAGACCGCCGTCGTGGAATGCTTTCCACTCATGTGCGGCGGCGCAGGGACTTGCTTTTTCTGCGGCCGCGCTTGCCGCGGGCCGGGGTTTTCCCTGGAGTCGTGGCGGAACGGGCGCCGCCCTTGCCCCTGGCGGGCTTCTTCCCTTCCCTGCGCGGCGCCACGCCACACAGGGTAAAGTCGATCTTGCGCTCGTCGAGATCCACCCGCGCCACGCGCACCCGCACCTGGTCCGCCAGGCGGTAGGTCGTCCCGCTGCGTTCGCCACACAACTGATGCTTGATGGCATCGAAGTGATAGTAGTCGTTCTCCAGCGCCGTGATGTGCACCAGCCCTTCCACATAGATGTCGTC
Organism: Gammaproteobacteria bacterium; assembly: GCA_015492435.1. Taxonomy (GTDB): domain Bacteria; phylum Pseudomonadota; class Gammaproteobacteria; order SZUA-140; family SZUA-140; genus SZUA-140. The sequence continues at coordinate 5,512 of WGFB01000078.1, read as the reverse complement.
CAGCTCCACGAACAGGCCGAAGCTGGTCACGGCCGTGATGATGCCCGGCAGCTCCTGTCCCACCTTGTCCATCATGTATTCGCACTTGAGCCAGGAGATGGCGTCACGAGTGGCCTCGTCGGCGCGCCGGTCGGTCATGGAGCAGTGATCGCCCAGGGACTCCATGTCCGCGTTGGAGTAACGAAACTTCTGCACGGATCCGCCCTTGAGCAGGTGCCGGATGGCGCGGTGGACGATGAGGTCCGGATAACGGCGGATGGGCGAGGTGAAATGGGTATAGGCCTCCAGCGCCAGGCCGAAGTGCCCCGTGTTCTCCGCGCTGTAGATGGCCTGGCTCATGCTGCGCAGCATGACCGTCTCGACCAAGTGCTTGTCCGGTCTTCCCTGCAGGGAACTCAGCAGTCTCGCGAACTGCTTGGCGCCGGGCATGCCCCGCCCGCCCAGGCTCAGGCCCAGTTCGCGCAGGAAGCTGCGAAGGTCGTTGATCTTGTCCGGGGAGGGCTCGGGATGGATGCGGTAGAGGGCGGGAATCTCATGGGACAGGAGAAACTCCGCGGCGGCGATGTTGGCGGCGATCATGAATTCCTCGATCATGCGGTGGGCGTCGTTGCGCACCACGGGCACGATCTTGTCGATCTTGCGCTGCTCTCCGAAGACGATACGCGTCTCCATGCGCTCGAAGTCGATGGCCCCGCGTTTCTCCCGGGCGCCGCGCAGGGCCTGGTAGAGAGCGTTGAGTTCCTCGATGTGAGGCAGGAGTTTGCGATACTGTTCCCGCAGGGCCACATCGCCATCGAGCATGGCGGCCACCTTGTCATAGGTGAGGCGCGCGTGGGAATGCATCACACCCTCGAAGAAGCGGTGCTTGCGTATTCTGCCGGCCGGGGTGATGAACAGCTCGCACACCATGCACAAACGGTCCACCTCGGGGCGCAGGGAACAGAGATGGTTGGACAGCAGCTCCGGCAGCATGGGGATCACCTGTTGCGGGAAGTACACCGAATTGCCGCGGGTCAGCGCCTGGGCGTCCAGGGCGCTGTCCGGCTGCACATAGAAGGAGACATCGGCAATGGCGACGATGAGGCGCCAGCCCTTGCCATGGCGTTCGCAATACACGGCATCGTCGAAATCCCGGGCATCCTCGCCATCGATGGTCACCAGGGGCAATGCGCGGATGTCCTCGCGCCCTGCCTTGTGGTCCTCCTCCACCTCGGTGGGAAAGATTTCCATCTCCTGCTCCACCTCCGCCGGCCACAGACGCGGCAGGCCATGGGAGCGAATGGCGATCTCCACCTCCATGCCTGGCGCCATGTGGTCCCCGAGCACCTCGACGATACGTCCCACGGGCTGGGAGCGCCGGCTGGGCTGCTCCTCGATGGCCACCACCACGATCTGCCCCGGCCGGGCCTTTACCTCCTGGCCGGGAGGAATGATCACGTCCTGGGAAAAATGCTTATTGCTGGGCGTCACGAAGCCCAGGCCGCTCTCCTGGTGATACCTGCCCACCAGTTCCCGGGTGTTGCGCTCCAGGATCTCGACGATGGCGCCTTCGCGGCGCCCCTTGCGGTCCAGGCCCACGATCCTGGCGATGACCCGGTCGCCATGCATGACGGGGCGCATCTGCTTGTGGGAAAGATAGACATCGGGCTCGCCATCGTCCGGCACCAGAAAGCCGAAGCCATCGGGGTGGCCGATGACGCGTCCCCGTACCAGGTCCATTTTCTCCGTGACTCCGTAGGCGCCGCGGCGGTTGCGCACCAGCTGGCCGTCGCGCACCATGGCGGAGAGGCGCCGCGACAGGGCCTCGCGGCCGCGCTCGTCCTCCAGCCCGAAGGCCTCGGCCAGTTGCTCCAGGGTGCACAGCCGCTTGCGCTCCGCCAGGAACTGAAGTATGAATTCGCGGCTCTTGATGGGATGTTCGTATTTCTGCGCCTCGCGCGCCGCCCAGGGATCCTGCTCGGTATTCTCGGTTGTCATTTCGATCCTGTTCAATCACGTCCCCAGACATTGACATGAAAGGAGACTCTCGGTAAAGTGCCGCGCTTGAGTCTCACCACCACACTACTCACCGAATATGCCGAGGTGGCGGAATTGGTAGACGCGCTAGCTTCAGGTGCTAGTGGGGGAAACCCCGTGGAGGTTCAAGTCCTCTCCTCGGCACCATTTTTATAGACTATCACAGACCGTCATAAACCGCTAAAGATATTGTTTTTACAGTATTTTTATTCCCTCTGATTTTCTGTTCCGTTGTCTCTCATAGTCCACGATTGTCCTAAAAATGGAGCGCGAGTGGAGCGTGGGTGGAGCGCGAAATTGGACTTTTTGGAAGTGAATTCGATTCAACCAGGTCTGTCCTTTGACCGTTTAACACAGAAGTAACATCCGTTGTTTGTTCCGCAAGTGTTCACTGCCCAGGCTTTGGACGCAATGCAAGACGACGCACAACCCATCCCGCAACGCCCCATATGAACGTTAAACGGTTTGCTGCAACGCGGTTTGCATCCTTATCCGGTTTCGGTAGTCAGGCGATCCCTGCGCATTGAGTTCATCTTCTTTAATCCCCTGCGATCACAGCGTATACGCGCCTTGCGTTTACGACACCACACCACCAACCCGGTGACATAAAGAATGGTCGGGATAAACCCCATCACAAACACAACTATGCGGCCCGACAATCCGAACGCCTCTCCGTTGTGCAAGGGGAACATCCATGCGAGGAATGTATCGCCGCCGGACAGGGTCTGCGGCGTTTGTACTGCTAGCACGTTCCCGCCGGATGGCTCGACCCAGAGCTGAGTACTGCCGCTGGTCTTTCTCACCTCACGGGGTTGGCGCATGATGACGCGGTAAGCACCACCCACAGCGGCTGGAAAATAGATACGCTGCAGCTCCGTCTGCGGAAACCGATCCTTCGCAATCTCGCTGATATCGTCTATATCCAATCTTTCCGTCCCTGCATCGGCACTAACCGAAAGCTGAGCGGGCGCAATTACCGTCAAAGGCGAAACCATACCCACTACTGGCTTCACATACTGTGGAAAAATCATGTATACGCCGGAGAATGCAATCACGAGCAGGACAAGGGCGGCATAAGCGCCCATCGTCTTGTGCAGGTCATACATGAATCGGGTACCGTTAGTGCTGCGTCTGAACGTGAATGCCTGGAAGAATTTGGATAGCTTAGGCCACCATAAAACAATCCCGGACACTAACGAGAACATCAGCAACAATCCCATAACCCCTACGATGGTCTCCCCGGTATCACCTGCCAACAAAGTGTAATGCAGCTTATAAAGAAAACTCATCAGATAACCGCCCCACTGCCGTTGCCCCAACACCTCGGCGGTGAAGGGATTGACCATCACGTCAAGCAACACATCCTGGCCTGCGCTGGGAACGGAAAATCGTATTTTCATGGAAGCCTGCGGATGCCGGGGAAAATACAGCCGGGTCGGTTTAGCGTTATCCGGTGCGGCGCTTCGGGCGGCAACGGCGATCTCGGCTAACCGGGCATATTCGTCACCGGGCGTCACCGTCAACAACGCGGGATTCAGGACTTCATCGATATCCTGATAAAAAACCAGCACGCTACCGGTCAACCCGCTGAAGGCGAATAGAAAACCAGCGAACAGGCCAAGATAGAGATGGAACTGACGCCACATGCGACGACGGGTATTATGCGCCGTTTGAGCACGCTCAAATTTAGGTGTTTCAAAACTCATGCACGTTTCTGAATGTTCATATCACCTGTATCAAGTCCTTTTCCCGAAGCTCCTGCGGCCACCTCCTGTGACAAATAATGCATCTGCGGATGGGGATGACTGAGGAAATCGTGATGGGAAATATGCCAGCCGTACGCGCCCGCATAGGGGAACAATAGAATGTCCCCTGCACGCACGCGTTCGACCGGCACATCGCGCGCCAATAAATCCTTTGGCGAGCACAGTTCGCCGGCAATGGTCATGTCAGTACTGCACACTTCAGGGCGTGGGTAAGGGAAGCGCCATTCATCGACTGGAACCACCCGGAAAGGATGGTTGTGCTGCCAGGCTCCGGGTAGACGAAAGTGATGATTGCCGCCACGGATGATGGCAAACCATTTGCCATGTGTAAACTTCACATCCAGTATTTCCGCAGCATAATAGCCGCAGGCCGCACTTATATAACGGCCACACTCAAACAGCAGCGCGAAATCCAGACGCAGTTCTCTAATCAATGCGTCAAGCTGCGATGTAAAGAACGGCCAATCAAATTGTTTTTCAAGATTAGCATAATTGATCCCGATACCGCCACCGACGTTGAGATAGCGCAGATCAACCTCAAATGCCTTAGCCCAGTTGCGCGCCGAGGTAATGTAATGCCGGATAAGCTGTACATGCTGATGCGCGTCCAGATTATTGGAGATGGAGTGAAAATGAAACCCATGTAGATCCACATGGATGCATTGCCGAGCCGCGGTAATCGCGTTTGGGATATCCGCCTCGGCAATACCGAATTGGGTGGGCGTGCCGGCCATGCGCAAGGTTGCGGAGGGCAGCGACCCATGCAAATTAACGCGCAGCAGAATCGGCACCTTGGCATGCATTTGTGCGGCAATGTGTTCCACACGATGCAATTCGTGCAGGCTCTCGACGTGCAAGAGTTTTACCCTATGACGTATCGCGGAGGCGATTTCTTCATCGGTCTTTCCCGGCCCGCCGAACAGAATCGGGGCATCCCTGTCCAACGCGCGAACCTTTTCAATTTCGCCACCGGAAGCCACTTCAAAGCCGTGCACGATCGGTGACAACTCCTGCAGGATACGCGCCTCCGAGTTTGCCTTAATGGCATAGAACAATTGGCATGAATCCGGCAGACTCCGCACGGCCTGCATCGCGTGGCGGCGCAACTGGTCCAAATCATAGATGTAGGCGCAACAAGGCGCATTCTCTTGTGATTTGATTATTCTGATGAAATCGACAATGTGCTCCACGAAAACGACCCCCTATTGATAAGGCCCCAATGCCTGTAAAAATGATTCATGCTCAGCACGCAAGGCGCGCATAGCAATACCGCGCTCGTCACCGAGTACAAAGGCCTTAACGCCTCGCTCCAGCCATGCGCGGAGATCATCCTGCGCCCGGGGGATGGCGCAAAACGGAACGCCATTCTGCCGCGCCGTATGTTGCATGTCCGCCAGCGCCTGGCGCACTTCGGGCGCACGTGTCTGCCAGGGAATCCCCAGGGACTGGGAAAGATCCGCCGCACCTTCCAGCACCATATCGATTCCCGGGACGGCAAGAATCTGTGGCAGGTTTTTCAACCCTTCAATATCTTCAATCATCGCAACGACCATCACCTCCATGTTTGCGGCCTGAATATACCCAATCATTGCATAAATTCTGACGAAAATGAGGTCAGGCTGCTTGTTTCAAAATATCCAGATAATGCAACAACTCTGCTTTGACGGCCGGATTTGCGCTTATCGTCAGGGTCAAGGTTCCTTGGGGCTTGGTCAGCCGGCCGGCGCGCT
>WGFB01000077.1 GCA_015492435.1 Gammaproteobacteria bacterium | reverse complement strand
GTATCTCGCCAGCGATATTGCCGGCCGGTTTCGGGGCGGCGGGGGGTGGGGGCTCGCGGCCGGATACCGGAATGACAATGTTCTGTTTCTTGTCCTGCCGGTTTTCGATGTCCAGCATGCGATAGACCATATTGGTGAGCGCCGCCGCCTCCCGGTCGTGGGAGGAATTGGGATAGTTTTCCATCACGGCGCGGGCGTGCAGCGCGGCGGTGGCATAGTCGCTGCGCTCGATGGCGGCCTTGGCGCGCTGGAGTTCGAGCCCGGCCAGGCGCTCGCGGAGATGATTGAGGCGCACATTGGCGTCCTGGGTGTATTTGCTGTCGGGGAAGCGCTCGCCAAGCTCCGAAAAATAGTGCTGGGTCAGGCCAGACAAGGGCGGCATGGCGGGGTCCGCCGCTTTCTCCTCGCGGTTGATGAAGGCAATGGTTTCGTCGTAGCTGGCCAGGCCGCGCAAATAATAGAGATAGTCCACATTGGGGTTGTCCGGGTGCTCGCGCATGAAGCGTTCCGCGGTGGCAATGGTCGAGGAGGTGTCGCCCGCGCGGTAGTAGGCATAGGCCAGCTCCATGTGGGCCTGGACGGAAAAAGGGCTGTCCGGGTAGGAGGCCATCAGCATGCGGTACTGCCGCGCGGCAGCCTCGAAATCGTTGGCGGTCAGCGCCGCCTTGCCTTTTTCATAGATCGTCTGCGCGGCCGCGGGCTCCCGGCCGGGGTCCGGTTTCTGGGGCTGGGTGACGCAACCCGTGGCGGCGAGCAGCAGGATTAAGGGGATGAAAAGAGCGGGGCGTAGTCTGGGCATATCCTTATTGTCAATTGTGTAATATCGTCGGACCCGCGCCGGTTTCGGCGCCATAAAGTTAGGCGTATTATGAATAAATCTCAAGGTAAAGACAAAACGGCCATGAAAGCAGCGCAATCCGGTCATGGTGAAGAAGGAATATTGAGCGCCAACATTCCGCCGGAGATGGCCGGCGAGCGGTTGGACAAGGCCCTGGCGCGCTTGTTCCCCGATTTCTCGCGCATGAGCCTGACCCAGTGGATCCGGGAAGGGCATGTGCAGGTCGATAGCGCGACGTGGCGGCCGCGTGACAAGGTGCGTGGCGGGGAGCAGGTGCGCCTGCGCGTGGCGCGGGAGGAGAAGACGGGCTGCGCGGCGCAGGACATTCCCCTGGACATCGTCCATGAGGACGAGGCCCTGCTGGTGATCGACAAGCCGGCCGGGCTGGTGGTGCACCCCGGGGCGGGCAATCCCCAGGACACCCTGATGAACGCCCTCCTCCACCATGCACCGGAGCTGGCGGCACTGCCGCGCGCCGGCATCGTGCACCGCCTCGACAAGGACACCAGCGGCCTGCTGGTGGTGGCGCGCAGCCTGCAGGCGCGCAAGCACCTGGAGGAGCAGATCGCCGCGCGCACCTTCGAGCGGGAATACCATGCCCTGGTCAATGGGGTGATGACCTCGGGCGGCACCATCGACGCGCCCATCGGACGCCATCCCCACCAGCGCACCCGCATGGCGGTGCGCGAGGGCGGGCGCGCGGCCGTCAGTCACTACCGGGTCATGGAGCGCCTGCGCGTCCACACCCTGGTGAAGGTCATGCTGGAGACGGGGCGCACCCATCAGATCCGCGTCCACATGGCCCACATCCGTCATCCCCTGGTGGGCGATCCCGTCTACGGCGGCCGCCTGCGCCTGCCGCCGGACTGCGGCGCCGCCCTGCGCGGCATCCTGCGGGGCTTCCGCCGCCAGGCCCTGCACGCGGCGCGCCTGGCCGTGACCCACCCCCTGAGTGGCGAGCGCCTGAGCTGGGAATCCCCCTGGCCGGCCGACATGACGGCCCTGCTGGAGGCACTGCGGGAGGACGCCGCAAGCCATGGCTGAGTCCTGGCTGACGCCCCGGTGGCCCGCCCCGCCGGGAGTGCGCGCCCTCAGCACCTTGCGTTGTGGCGGCGTGAGCCGCGCGCCCTATGATTCCTTCAACCTGGCGCTGCACGTGGGCGATGCCCAGGCGGCGGTGGAGGCCAATCGCGAACATCTGTGCCGCGCGGCGCGGCTGCCCGCCACGCCCTGCTGGCTGAACCAGGTGCATGGCGCGGCGATGGTGGACGCCGCCCGCGTCCCGGCCGGGTGCGCCGCCGACGGCGCCTTTGCCCGCGAGGCGGGGGTGGTGTGCGCGGTGATGACGGCCGACTGCCTGCCGCTGCTGCTGTGCGAGCGCAGCGGGCGTTGGGTGGCCGCCGTGCACGCCGGCTGGCGGGGCCTGGCGGCAGGGGTCATCGAATCCGCCATCGCCTGCCTGACCACCCCGGGGGAGGACATTCTGGCGTGGCTGGGACCGGCCATCGGGCCCCGCGCCTTCGAGGTGGGGGCGGAGGTGCGGGCGGCCTTCATGGGCCAGGACGAAGGCGCGGCGCGGCATTTCTCGCCCTCCCCGGGGGGGCGCTGGATGATGGATCTCTATGGCCTGGCGCGGCGGCGCCTGGCGGCCCTGGGGGTGCGGCAGGTCTATGGCGGCGAGTGGTGCACGGTGACGGAGGGCGCGCGTTTCTTTTCCCATCGGCGGGATGGGCGGACGGGGCGGATGGCTTCGCTGATCTGGATGGAACGTGAGACGTGAGGGGAGGGGCCATGATTATCCCGAAACCCGCCCCGGATCGTGTACAATTGACTGCTTTTCAAGTCGACGAGAAATGCCCATGTCCCGAATCACCGCCCCCGGCCTGTTCGTTCTGTTGCCGCTCGCCCTGACGGGGTGCAGCGATCCGCCCCTCATCAATGCCCTGGACGAGGGGGACGAGCGCAAGGCCCTGGCCCTCATCGAGCAGGGGGCGGACATCAATGCGCGCAACCGCGCCGATGATCCGGTGCTGGTGGTGGCCATCCGCGACGGCTATACGCAGGTGGTGGAGAGCCTGCTGCACAAGAACGTGGACGTCAATGCCAAGGGCGACCTCGGCGTGACCCCTCTGATGCTGGCCATTTCGGGTGACCATCCGGAGCTGGCGCGCCGGCTCATCGAGCGTGGCGCGGATGTCAATGCCGTGGACCGCATGGGCAACAATGCCATGACCATCATGCCCCTCAAGGACGACCCGCAGCTCATTCAATTGCTCCTCGACAATGGCGCCGACGTCAACAAGGTCAACAAGAACGGCCTCACGCCCCTCATGGTGGCCGCTTTCCTGGGGCATGTGGAGATCATGAAGCTGTTGCTCTCCAAGGGCGCGGAGGTGAACGCCCGCACCGTGGACGGCAGCACGGCCCTGATGCGCGCGGCGCGCCAGGGTCACGTGGAGGCCGTGCGCCTGCTGCTGGCCAATGGCGCGGATGTCAAACAGCGCAACAGTGATGGCGAGACCGCCATGACCTGGGCGCGCAAGCATGACCGTCATGAAGTGATGGAGCTGCTCCAGGCGGCCGGCGGCTGATGCCGCCGACGAAGCGCCCGCCGTGAGCACGCTGGCCTATATCGTTCTGTTCTGCCTGCTGGGGGGCGTCCTCAGCGTGCTGGCGGCGGCGGTATTCCTGGTGCTGCCGGAACAGTGGCGTACCCGCCTGTTGCCCCATTTCATCAGCTTCGCCATCGGCGCCCTGCTGGGGGCCGCCTTTCTCGCCCTGCTGCCTCACGCCATCGCCAGCCCCGCCGTGGACGATGTGCACACGGTGACCTTCGCCGTGCTGCTGGGCCTGCTGGGCTTTTTCATCCTGGAGAAGACCGTGTTGTGGCGCCACTGCCATGCCAGTGACTGCGAGGCCCATGGGGCGGAGGGGGACGTCCATACCCCCAGGGCGGCGGGCATCATGATCCTGCTGGGGGACGGCCTGCACAATTTCGTGGACGGGGTGCTCATCGCCGCCGCCTTCCTGACGGACATCCACCTGGGCATCGTCACCGCCCTGGCGGTGGCGGCTCACGAGATCCCCCAGGAGGTGGGCGACTTCGCCGTGCTGCTGCACAGCGGTTTCAGCCGCGCCAGGGCGCTGTCCTATAATCTGCTGTCCAGCCTGGCGACCATCGTGGGCGGCGTGCTGGCCTATTTCAGCCTGGAAGGCGCGGGCCAGGCGCTGCCCTATGTGCTGGCGGTGGCCGCGTCCAGCTTCATCTATATCGCCGTGGCGGACCTCATCCCGGGGCTGCACAAGCGCCTCGAACTGGCGGTGACGGCGCAGCAACTGGCCCTGATTGCGGGCGGCGTGATCGTCATCTACATTGCCCATTCGACACTCCACTGAGGAGGAATGAGAACATGTCCAAACCCAACTGGTATATGCTGACCCTGGTGGGACGCGACCGCCCCGGCATCGTCGCCCATGTCACCCACGCCCTGTATGAGGGGGGCTGCAACCTGGGGGAGGCCTCCATGATGCGCCTGGGCGGCAACTTCACCATGATGATGATGGTGCAGTTCGCGGGCACCACCAGGGCCCTCACGGAACTGGTGGAGCCGGTGAGCGAATCCCTGGGGCTCAAGCTGCACGTGGACCGCATCAGCGGCGCCCTGCATCACCATGTGGAACCCGACGTGCGCATCACCGTCAGCGGAGCGGACCGGGCGGGGATCGTGGCCCAGGTGACCGGCGCCCTGGCGGAGGCCGGCCTGAATATCCTCAACCTGGAGTCCGACGTGGCTGGCAGCGAGGAAGCGCCGCTGTATATCATGCACATCGAGGGGCAGGCCACGGAGGGCATCGATTCCCTGCGCGCCGCCCTGGACATCGTGGCCCGCAACGGCATCAAGGCCAGCCTGGCGCCCATGGACACCCTCATCGGCTGAGTCCCGATCCATGGCCGTGCTCGACATCCTTATCTGGCCCGATACGCGCCTCAAGGAGACCGCGCAGCCGGTGACCGCCTTCGACGATGCCTTGCATGCCTTCATCGCCGATCTCGAGGAGACCCTGCGCGCCGGGCCGGGCGCCGTGGGCATCGCCGCCCCCCAGGTGGGCCGCCTGCAGCGCGTCGTCATCATCGACGCCTCCAGCCGCAAGAATATTGCCCACCATGGGCGCCAGGTGCTCATCAACCCCGAGATCACTCACTGGGAGGGCTATGCCGTGGGCCGCGAAGGCTGCCTGTCGGTGCCCGACTACACGGGCAATGTCATCCGCGCGGCATGCGTCACCGTCGAGGCCCAGGACGAGGGCGGGGAGGCGCGCACCTTTCATATGGAGGGTTTCGAGGCGCGCCTGGTGCAGCACGAGATCGACCATCTCGACGGCCTGCTTTTCCTCGACCGCCTGGTGAGCCGCCGCAACGATCTGTACCGCCGCAAGCATTACCAGAATTGAGGGGGTTGGATTCAATCCTCCACGGGATCCGCTGAGCGCCGCAACACACTGCCCAGCGGGCTGACGACCGCGTTGCCGCCACGCTTCAATACATGGGTATAGATCTGCGTGGTGCGGATGTTCTTGTGGCCGAGCTGTTCCTGCACCGTGCGGATATCCATGCCGCGCTCCAGCAGGTGCGTGGCGAAGGAATGGCGCAGGGTATGGCAACTCGCCGGTTTCTGGATGCCCGCCTTGCGCACTGCATGCTTGATGGCGCGCTGCAGGGACTGCTCATCCAGATGATGACGCCTTTCCACGCCGCTGCGCGGATCGATGCTGCGCTGCGCGGCGGGAAACACATACTGCCAGTGCCACTCGCGCGGCGCATTGGGATACTTCCGCTCCAGGGCATGAGGCAGATAGACGGCGCCGAAGCCCTCGGCCAGATCCTTCTCGAAAGTGTTCTTCACCGAGCCGAGATGGCGCCGCAGGGGAACGATCATTTCATCGGGCAGGGTGACCACGCGGTCCTTGCTCCCCTTGCCATCGATGACCAGAATGGCGCGGTGGGTAAAATCGAGGTGCATGACACGCAGGCGCACACACTCCATGAGGCGCAGACCGGAACCGTACAACAGGCAGGCGCACAGCCAGTGCACCCCGTCCAGCCTGCACAGCAGGGCGCGGACCTCTTCCTGGGTGAGCACCACGGGAAGACGGGCCGGCTTCTTCGCCCGCGTCACCCCGTGGATCTGTTCGAGAGGTCTCTCCAGGACGGCCTTGTAAAGAAAGCTCAGGGCGTTCAAGGCCTGGTTCTGCGTGCTGGGCGCCACATTGCGCTGCACCGCAAGATAGGTCAGAAACTCCCCCACCTCGCGCTCACCCATGCGCGCGGGGTGACGCTTGCCGTGAAACAGAATGAAGCGCCGCACCCAGTCCACATAGGCCTGCTCGGTGCGGATGCTGTAATGCCTGACGCGGATGGCCGCGCGAACCTTGTCGAGAAAAGGCGAAGAATGCCGGGTGGAATTCATACAGTACACCTCCCTGTGGCTGCATGGTCAATAAGCTAAACATACCAAAGTTATGATGATAAGGCATCCCCCGCCGCTCAAGGTGTTTTTCCGCGGGGAAGAGTGATAGACTATGCGGAAGGTGTTGAAATACAAGGGAATGAAGTCATGCGAAAAGCAAGGCATCCCGCCTGGGAAACCAAGATCCCACACCCAGCCTCACAGATTATGTCTCACAATGACGTGTTATTTCACGTAGTTAGGTATTCGATTTATTGTTAGATGAACAGTCGAAAATTTAGAGAAGGCACTTGATAGGATAGTGACATTGCCCTGAGACTTCCGTAGTACCTGGATGGTCCAGTGGTCGCAAAATACCTCACCGGGAGGGTAGTTGCTTCGGAAATGTCTGAGCATTTTCATTCGTC
>WGFB01000076.1 GCA_015492435.1 Gammaproteobacteria bacterium | reverse complement strand
TAATAACATCGTATTCAATGTGGAAAATGAGGCATGCCGGGATGCCGCGATTGATTCATCGGTATGTTCATCATAGTATTTCATCAGCAATGCCCGCACGCGTGGGGGGAGACGTTGTGCGCGGCAGGCAGGCGAAATGGCATGATAACCAGGAGAAGAAAATGGCCATAGAGTTCCTTATCGATCATGATCCGCCATCCCGGGATGATATCGTGCGCGAACTGGACCGGGCTCAGCGGGAGCGGGCGCTCTTCCGCAAGAAGAACTACCAGTTTCTGATGTACATGATCGTGATCGTCGCCTCAATTCTGGGATTTATCCTGTTCGTCGCCATTCCCAGGATCAAGGAGCCCGATGCCGATCAGGACCTGGTTTTTATGTTCACCTACGCCATGCCTTACGTGCTGTTCGCCGTTTTCATTATCAGCAACAATATTCATATCAAGAAAATCGAAAAGCCCAGCAAGGCCCTGGATGCCGTCATCAAGGGCCTGCAGGAGGTTACGGAGGAAGACCTGGACAATGCCTGCGCCGACTGGCGTGAGTATGAGGCGGTCAGGGTGTACCGGGAGAAAGTGGATGCAATGGGGCGGTCATTGGTGCAGGCGGAGGTGGACGCCATCGTGAAATGGGTGGAGTCCGGCGGGCAGGCCGAATCCCCCGCCTCCGACGCCGGCTGATTTCCCGTTTTCTTCAAACCTGAACCCACGGATTCAGGTTCAAGTACATGTCCGGACCCGGCCCGGCAAATCCGGGCATGGCGGAGCGCTGTGCCCGGCCAGCCTACATTTTTTCAATGATCGGGTGTAGACTCGGGTAAGGCATGATCCCAAGTGCCCAGGTCAACGGTCATGGTCGAGAGGAGCGCATCCGGATGCATGAAATGTCCTTGTGCGAAGGTTTGTTGAAGGCCCTGGAGGACAATGCGGCAAGGGAGGGCTTCCGCCGCGTGAAGGCGGTGTGGCTGGAGGTCGGGGACTTGTCCGGGGTCGAGCCCGATGCCCTGCGTTTCAATTTCTCGCTGGCCGCGCGAGGCACCCTGGCCGAGGGCGCCGTGCTGAACATCATGCAAATGCCCCGCATGGCAGGGTGCGAGGACTGCGCATGTTCAACCCCCCTGTCACACTGCCTGGACGCCTGTCCCGTCTGTGGCCGCCCCTTGCATGCGACGGATGGAGGCGCCATGCGCATCAGGGAGCTGGAGGTGGAGTGATGCGCCCGGATGGGATGCAGGAAGGCCTCATGCCCGTTCCGGACCTGCGGCTTGCCGCGGAGGCTTGACCATGTGCCTCGCCTTGCCCGCGAGAGTCGTTACGATGGATGGGAACGGGATGGCGACCGTTTCCCTGGGGGGGATCACAAAGGAGATTTCCATGATCCTGGTGGAGAACGTCGAGGCCGGAGACTTTGTGCTCGTGCATGCCGGCTATGCCCTGGCCAGGATCAGCCAGGAAGAGGCGCGGCGCACTCTGTCGCTGATGGCCGAAGCCGGCCTGTCGGAGAGCGGGGCGTTATGAGATACGTGGACGAGTTCCGCCAGGCGCACCTGGCCCGGGGGCTGGCCGGCGCCATCGCAAGGGAAGCGGATCCGGAGCGGCAATACCGGCTCATGGAGTTCTGCGGGGGGCATACCCACGCCATCTTCCGTCACGGCATTCAGGACCTGATGCCGGAAAATGTCCATTTCTTACACGGCCCCGGCTGTCCCGTCTGCGTTCTGCCCATGGGCCGCGTCGATCACGCCATCCAGCTGGTGGAGCGGCACGATGTGATTTTGTGCACCTATGGAGATATGCTGCGCGTTCCGGGCAGGGGGCGCGGAACACTGCTCAAGATCAAGGCGGAGGGGGGAGACGTGCGCATGGTGTATTCCACCCTGGATGCCCTGCGCATTGCCCGTGACAATCCCCGCCGGGAAGTGGTGTTCTTTGCCATCGGCTTCGAGACCACGGCTCCCGCCACGGCGGTGGCCCTCAGTCAGGCGCGGGCAGAGGGCCTGGAGAATTTCTCCGTTTTCTGCAATCACGTGCTGACACCGGCAGCCATGCGCGGCCTGCTGGCGTCCTCTTCAGGCCCGGTCTCCATCGATGGCTTTCTCGGCCCCGCTCATGTGAGCGCCATCATCGGGAGCCGTCCCTACGAATTCGTTGCGCGGGAGTTCCGGCGCCCGGTGGTGATCGCCGGTTTCGAGCCCCTGGATATCATGCAGTCGGTTTTCATGCTTGTGCGCCAGCTCAACGCGGGGCGCCATGAGGTGGAGAACGAATATACCCGGGTGGTCACCCGCGAAGGCAATGCCAAGGCCCAGGCCCTGGTTTCCGAGGTGTTCGGCGTGCGGCATGCCTTTGAATGGCGGGGCCTGGGGCAGGTGCCGCGCAGCGCACTGCGGATCAAAGAAGGTTACGGGGCTCATGATGCGGAAAGGCGTTTTACCGTCTTCTCCCGCGGCAATCCCCCGGATGCCAGGGGATGCGAGTGCCCGTCCATCCTGCGTGGGGTCAAGAAACCCACGGACTGCAAGCTGTTCGGCAGGGGGTGCTCTCCCGATCATCCCATCGGGGCCTGCATGGTATCGTCGGAAGGCGCCTGCGCGGCCTACTGGCGTTACCGCCGCTTCCGTCGGCCGTCTGTCGTGGCGGAATCCCCGGCGGTTTTATGAGCGCTGCCGGCAAAGGCTTTTCCCCGCACCTGGATATCCGCCGCGGCTGCGTCGACATGACCCACGGCAGCGGAGCGCGGGCCATGACACAGTTGATCGAGGAATTGTTCATGAAGCACTTCGACAACGATCTGCTGCGCCAGGCCAATGATCAGGCCGCTTTCGAGGTGGAGAGGGGGCGCATGGTGATGAGTACCGACGCCCACGTCGTTACCCCCTTGTTCTTCCCGGGCGGCGACATCGGCTCGCTGGCGGTGCATGGCACCATCAATGACGTGGCCATGAGTGGCGCGCGCCCTCTCTATCTCTCCGCCGCCTTCATCCTGGAGGAAGGATTCCCTCTTGCCGGCCTGGAGCGCATCGTGATCAGCATGGCCCGCGCCGCCGCCAGCGCGGGCGTGCCGGTGGTGACCGGCGATACCAAGGTAGTGGAGAAGGGCAAGGGCGACGGGGTGTTCATCATCACCACGGGAGTGGGCATGGTGCCGGAGGGCGTTGACATCGGCGGCGGCCGTGCCCGGCCGGGCGATGTCATACTCGTCAACGGCACCCTGGGGGATCATGGCGTGGCCGTCATGTCCTGCCGCGAGAACCTGAGCTTTGAGACCACGATCGAGTCCGACAGCGCCGCCCTTCATGGCCTGGTGGCGGACATGGTGGCCGCGGCGCCTGGCATACGCTGTCTGCGCGATCCCACCCGGGGCGGGCTCGCTTCCACCCTCAACGAGCTGGCCCGCCAGTCCCGCACGGGCATGATCCTGCGTGAGGACGCCATCCCCGTCAGGCCCCAGGTCGCCGCGGCGTGCGAACTGCTGGGAGTGGACGTGCTCAACGTCGCCAACGAGGGCAAGCTGGTCTGCATCTGCGGCCCACAGAGCGCCGGCTGCCTGCTGGAAGTGATGAAGGCCCATCCCCTGGGGCGCGACGCAGCCATCATCGGGGAAGTGGTGAAGGATGCCGCCGGCTTTGTGGAGATGCGCACGGCGTTCGGCGGCAGCCGCGTCGTGGACTGGCCGGCGGGCGAACCCCTGCCCCGGATCTGTTGAAGAGGCGTTTCAATGCCGGGTGAGCGCGTGTGTATCACCGGCGCCGTGCAGGGGGTCGGATTCCGCCCCTTCGTGTGGCGCCTGGCCCGGGAATGCGGCGTTGCCGGGCGGGTGTGGAATGATGCGGGGGGCGTGATCATCGAGGCCTGGGGAGAGTCCGGCGCCCTTGAGCACATGATCCGCCGCCTGCGGGCCGAACAGCCGCCGCTGGCGCATATCGAGCGCATCGAGCGGATGCCATTGCCGGCGCCCTGTCCCAACGGCAATGAATTCAGGATCGAGCCCAGCCGCCGGGGTGACGCGCGCACGGACGTGGCGGCCGATGCGGCAGTCTGCGCGGCATGCCTGGCCGAGGTAATGGACCCCGGCAACCGCCGTTACCGTTATCCCTTCACCAATTGCACCCATTGCGGCCCGCGCCTGTCCATCGTGCGCGCCATCCCCTATGACCGCGCCCATACCAGCATGGCGGCGTTTGCCATGTGCTCCCGCTGCCAGGCCGAATACGCCAGCCCGGCGGACCGCCGTTTTCACGCCCAACCCAACGCCTGTGGCGCATGCGGACCGCAAGTGTGGCTGGAGGACGGCAAGGGTGAGCGTGCCGGCCCGCTGGCCGGTTGCGATGTGGTTGAAACGGCCGCGCGGCTTATCCGCCGGGGGTACATTCTGGCTATCAAGGGCGTGGGTGGATTCCATCTGGCCTGTGACGCCGGTGACGCGGGGGCCGTGGCGCGCCTGCGCCTGCGCAAGGGGCGCGATCACAAGCCCCTGGCCCTGATGGCGCGCGACGTGGCGATGGTGCGGCGCTTTGCCCGGCTGAGCGGCCAGGAAGCCGCCCTGCTGCGGGATGCGGCGGCCCCCATCGTGGTGCTGGAAGCCACCGGGGCATCCCTGGCGCCAGGCATCGCGCCTGGGCAGCATACCCTGGGATTCATGCTGCCCTATACGCCTCTGCATCATCTGCTCATGGCCGGCATGGAGCGGCCGGTGGTGATGACGTCCGGCAATCGCGGCGGCGAGCCCCAGGCCAAGGACAACGCAGAGGCCCGCTGCCGCCTCCACGCCGTCGCCGATTTCTTCCTGCTGCATGATCGGGACATCGTCAACCGCCTGGATGATTCGGTGGTGCGCGTCGCGGCGGGTAAGGCGCGGATCCTGCGCCGCGCCCGCGGCTACGCGCCGCGATCCATTGCCCTGCCGCCGGGGTTTGCCGATGCCGGGGAGATCCTCGCCATGGGCGGTGACCTGAAAAGCGCTTTCTGCCTGCTGCGCGGCGGGCATGCCGTGCTTTCCCAGCACATGGGTGATCTGGAAAATCCCCGCGCCCGGCGCGACTACCTCTACAATCTGGCGGTCTACAGGCAATTGTTCGATCATGATCCCGTCATGATTGCCGTGGACAGGCATCCCGGCTATGCCTCGGCCCGCGCGGGCCGAGGCATAGCCGGGATGCCTGTCCACGGCAATCATGACGGGATCATGATCGAACAATTGCCTGTAGACC
>WGFB01000075.1 GCA_015492435.1 Gammaproteobacteria bacterium | reverse complement strand
TGCGCTGTTCCAGATCTCCGGCCAGGCCGGCGGCGATGTCCACATATTCTTCTTCTGTATGGGCAACCAGTTCTTGGAGGCCGATGCTGTACAGCATGTCCATGCTGATGCGTTCGATGAAGCGCTCACCCGCAAGGGTGACGACAGGAACTCCCATCCACAGGGCCTCGGCCGTGATGGTGCAGCCTGTTCTGGGTATGGTATCAAGAGCAATATCTACTTTTCGGTAGGCATCCAGATGCTCGTAAAACGTCCGGGTATGGGGCATCATCTCAATGCGCTCGGGGGAAACGCCATGCCGGGTGAGTTTTTCCAAAAGCGATTTCCGGAGATCCTCGTCGGCCAATTGCCTGCTCTTGAGCAACAGTCGCGAACCGGGCACGGCATGCAGCACCCGGCTCCACAGGGAGATAGCTTGTGCTGAGACTTTAACCAGATTGTTGAAGCTGCCAAAGGTGACGGCATCTCCCTGGCAGGGTGCCGGCGCGACTTCCGGCGCCTCATTGGGCGGCTGGAAACAGAGAAAGCAACGGGAGAGCCGATAGAGCCGTTCCGAGGCCAGTTCCACGGTATTGCCGGGGTGGAGACGCGTATCCGTGATCCAGTAGTCCATGGCGGACAGTCCGGTGGTCGTAAAGTAACCCAGATAGGTGGCCTGTACGGGCGCCGGTTTGTGGGTGAAGACCTTGAGCCGGTTGTTGACCGTATGGCCACCGAGGTCAATGAGAATGTCAATGCCGTCGTCGTGGATCATCTGAGCCACCGTTCGGTCGTCAAGCCCCGAAATGAAGCGCCAATGCTCGGCCGCATCCTGCAGGCGCCGTGTGACATCGTCCGGTTTGTTGACCTCGGCATAGCAGAAGACCTCCACCTGTGAGCGATCATGATGGCGTAGCAGAGGTTCGAAAAAGCGGCTGACCACATGCTGCCGGAAATCCGCTGATACGTAGCCGATACGGGTGCGAATATTGGAAAAGGCATTGCGGAAGGGCTGAAACGCCCGTGCCTTGGCTTCGCCACCATGGATGCGGTCCCATTCCTGGTGTTCACGGAGCATTTGCGCGGGCCCGCACATGACATTGTAGCTCAACAGATAGAGCAGATCGCTGCGCGCGCCTTCGAGAGAAGGGTTCAGGGCCAGGGCCCGGCGGAAGCGGTCAATGGCCATGTCAAACTCCCCGATGTCCATCAGGGCTGTGCCCAGGTTATGATGAGCTTCCGCCATAGAGGGCGCAAGATCAATGGCCCGGTGGTAGCAACCGATGGCTTCCTTGAGGCAGGCCTGTCGTTGTAATGCCTGGCCCAGATTGTTATAGGCGCGCACATAGCCGGGTTCAAGGCGGATCGCATGCCGGTAATGATCGATGGCTTGATCGAGTTCGTTTGTCTGGAAGAGGATATTCCCCAGGTTGAAATGGGCTTGGGCGAAACCGGGGCCAAGTTGAAGGGCCAGGCGGTAATGTTTCAGCGCTTGTTGAAGATCGCCTGTCTGTTTGCAGGCATTGGCGTAGTTGTAGTGGGCCCGCCCATTGTCTGGGGAAATATCCACCACCCTGCGGAAGCATTGCCTTGCCCCTTCCATCTCGCCCGTCTGGCCAAGGATCATGCCAAGGAGGGACCAGGCCTCTGTGTCGCCGGGGTGTTTCTTGCAATATTGCCGGCAGAGTCTTTCGGCTCGCGCCGTTTCGCCCTTCTCGAACAGGTGGTTGATGGTGTCCAGGTTATGCATGATATCGCAGTGGGGCGGCCTCAGCCGTTCAGGTTTTCCGTCGACCGCCGGCTTGCCGCCTCGGCCAGCGCCCGTTCCATGCGCGTCCTTGCCGTATCTGGCAACTTATATGCCAGTCCGTGCGGAGGGTTGCGAAGATGCCGCACCGCCCTGGTGAGGAAGATCAGTTGGTTCCGATAGCGCCTGCACAGCTTGCACACGAAGAGATGCAGCCTGACGGAGACACGCTCCCAAGGGGACAGGGGTCGGTCCTGAGACAGTGAGATCAGTTTGCTGACTTCCTTGCAAGATAACATGAATGTATGGGGCAGCTATGTTGAGTTGAACCAGCGCGCTTCCAGGCAGTGGCGGATTTTCATGCGGGCGCGTGACAGCATCACCCACAAATTGTTGGTGGTGGAAATGTTCAGCACCTTACAAAGCTCGGCGCTTTCCATGCCATTGACCTCGCGCAGGATATAGAGATCGGCAAGGTGGGGTGGCAGGGTGGAAATGCAGTCCGCGAATACCGCCCAGAATTCCGCGTGCTCCAGCGCCTCTCCCGGACGGCGCCAGTTGGAAATCCCCGTGTTCCAGTGTCCCCGCTCATCGAAACTGGCGTCCTGGCGGTCAGCCTCTTCCTCAATGTTATCTACCTGCAACAGCCGCCCGCTTTTGCGGAAATGATCGATGATCTTGTGTTTCAGTATGCCGATCAGCCAGGTTCTTTCCTTAGATTTTCCCGCGAAACTGTCGCGGGCCCTCAAGGCGGCGAGAAAAGTTTCCTGTACCAGGTCTTCGGCCAGGGACGGATTTTTCAGGCGCATGAGGGCATATCGGTACAAGGCGTCGCCATGCCGGGTGACCCAGGTGGCGGGATCGGTTGAACTGTTCAATGTCGCACTGGGTTCCTGTCCTGGTGGCCTGGAAGTTATTGTATCAGCTTCCGCGCAGGCGGAAGAGGCGCTGGATCCATTTTTTCCGCGCCGGCGTCAGGCGTTCCTTGAGGCGCTGGTCGGCCACGCGGCGGTTGATCTGGGCCAGGGTGGGGTAGATGTGGATCACGCTGGAGAGGTCGGCGGCCTTCATGCCCCTGGCGATGGCCAGGGTGTATTCATGGATCAGTTCTCCGGCATGAGGCCCCGCGAGGGCGGCGCCCAGCAGGCGGCCCTTGGGATCGGTGACGATTTTCGCCATGCCCGCCGTCTCGCCTTCGGCCTGGGCGCGGTCGATGTCCTCGAAGGGGAAGGTATAGACGCGGTGAGGAATGTCGCGCTGCCGTGCCTCCTGCCCGGAAAGGCCGACGCGCGCCAGTTCGGGATCGGTAAAGGTGCACCAGGGAACGGCCCTTTGCTCCACCCGCGCGGGCAGGCGGAAAATGACATTGCGCAGAATGACGCCGGCCTGGTGCTCGGCCATGTGGGTGAATTGATAGGGGCCGGTGACATCGCCGCAGGCATAGATGGCGCGGTTGCTGCTGCGCAAGCGCCGGTCAGTCTTGATGCGTCCCTGTTCCAGTTCCACACCGGCCTGATCCAGGCCCAGCCCCTCCACGTTGGCCTTTCTGCCGGCGGCGACGAGCAGGTGGGAGCCATGCAGCGTGTGCGCCTGGCCTTCACCGTCTTCGTAGCCTAAGCGGATGTCACCCGCCTGGCCCTCGACACGGGCGGCCGTGCTGTTGCAGAGCAATCGTACGCCTTCCCGGGACAGGCGTTCCGCCACCACGGCGGCCAGGTCCGCGTCCTCGCGGGGCAGGACCTGGGGACTCCGCTCCAGCAGGGAGACCTGGCTGCCCAGGCGCCGGAAGGCCTGGGCCATTTCCAGGCCGATGGGCCCGCCGCCCATGACCAGCAGATGGTCCACCTGCTCCGACAGCGAGAACAGGTTTTCGTTGGTGAGATGGGGCGTGGCATCGAGGCCGGGGACGGTGGGAATGGCAGGGCGAGAGCCGGTGGCGATGACGAAGGCCCTGGCGGTGATGGTGCGTCCTTCCACCTCGAAGCGGGTGGGCGAGACGAAGCGGCCCGCGCCGAAGACCACTTCCACGCCCAGGCCGCGAAAGCGCTCCGGGCTGTCGTGGACCTCGATGGCGCCGATGACCGCCCGCACCCGCGACATGACCCGGTCGATGCGCACCTCGGGTTGCGCGGCGGGTATGCCGTGGCGGTCCGCATCGCGCAGGGTCTGGGCCACGCGGGCGCTGTGCAGCAGGGTCTTGCTGGGCACACAACCATAGTGCAGGCAGTCGCCGCCCAGGCGGTTTTTCTCGATCAATATGACCCGCGCGCCCAGCGTGGCGCCCCCCGCGGCCACCACCAGGCCGCCGGCGCCGCCGCCGATGACGCAGATGTCGTATTCGGGTTTGCTCATGTGTGGTTTTGTTTCCCCTCACCCCAGGCCTCTCCCCGGAGGGGAGAGGGGGCGTTGTCTCTGATGCTGGTTTAATATATTGAAGTCGCCCGGCGTGGCCGAAGCTTACGGCGCGGCCGGAAATACCGCCGCGGCATCGAACACCGGGCCGTCCACGCATACCCGCTTCATGGCCGGTCCCCCGGGTGTCTGCACGGGCACGGTGCAGCCGGCGCAGCCGCCCACGGCGCAGGCCATGAACTCCTCCAGGGACACCTGGCAAGGGAGGGAGAAGTCGCGCGCCACGGCGGCGGCGGCCTCCAGCATGGGATGGGGGCCGCAGGCGAAAATCTCCACCTGTTCCAGTTGTCCGGGCGTCAGCGAGTTCAGCCAATGGCGGGCGAGATCCGTGACATAGCCGTGATAGCAGCCGGCGAAGTCCTGCAGGCTGGCCAGGCGGCTGGCAATGCCCCAGTCTTCCATGAGGGGCATGGCGGCGATCACCCCCTCGGGCAGGTGGGG
>WGFB01000074.1 GCA_015492435.1 Gammaproteobacteria bacterium | reverse complement strand
TCGCGTCCGCAAGTTTCATCTCAACGAGGATCGCCGCCCTGGCCATAAACCCCATCCCGCGTGCCCCATATGCGGCGATGAAAGGAACTGGGGCAAAGGAGATACAGAACCATTTCTTGGGAGGATTGATTGAGCATGGAGGGTATCAAGGCCTTTTGCCGAGCGGTGTTGATATGGCTCCGGGTCATTCCAAAACCAGAATTTCTTGTCCGAATCGTATCCGATCACCCGTCCCCTGAGACACTCGAAGCAGGCTGGATCTATGTGGTTGGCGGGCCTGGATATCAGAAATGGGCTTACTTTCGCTGCCCAGCTGACAAGAATGAAATCATTCAATTATGCCTCATGCCAAACCACCGGCCTAGATGGAAAATAGCTATAGATATCCTAGAAAGACCAACGATTTATCCATCAGTGCGCCAGCTTGATGGCTCTTATGCTCACTTTTGGATCAAGCAAGGTCGCATCGAATGGTGTGCGGATTCCGGGTTACAACACTAAACTCGCCTCGGCCATGCGCCCCAGAGTCATCACTGCCTGGTCGAGGGTATCGTTCCACGGCTGGGCGCAGTTGAGGCGGATGCAGTTCCGGTACTTCCCCGAGGCGGAGAAGACCGGTCCCGGCGCGATGCTGATGCGTTGTTCCAGCGCCCGTTGACACAGGCTCAGGGCATCGACCTGCCCCGGCAGCTCCACCCAGATCACGAACCCGCCGCGGGGCTGGGTAACGCGCGTGCCCGCCGGGAAGTACTTGCCCACGGCGCGGGTCATGAGGGCCACCTGACGGGCGTAGGCACCCCGCACCTGCCGCAGGTGGCGATCGTAGCCACCGTGGTGCAGAAAATCGGCCACGGCCCGTTGCGACAGGGTGGGCGCCGCCAGGCTGGTGACGTATTTCAGGTACTCCACCTGCTCCCGCCAGCGGCCGGGCACCATCCAGCCCACCCGCAGGCCGGGGGAGAGGGTCTTGGAGAAGGAAGCACAGTAGATCACCCCGCCCGTCTCATCGAAGGCGCGCAGGGCCTGGGGGCGCTCGCCCTCGAAGCCCAGATCGCCGTAGATGTCGTCCTCGATGAGGGGGATCTCGTGGCGGGCCAAGAGAGCCACCAGGGCCTGTTTCTTCTCGACCGGCATGATACCGCCCAGGGGATTGCTGAAATTGGCGGTCAGCGCGCAGGCCCTGACCGGCCATTTTTCCAGTGCCAGTTCCAGGGCCTCCAGGCTGATGCCGGTGGCCGGATCGGTGGGGATCTCCAGGGCCTTCAGCCCCAGGGAGTCGATGGCCTGCAGCAGGCCGTAGAAGCTGGGCGACTCGATGGCGACCACGTCGCCGGGACCGGCCACCGCCCGCAGGGACAGGATCAGTGCCTCCTGGCAGCCGCTGGTGATGACGATCTCATCGGGGGCCACCTGGCACCCGGCATCCGCCATGCGGCGGGCGATCTGGCGGCGCAGCTCGGGGCTGCCCGGCGGGAACTGGTAGGTGGCCAGATTCGCCCCACCGGCGCGGGCTGCAGCAGCGAGGGCGCGTTGGATAGCGCGGGTGGGCAGAAAGTCTGGGGCCGGCACCGCCGCACCCAGTTGTACGAAGTCCGGCTCATTGGCGGCCTGGACCAGGCGCAGCACCAGCTCCTGACCCGTGACCGGCACCGGCTTGACCGTGGGACGGGAGATGGCAGGCGGCTCCGGTCGGGGCCAGGCCTGGGCGCGCACGTACCAGCCGGAGCGGGGACGCGCCTCGATGCGTCCGTCGTCCTCCAGCAGGCGTTGCGCCTGGACGATGGTGGAGATACTCACCCCGAACTGGTGGGCAAGCCGCCGCACCCCCGGCAGGCGGTCACCCGGCCGGTAGAGCCCCTGGTCCATCTGCCCGGCAAGCTGCCTTGCCACGCGCTCATACAGTTTGTCCGCCGTCATGGCCAGGAAATCCCCTTTCGATGAGTACAGTTGGTCGCGCAAAATACCGATACAGTTTCATATATTTCCGATCTGTATCGCTTCTGTTTTATTTTATCTGAATCTGTACTTATTGCACGGTGAGTTTTAATCTGCACAGGTATCAGAATCAACACAAAAAACGGCGAATACGGACATGAACTGCCCCCTCCCCCTCTTTCAGGTCGATGCCTTCACCGACCGTCCCTTCTCCGGCAATCCCGCCGCCGTCTGCCTGTTGGACCGCGAACGGGATGCCGCCTGGATGCAGGCCGTGGCGGCGGAGATGAATCTCAGCGAGACCGCCTTTCTCCTCCAACGAGAGGACGGGTTCGGCCTGCGCTGGTTCACCCCGGCCACCGAGGTGGACCTGTGCGGCCACGCCACGCTGGCGGCGGCCCACGTGCTGTGGGAACAGGGCCTGCTGGCCCCCGGAGCTGCGGCCCGCTTTCACACCCGCAGCGGACTCCTGCGGGCCACGCGCAGCGGTGCGGTGATCGAGCTGGACTTTCCGGCCGCGCCGGCGGAGCCGGCCCCGGCGCCGCCGGGACTGCTGGCCGCCCTGGGGCTCGACGGGGGCGAGGTCTGCCGCAGCCGCTTCGACTATCTGGTGGTCGTCGAG
>WGFB01000073.1 GCA_015492435.1 Gammaproteobacteria bacterium | reverse complement strand
GTCCATTGGCCTTTACCAGCACTTTCTCCATGGCGGCGGCGGCCCTGCTGGCCGTGACGCTGGTGCCGGTGCTCATGGGGTGGTTTATTCGAGGCAAGATCATGCCCGAGGCGAAGAATCCCGTGAACCGTTTCCTGCATTTCATTCACGCACCCGTCCTGCTGCTGACTCTGCGCTGGCGCAAAATCACGCTGCTGGTGGCCCTGGCGCTGCTGGCGGTGACCGTCTATCCCACCACCCGCCTGGGGAGCGAGTTCATGCCGCCCCTGGACGAGGGGGACATTCTCTACATGCCCACCAGCTTTCCCGGGCTTTCCATCACCAAGGCCAAGGAAATGCTGCAACAGACGGACAAAATCCTCAGCACGTTTCCTGAAGTGCATCATGTGTTCGGCAAGGTCGGAAGAGCAGAGACTGCTACGGATACGGCGCCGCTGGCCATGATAGAAACTACTATCAAGCTCAGACCCAGGAGTGAATGGCCTGACCCTGAAAAGACGACCCAGGAACTGATGGCCGAGATGGACAAGGCGATCCGCTTCCCGGGGCTTGCAAATTCCTGGACCATGCCCATCAAGAACCGGATTGATATGTTGTCAACCGGTATCAAGACCCCCATTGGCATCAAGGTGAGCGGGCCGGACCTCAATGTGCTGCAGAAAATCTCCACCGATATCGAGATGGCCATGAAGACTATTCCCGATACGCTGTCTGCCTTTGGTGACCGGGCAGTAGGCGGATATTATCTGGATTTCGATATCGACCGGGAGGAGGCGGCGCGCTATGGCCTGACGGTGGGTGACGTGCAGGATGTCATCATGACCGCCATTGGCGGAGTGAATGTCACCTATACGGTGGAAGGGCTGGAGCGCTATCCCGTCAATCTCCGTTATCCCCGCGAGCTGCGCGACAGCCCCGAGGCGCTGCGCCGCGTCCTGATCCCGACACCCACGGGCGCGCAGATTCCGATTTCCCAGGTGGCTGACATCCGGCTGGTGCGCGGGGCGCCCGTGATCAAGAGTGAGGACGCGAGACCCAACGCCTGGATCTATGTGGACATCAAGACATCGGACATCGGCGGGTTTGTGGCCGAGGCCAAGCGGGTGCTGGCCGAGCAGGTGGATATCCCGCCCGGGTATACCGTGGCCTGGTCGGGCCAGTTCGAGTTCATGGAGCGGGCCGCCAAGCGCCTGCGCATCGTGATTCCCTCGGTCCTGCTGGTGATTTTTCTGCTGCTCTATTTCAATTTCGGCAACATCACCGCGCCCCTGGTCGTCATGCTGTCCATACCCTTCGCCCTGGTGGGCGGAATCTGGCTGGTCTACTTTTATGGATTCAATCTTTCTGTGGCCGTGGCGGTGGGCTTCATTGCACTGGCCGGGGTGGCGGCGGAGATTGGCGTGCTGGTGCTGACCTTCATCAATGAGGCGATTCAGGCCCTGCGCTTCCGCAAGGCCCGCGAGGAGGGTGTGGGGACGCATGCCGTGCGCCTGACCAGCGAGGATATCCAGAAGGCAGTATTCGAGGGCACCTCAGAACGTGTGCGCCCCATTACCATGACGGCGACAGCGGTGATTGCCGGTCTGATCCCCATCATGATCGGCACCGGAACGGGCTCGGAGGTCATGCAGCGCATCGCAGCCCCCATGGTGGGGGGAATGCTGACGACCACCCTGCTGTCATTGCTGGTGTTGCCGGTGATCTACAACATGGTCCTGCAATGGCAGGAAAAGCACAGAAAATAGTAACCCACGACAAATGGAGATGAAAATGAAACGTATCACAAACTGGCCTTGCTCCCTGATTACCGTTGTCATGCTGATCTTTTCGGCGGGCGCCCTGGCGTCCCCCGGGCACGGGCATGAAGAGAAGGGCGGCGGCCGGCATCAAGGCATGGAAGGCGGCGATCACCATGGCAAGGAAGCCATGTTCCTGAAGAAGAAGGAGATCGACGGCTATACGGTAAGCTTTCATATCATGGAAGCCAAGAAGGGCATGGAGCATGGCGGATCGCACAATTTCATGCTCAAGGTGGAAAAAGACGGCCGCGCCCTGAACGATATTGTGGTCAATTCCAAGGTGATTCATCCGGATGGTTCCTCGCAGATGCGTAAGCTCAGCAGGATGGGGGACTGGTACATGGCCGGCTATGATCTGGGCCATGAGGGCGAACACCAGGTGATGGTGCTGTTCAAGACGCCGGATGGCAATATGCACAGGGGAGGCGTCTTCTATTGAGCCACGCGGGAGGCTATCATGAAGCTTAAAAAAATCAATGCAATCATCCGCTGCGAAGTGCTGGAGCAGGTGGAGAGAAAGCTCCAGGACATGGGCGTGCAAGGAGTTACCGTCTCCCAGGTGAAGGGATTTGGTGAATACGCCAATACCTATACCAAGGACTGGCTGGTGACCCATGCCCGCATCGAGATTTTCACGGATGAGGTGCAGGCGGATGCCATTGCCGAGGCCATTATGGAAACAGCGCATACGGGGGTCTCGGGTGATGGCATCGTGGCCATCCTGCCGGTGGAGAAGTTGTTGCGCATACGCACCAAATGTGACGACAGCGCCAGCGGATAGCGCCCATGGCGCCCCTGCCGGTGGTGGATGGTCCAAGATGGAGAGCGCGTGAGGCCCGGGCGCGGTGGATTGGGCAGGAGGGCTTGCAGCGTTTCTGACAAGAAGAAACCGACAGGAAAGGACTCAACACATGATCGAGATCATACCCAATTACCATCCCATTTTCGTTCATTTCACGGTGGCGCTGTTGTCCGTGTCCACCGGTTTTTTCGTCCTGGCTTACTTGTTCCGCCGCCACAAATGGCGCCAACAGTGGTTGACTACCGCCTATTGGAACCTGTGGCTGGGCGCCGGGATTACGCTCCTCACCCTGGCCGCGGGATGGTACGCCTTCAATACGGTGGATCACGATACTCCTTCCCACGAAGCCATGCTGGAACACCGCAACTGGGCCCTGGTGACGGTGGTGGTCATCCTCCTGGTTGCGGCCTGGTCCATCCGGCGCTATGCCAGGAGCCGCCCCCAGAATCCCCTCTTCGTGGGCTGCATGGTGCTGGCATGGGTGCTGGTGACGGCCACCGCCTGGCACGGCGCCGAACTGGTCTACCGCTATGGCCTGGGGGTCATGTCATTGCCCAAGGTCGAAAATCATGGGGCGGGGCATGATCACGGGCATGGGGTTGAGGACCTACGGCCGGGTGGCTTGGAAGGGAATCATGGGGACAGCGTGGATGATCATGCCGGTGACGGCCACGCCCATGAGGAAGAGGATATGGATTTCAGCGGCCTGGAATGAGGAGGATGTCTTTTTTCTCCGGGAACCGCGCGCCGCGCCGATGCGCGGCGGATTCCGGCTCATTCAGTCAGTTCATGAATGAATCAGAGCTTCCTTAGAATGCGGGTGGCGCGGTTCTGGCCGATGTGCCGTGTCCCGCGAACGGGTCAGGTATATTGGTGACCTTGACGGGCCAGTTCAGGTCATAAAACGGATCTCCCGCCAGCCAGCTTGCATCCGGAGAAGTGGGCGTGGTGTTGATCAGCACTTCTCTGGCCTCGCCTGATCCCGCTCCGTTGCTGTCAATGGTGTTGGCCGTTGTCAGCATGAAACCGGCGTCGCTGCCCATGGTGGACCCTATCCAGGCGGCCCGTACAAAATCCTGTGCATTCCATGTTTTGGTCGTCCCGTCCAGGGTAATGCTGCCGCCCGCGGTCAGGTCATACTGGGGATTGCATGTGAATCCGGAGGGCCACACCCAGGGGCACCACCATTCATATCCAGAGCGGCCTTGCCGCTTTCTGATATCGAATTTTTCCTGGCCTCCCGATAACGTATCCGTTACAGACTGGGCTATGTCCATGATTTTTCCACGCAGATCCGTGGTTTGTACGGAGCTGACTCCAAAGGACGATGGCGTGTCATAGTACAAAATCGTGCTGAAATCGGCATCGATCTCCGCGTCATGGATGGCTTGCATGATTTTGACATTCCAGCCCTTTTCAGCGAGATCCTTCGCACAGGCGTCAATGAGGGCCTGAGTGGTGTTGGTGGGAACACTTGAGCAGTACGCGTCAATGGGGTCGGATGGCGTCGAGACCCCGCTATTGGTGCCCATGAGTCCGCGCGCGTATCCGTTTTGAAGTTCGACGGTCGTTTCCATGGCGCCGTCGCGGATGATCTGCCTGGCTGCCAGGCCCTGGGCGGCCAGGGCAAGCGAATCGTCATCCGCGAATGTCCAGTCATTGTTGTTGTTCCGTTCCTGACGGGCAGTATAGGATTCGCTGCTGTATCCCAGGGTGCTCGCATCCCCCGCGGAGCCGGGATCCAGGTTGATCATGCGCGTGTAGGTTTCACCATCCGGCGTTCTGATTTCCTGATAGAGAAAGCCATCATCCTCGGCGATGGTTTTACAGGTCCATCCGGTGGCGACGCATTCGGCGGATGTGTCGTTGACGACCGATTTTCCGGTAATGGCGTCAAGCGTGGCGTTCCACTGTCCATAGGCCATGGGGGGACCTGTGTGTCCAGGGTCAGCATTGGCAATCATGGGGAGGGTGATGAACGCGGCGGCGAGTGTCATTGCCGCGGAGGGTCTGGGCTTGACCACTCGTGCCAGGGTGGTGAGCTTCAGTGAGTACATGGCTATACTCCAGTGGTGCGTGTTTGCTCGTTAAGGCTTTCTCACACCTCCTCTGTGCGCTACTCCTGATTCCATAAGTGGGAATCTTAACGCTTTTGGATTCAAATGTAAAGCGGGCCTACAGGGCGGTCCTGGCAGGCGGGTTTTCTAACATGCTGAATACAAAAGAGTTGTCATGTGATGTGGGGGCATGGGCTTTGACCCGCTTGGTGTGCCGTGGGGGCTTTGGTGTTCAAGCTGGCGTGGGTTCGATCCCGTGTCCATGCGGGATAGCGGGCACTGTTATGATGGCGGCAGTGCCCGGAGTCCGTTTCCCAGGGATGTGGCTTGGCTACAGCGAGGGCGCGGCCGTTCTTGGCATGGTAGAGAAAGGGTCGGCTACATTTGCCGTATCCAGAGGCCAGTTGAGATCAGCAAATGGATCTGCTGGCCAGCCTCCAGCGGGTGTGGGTGGGCCATTGACCAGCACGCTCGTGCCCGTGGTCTTGACCTGTCCGTTGGTGGTGCCGTTGTCCACATAGTCGAAGACGAACTGAGAGAAGGCATCGCCGCTCCATACCAGGTCGGTGCCCTGCACGGCTGTGAAGGCGAAGTTTTCACCCGTGCCCGCGCCCATGGTGGAGCCGATCCACAGGGCCTCCACGCGTCCCGAGGCGTTCCAGGTGATGGTGTTGCCGTTGATCGTGTAGCTGCCGCCCTTGGTCAGATCGTAGGTGCTGCAGGGACGGACAACCCCGAACGTACTGCCGTCCGCGTCGCAGAACCAGTCATAGCCGGACCGGCCTTCCCTGAGGCGCAGATCGAAGCGTTGCGAGTTTCCGCTGGTGGTATCGAGGACGTTTTGCGCAATATCCATGAGCTTGCCGCGCTGGATGTTGGATTGCAGACCGCCCAGCGGTCCCGTCGGTCCGCCGGAGGGTTGTTTATTGGTGTCGTTGTAGATGACGATGCTGAATTGCGAATCGAGGTCTGCCTCGACAATGGACTCCGTGATCTTGACCGACCAGGCCTGTTCCGCCAGATTCTGAGCGCATGCGTCTATGGCGGCCTGGTTGCCAACGTTGGCCGGCACCTCGGAGCAGTACTGGTATATGGCGTCCGGGTCGCCCGTGAAGCCATCGTTGGTTCCCATGACCGCGCGTCCGAAACCGTTCTGGATTTCCGTGGTGCTGACATAGTTGTTGGCGGCGTCGCGGATGATCTGCCGCGAGGCGATGCCCTGGCCGGCCAGGCCCAGGGTGGTCTGGTCATCCGCGAACACCCAGTCGTCATTGTTGTTTCTTTCCATCCGGGCGGTGAACGTCTCGTTGCTGTAGTCGAGCGTGGCGGCGGTGCCCACGGAGCCGGGGTCCAGGTTGATCAGGCGCGTGTAGATCTCGCCGTCGGCCGTTCTCACTTCCTGGTACAGGAAGCCGTCGTCTTCCGCGATGGTTTTGCAGGTCCATCCGGGCGAGGTGCACTCGGTCGAGTTGTCGGTGACGACCGCCTTGCCATTGACGAGATTGGACTCCCATTGCCCGTAAGCCATGGGTGGTCCGGCGTGTCCCAGGTCGGCGTTGACACTGAACGGCAGAAGCAGGATGGCGGAGCCCACCGTGAGGTGGCGGACGGCATTCGATATTCTACTCATAAATACTTCCCTCTATTTATGATATCCTCCCGGGAGTGAGCGTGTGTGCGTCTTGCATTCCAGAGATTATATCATTTTCATCAGCCTCAGAGTGTAGCACAATGCATTGGAGTTTTCAGTCAGAATCGCGCCAGGAGTCAGTAGGAAATTTCCTAGCCAACGCTAAGCCCAGAACGGATCAGGGTACGCAGGATATCCTGGGATGCGCCTATGGATCACTATGGTTTTGAAATTCCTGTAGGCGGGACAATGAAGATGAAGATGTCTCAAGGATAAATGTTTTCGGGGCGTCAGGGGCCAGCCTGCGGCGCTGAAACCCTGATTCGTGTTCCATGGGTCAAGGAGAGTGCCAGTTCATCAGCGGGTATGTTCTTGGGAAAATAACAGCCGGAGATCTTGGCGCCATTGATGCTGGCCCCTTCGAGATTGGCCTTGGAAAAGTCGATGCCCCGCAGGTCGGCCTGGCGGAAATAACAGCCCGAGAAATCGATACCGTCGGCGTCCAGGCCGCGCAGGTCCAGGCCGCGCAGGTCGCATCCCCTCAGGTCGAAGGATTCGCCGTCGTTCTTGCTTTGATTGAATGCCTCGATCTTGCCTTCCCGCAGCAATTGATACATGAAGTCCTGCTTGATTTCCGGTTGGGACATGGACGCTGTCTCCCCTGATGTGTTCCAATGACAGGATGCCTGTCAATATCTCAATGCATGGACCGTGCCGTTTCTGGGGGCTGAGGCAGCGGGGTTTCCCGCGGTGAAGCGCCCGGTGAAGATTTGTGGCGCCGGTCCGGCCGGGATGGCCGCCGCGCTGGGGCTCGCCCGGCGGGGGAGATCGGTGGCCATCCATGAGCGCCGGGCGGATGTCGGCGGGCGTTTTCATGGCGACTTTCAGGGGCTGGAGAACTGGACGACCCGGGAAGACGTGCTTGAGGTGCTGGAAGGGATGGGCATGGAGATCAATTTCCAGTGCACGCCGTTTTCCGAGCTGGTTCTGTTCGATCCGCGGGGAAGGGAGGCGCTGTGCCGGGCCAGCCGTCCTTTGTTCTATCTGGTGCGCAGGGGCAACCAGCCGGGGATGCTGGACCATGGCCTGAAACAGCAGATCCAGGCCCTGGATCAGGTCCGCATCCATTTCAGGAGCACCACGGCCCTGGAACGTGGCGATATCATGGCGGCCGGGCCGCGGGGCGGCAATATCATTGCTCTGGGCTATGTCTTCGAGACGGACATGGCGGACGGGGTTTTCGCCGCCGTTTCCAATGAACTTGCACCGCATGGTTATGCCTATCTGCTGGTACAGGGCGGGCGGGGCACTTTGGCCGCCTGTCTGTTTTCCGGATTCGGCCGCGGCCGCGAGTGCCTGGCGCGCTGCGTGGATTTCTTCCGGGAACGGGCGGGATTGCGCATGAAACATGCGCGGCGCTTTGGCGGCGTGGGGACGGCGGCGTTGCCGGGCACCGCCAGTCCTGGTGGAGTGTTGCATGTGGGAGAAGCCGCCGGCTTCCAGGACGCCTTGTTCGGCTTCGGAATCCGCTATGCCCTGATGTCTGGCTGTCTTGCCGCCGAGGCCTTGCGGCAGGGCGGGCCGGGGGATTATGAGCGCCTATGGCGGGAAAAGCTGGGAGGCTTTTTCCGCAGCGGTGCC
This sequence comes from Gammaproteobacteria bacterium, assembly GCA_015492435.1. Classification (GTDB taxonomy): domain Bacteria; phylum Pseudomonadota; class Gammaproteobacteria; order SZUA-140; family SZUA-140; genus SZUA-140. The sequence goes on along the minus strand of WGFB01000073.1, from coordinate 23,487 downwards.
GTAAACCGCTGGCTGTTCGAGAAAGGCGGACACGCGGGATACCGCTATCTGGTCTGGCGTGTCTGCATGGCCAGGGACCCCAGGGCCTGGTTGAGGCGCTTCTATGCGCCCTCCTGGTTGAAATCGGCGTGGTATCGCTGTATCTCTCTTGGGCGTGAGACGTGAGACGTGAGACGTGAGGCAGGAGGCGGGAGTTTGGGCAAGCATCACGCCTCACGCAATAGCCTTTCACTATCATCTCAATTAACAGAATCCATTGGGATTATGGCGCAATCAGGCGTAAGATGCTTATCATCAGTGATCTTCTGTTCGTGACACCATAGGAGGTATGCGATGAAAAAGAAAAGGATGTTTTCCAGGATGAGCGGCGCTCCGGTAATCGGCGCCGTGGCGCTTGCCGCCGTGGGCTGGGGTGGTCAGGCGCTGGCGATGGAGGCCTTGCCGGATCAGCCCCCCGTGCCGGCCGACAATCCCATGTCCACCGCCAAGGTTGAACTGGGCAAGATGCTGTACTTCGATCCCCGCCTGTCCATCGATGGTACGGTTTCTTGTAATTCCTGTCACAATGTCATGACCAATGGCACCGACAACCGGCCCGTGTCCGTTGGCGTCAAGGGCCAGAAGGGCGGGCGTTCCGCGCCAACGGTCTTCAATGCCGCCTTTCTGTCCGCCCAGTTCTGGGATGGCCGCGCGGCCACGCTGGAAGACCAGGCCAAGGGACCCATCCTCAATCCCATTGAGATGGGCATGCCCTCCGAGGCCGCGGTGCTGGAGCGCCTGAACAAGATCCCCGGTTATGTCGCCAAGTTTTCGGAGGTGTTTGGTGGAGACAAGGCGCTCACCTATGACAACCTGGCCAAGGCCATCGCTGCCTATGAGCGCACTCTCATCACACCCAACAGCCCTTTTGACCGCTATCAGCGTGGCGACAAGAAAGCCATGCCGGAACAGGCGGTACGCGGCATGAAGCTGGTGGAGAAAGTGGGCTGCACGGCCTGCCATACCGGGCCCAATTTCGCAGGACCCGCCTTGCCCACGGGGCAGGGATTCTTCCAGAAGTTCCCCGCCAACGTGGATAACGAATACGTCGAGAAGTATGACCTGATGGGCGATACGGGGCTCCACTCAGTCACCGGCAAGGAAGAGGACAAGCATATGTGGCGCGTGCCCACATGGCGCAACGTGGCCCTGACCGCGCCCTACTTCCATAACGGCTCGGTCAAGACTCTGGACGAGGCCGTGCGGGTCATGGCGAAGACCCAGTTGAACAAGACCCTGAGCAACAAGGAGGTCGAGGACATCGTGGCCTTCCTCAATGCCCTGACCGGGGAGATTCCGCCGCAGACCCTGCCGGTGTTGCCGCAGCCGGTCAACATGAGCGTGGTCGGGGATCAATAGGCGTCGACCGGGAAACGCTAACCTGCATCCGTCGTGAACTCACGGCTTCAGGTCTAAGAAAAAGGGCGCTCGTCATGAGCGCCCTTTTTTGTCAGTGGGGCAGTTTATTAACATTGTTGCCGGGTTGATACAAGGGGCCCACTTCCATGTGGGATCGTTCATCCATGCCTTACGTAAAGCAATCCGGTTATTTACTCGCGGGCAGGTGCTCCCTTTTCAAGGGTATGACGCGGCCATCGCAGGAAATCAGATAGGCGCCGCTCCCCGGTTTGTTGCGGAACTTGTCGTGTTTGCAGCGGGAGGCGCGTTCCTCCGGGACAGGTGCCGTGACCGGGCGGGGTTTTCTCTTGCGAGTCCATTTCGAGAAGAGGTGCATAGCGTCATCCTCCATTCCTGATATTGATAGCATTCATGTAGTATGAAGAAATAATATATCGTAATACTTCCTATGTCAACCCTCCGCCCGCTTTTTTGTCAACGGCTTGCTCCAGAGAGCGTTATATCACATGACGCTGGTGTTACCATTGGGACACGCGATGAATAAGGCCTTGTTATCCATCACTTTGGTAAGGGAGGACATCTCTGGACGCACGCCAAGAACTGGATCGCTTTTTTGCCGGAGCGGAACGGCGCGCCTTCAGAATGGCTGTGGTGGCCACCGGAAACCGGGACGAGGCGCTGGATATCGTCCAGGAGGCGATGATCAAGCTGGTGAAGCGCTATGGGGATCGTGGCGAGGAAGAGTGGGCGCCCCTGTTCTACCGCATCGTTCAGACCACCATACGGGACTGGTACCGGCGCCAGCAGGTCAGAAAGCGGTTGCTGGGTTTCGTGGGTTTCGATGGGGATGGAGATGAGAAAGGGGTGGAGGATTTTGCCGACGCCGCCCAGCCCGCGGTGGACGAATCCGTGGGCCATGCCCGCGCCGCGCTGCGCCTGGACCGGGCCCTGCACCGCCTGCCCCTGCGGCAGCAGCAGGCTTTCTTGCTGCGCGCATGGGAAGGGCAGAGCGTGGCGGAAACCGCGCATGCGATGGGTTGTTCCGAAGGCAGCGTCAAGACCCACTACTCCAGGGCCGTGCACGCCCTGCGGGATATTCTGGGAGATGACATCTTATGAATAAGGAAGAAATCGTTAAAGAGGCAGACAAGGAACACCTTGTACGGGCCAGGGCGCTGCTCGACGAACGCCTAGAGGCGCTGGACGGCGAAACCACCGCGCGCCTCCGCGCGGCGCGGCGGAGGGCCCTGGGCGAGCTGGCGCCCCGGCGGCGCACATGGATGGCCGCGGGCGGTTTGGCGGCTGCCGCCGCCAGCCTGTTGTTGGTGGTCATGCTGTGGAGCGGCGGAGAGCGCCCGGCAGGGTCGCCCGATATTTTCGAGGATCTGGAATTGCTCAGTTCCTCGGAGGACATGGAGTTCATCGAGGATCTCGATTTCTACCTGTGGCTGGACGATGAGCAGCAGACCGGCTGAGATTTCCCTGGTGCTGGCGATGGTCCTGCTGCCGGTCACGGCCCTTGCGCAGCCCGAGGAGCGGGACCAGGCGGAGAGCCCCAGCCTGGAATTACTGGAGTTCCTGGGGTTCTGGGAGACGCCTGGTGGAGAGTTGATTGATCCGCTTAACCTTGTGCGCCCGGAAGATGTGCCCGGCGTGGAAGACGGGGCGCGGGAGGATGAGAAAGAGAAGGTGAAAAGCCATGAATAGCCGTATCGTCATATTGCTGCTGGCCCTTTTTTCCGTGGCTTACGTCCATGCGGGCGAGCCGGAAGGGATTCCCTGGGAGGCGCTCACCCAGCAGGAACGGCAGGTGCTCAAGCCTTTTGCCGGTCAGTGGGACGATTTCACGCCGCAGCGCCAGCAGCGCCTGCGGAAGGGCGCCCGGCGCTGGCAGGAGATGGACGCGGGGCAACGTCAGCGCATCAAGAAGCGCTTCAAGCGCTGGATGGAGCTGAGCCCCGAAAGCCGCGCCAGGATTCGCGAGCGTTATCTGCGTTTTCTCTCCCTGCCGCCCGGGCAGCGCCAGCAGTTGCGGGAACGCTACCAGCGTTTCCAGAACCTGCCGCCCGAGCGGCGCCGCGAAATACGCCGGCGCTGGGAGAAAATGACGCCCGCGGAGCAGCAGCATTTGCTGGACAGGCGGTTGCGGCGCCATGAACCGCATGCGGGGAGGCCGCATCACGACCGGCCGCTGCTGCCGCCGGACAGGCAACCCGGTCAGGCCCGGCCCCATCCCGGTCCGCGTCCGCCGCACATGCCGCGCGACCTGCCGGGCCGGTAGGCAGGCCCGGGCGTGAAGCGCCTGAGCAATTGATCAGAGGTTCCTTGAAATAGACAGGCCGGTGTTGGGGTCACGCCAGGTTTTGTCCAGGGAAGGTTCAAGGTGCAAGATACAAGATACAAAAGGCTCCTTCCCTTGTATCTTGTACCTTGAACCCTTCACAATCCCAGCGCCTAATGGTTGCAATGACTGGGTTAATGCAAGGAGAAGGATGATGCGGATATCACGGCAATGGATTTCGGGCGTGTTTCTCATGCTCGTCGCGGGCGTGGCAACGGGCGTTTCCTCCGCGGTGGGGGATGGCGTCTCGCCCCGGCTTTCGGATCTGCGGATCACGCCCGACGCCGGACCAAGGGGCACACGCTATACCATCGCCGTGAGGATTTCCGATCCCCAGGGGGCGGGTGATATTGTCGCGCTGCTCTATCAGCTCCGGGAGCAGGCCGAGCTGATTCGCCTGGATGTCAACGACGAGGGGCGTGGCGCGGACCGGGTGGCGGGCGACGGCGTCTATACCGGGGAGTCCGTGGTTCCGGAAACCGCTTCCATCGGGGTGCATCGCTTCGAACTCTTTGCCAGGGACCGGGAAGGGAACCGCAGTAATATCCTGCGCTACCGTTTCACGGTAAAGGCGGCCCCACGCCTCATTCCCCTGTAGCGCGCCATCCCGCGCCGGGTTAATATCCCCATGTCGGAAGACCGGGAAAACGAATCCCGGCGTATATCGGCATTCGGCAAACGCCTGCATCCGTCATGAATCCGCGGATTCAGGAAATTCATTGAGGGGAGGGGAAATCATGGTGGGATATATCGTGGCCGCGGTTGTCGTCGTGGTGCTGTTGCTGTTGATGAGGACCTTCGTCAAAAGCAAGAGGCAGTATGGGGCGGCCGCCAATGTGGTGTTCGCCAAATATACCTACGGCAAGCTGAATAAGGACGAACAGCAGAAAGTCCACGACCGGGCCCTGGAGATGATTCTCGAATCGGGCGTCAGCAAGCGCGGGTTCGACAACGAGGTGGAGCGTTATGGCTGGTATGCGGTGGCCATGGACCGGCTGGGCATGCCCTCCAAGGTGCCGGACAACCCGGCCTGGCACAAGGTGGACAATCCCTATGAGGCGCTGCCCGCCGGCAGTTTCCTCATCAATGGCGTCACGAAATTCCTGAAGAAGCACTACAATATCGATATCACCATCGATCCGGTGCTGCTTGACGAGGAACCCGATGAGGAGGAAGAAAAGGAAAAGCAGCGGGACTGAGCGCGTGTTCCACCCGGTTTCATGATTTTTCAGGATCCGCCACCGCCGCTGTCTCCCTCGCGCCGTGCCATCAGCGCGGCCTGCCTGGCCGACGAGAGCGCCTGCGTGAGGGCCTTGCTGCCCCTGGCGAAGATGGATGACGAGGCTGCGCGCCGGGCGACACGGTGCGCCCGCCGGCTGGTGGAGGCGGTGCGCGCACGGCGCCTGTCCCAGGGGGGCATCGATGCCTTCATGCATGAATACGATCTGAGTTCCAGGGAGGGGGTGGCCCTCATGTGCCTGGCGGAGGCCCTGTTGCGCATACCCGACAGCGCCACGGCCGACCAGTTGATTCAGGACAAACTGGCGGACGCGGACTGGGCGCGACACCTGGGGCACAGCCATTCGCTGTTCGTGAATGCCTCCACCTGGGGGCTGATGCTGACGGGGCGCGTGGTCAGGCTTGAGCAGCAGGACAGGGACCATGTGGGAGGGCTGCTGGGGCGGCTGGTGGCGCGCAGCGGCGAGCCGGCCATCCGCATGGCTCTCAGGCAGGCGATGCGCATCATCGGCCGCCAGTTCGTCATGGGACGCACCATCGAGGAGGCCCTGGCGCGTGGGGCGGAGGGAGACAGCGCCGCCAGCCTCTGTTCCTTCGACATGCTGGGCGAGGCGGCCCTTACCCGTGACGACGCCCAACGCTATTTCAGTGCCTACGCCCATGCCATTGAGACGCTTTCCCGGCGGCGGGATCCGGAGCCGGATCTCTATGCCCGTCACGGCGTCTCCATCAAGCTGTCCGCGCTCCATCCCCGCTGCGAATTCGCCCAGCGGGAACGGGTGATGACGGAGTTGTTGCCGCGCCTGACGGAGCTGGCCATGCTGGCGCGACGCGGTGGCATCAGCCTGACCATCGATGCCGAGGAAGCGGAGCGCCTCGAACCCACCCTGGACCTGTTCGAGCAGCTCTGCCGCCATGATGGCCTGGCGGACTGGGCGGGGCTGGGGCTGGCCGTGCAGGCCTATCAGAAGCGCGCCCTGTCCGTGATCCGCTGGCTGGCGGAGCTGGCGGGCCAACGCGGGCGGCCCCTCGCCATCCGTCTCGTCAAGGGCGCCTACTGGGATCTGGAGATCAAGCGTGCCCAGGAACGCGGCCTGGAAGGTTATCCCGTTTTCACGCGCAAGGTGGCTACGGATGTTTCTTATCTGGCCTGCGCAAGGGAGATACTGGAGGCAGGCGAATTGTTCTATCCCCAGTTTGCCACCCACAATGCCCGCACCGTGGCCAGTATCATGGAAATGGCCGGGACGTCGCGCTTCGAGTTCCAGCGCCTCCATGGCATGGGCGAGGCCCTCTATGCCGCGCTCGCCGAGGAGGCCCCCGGCATTCCCTGCCGCGTCTATGCCCCCGTGGGGAGTCACGAAGCCCTGTTGCCCTATTTGGTGCGGCGCCTGCTGGAGAATGGCGCCAATACGTCCTTCGTCAACCGCATCGTGGACGAATCCACGCCCATCGAGCGCGTGATTGCCGATCCGGTGCGGGAAGTCGAGCGTCTCCACCGCCTGCCCCATCCGCGCATTCCCTTGCCCGAGAGACTCTTCGGAGACGAAAGACGGAATTCCTCCGGCGTCAACCTGCATGACTCACTGGCGGTGCAGGGGCTGGCGGAACAGATGGCGGCGGCCATGAAGGAAGCCTGGCGCGCCTGTCCCCTGGCCGGTGGGGAGGCTTTTGATGGCGAGAGCGTGCAGGTGACCGATCCCGCCGACCGCCAGCGCGTGGTGGGGGAGGCGATCGGCAGCAGCGAGGAAGCCATACGGCGGGCACTCGAAACCGCGGCGGGGTCTTGTCCCGCGTGGTCCATGAGCGGCGTGGAGGCGCGCGCCGCCTGCCTGGAACGGGCCGCCGATCTGTTGGAGTCCCATCGCGCCGAATTGCTCGCCCTGTGCGTGCGCGAGGCAGGGCGCACCGTGCCCGACGCCCTGGCGGAAGTGCGCGAGGCAGTGGATTATTGCCGCTACTATGCCCACGCGGCCAGCGCGCTCATGGCCCGGCCGCGCCGCCTCGGCGGGCCGGCAGGAGAACGCAATACCCTGTCATGGGCCGGGCGGGGGGTGTTTGCCTGCATCAGTCCGTGGAACTTTCCCCTCGCCATTTTCACCGGCCAGGTGGCGGCCGCCCTGGTGGCGGGCAACAGCGTCATCGCCAAACCGGCCCATCAGACTCCCCTGGTGGCGGCGCGGGTGGTGAAGTTGTTCCACGAGGCCGGGATTCCCCCCGATGTGTTGCACTTTCTGCCCGGCGGAGGCGCGGAGGTGGGCATGCGGCTGGTACGGGACGAACGTATCGCCGGGGTGGCATTCACGGGATCCACCGCCACGGCGCGCCTCATCAACCAGGCCCTCGCCCGGCGGCGGGGACCGATCGCTTCCCTGATTGCCGAGACGGGTGGATTGAACGCCATGATCGTGGACAGCAGCGCCCTGCCGGAGCAGGTGGTCAGCGATGTGCTGCAATCGGCCTTCAACAGCGCCGGGCAACGGTGCTCATCCCTGAGAGTGCTGTTTCTCCAGGAGGAGATCGCGCCCCGCGTGACCGGACTGCTGCGCGGCGCCATGGAGGAACTGGTAGTGGGGGATCCAGCCCTGTTGTCCACGGACATCGGCCCCCTGATCGACGAAACGGCGCGGGCGGGGATTCTGAAGCATGTGGCGCACATGGCGCGCAGCGGCCGCCTGCTGGGCGAGACACCCCTGTCCGTGGCGCCGGACCGGGGTGCCTATTTCGCCCCCCGGGCTTTCATGATTGACAGTCTGGAGTGTCTCGCCGGAGAGGTGTTCGGCCCGGTATTGCACGTGGTGACCTATGCGTCAGACCACCTCGACGGGGTCATCGCCGCCATCAATGGGTCCGGCTATGGGCTGACCCTGGGCATTCACAGCCGCATCGAGGAAAAGTCCCGCTACATTCAGGAACGGGCGCGGGTCGGGAACATCTATGTCAATCGCAACATGATCGGGGCCGTGGTCGGCGCGCAGCCTTTTGGCGGCGAGGCGCTGTCCGGCACGGGCCCCAAGGCGGGAGGGCCGCATTATCTTTACCGCTTTGCCACCGAGCGGACCCTGACCACGAACCTCGCGGCCGTGGGTGGGGACGCGGGATTGCTTTCACTGTAAAAGATGTATTCCATCAGAAGGTTAAGGACAACGGGCGTCATAAGATTCATGATTATTTCATAATCATGCCTGGACGCCACTTCATTCTTGCGCGACTGCAAGGGCGGGAGTACACTCTACGCCAAACAACAACAATAACCATAACAAGAATCCGGGCGTCAGCCCGGGGAACAATGGTTTTGAGTGACAAGTGACAACGAGGGAATAGCGTTAGGGATGGCGAAACTGAGAAATGGAGTTGTTTTAGGCTTTCTCCTGATATTTACGGCGATGCCCGCGCAGGCAGACTACCTTGCGGGCGTACTCGCCTATGAGAAGGGCGATTACCAGGCCGCGCGGCAGGCGCTGCTGCCCCTCGCCGAGGAGGGCGATGCCTATGCCCAGCTGTATATAGGGCTTATGAGCCTGTACGGCCAGGGCGTGGAACAGAATGTGGTGGCCGCCGGGGAGTGGTTGGAGAAATCGGCAAAGGGCGGATGCCGCATGGCCCAGTCGGTATTCGGGCGCATGTATGAGCAAGGGCTCGGCCTGCCCAAGGATTATGCCATGGCCGCATCCTGGTTTCGCAAGGCCGCTCAACAGGGGTCCTATATCGCCCAGTTCAAATTGGGCAAGTTCTACCTCCTGGGACTGGGCGTGCCCCAGGACGTGGAAGAGGCCGAGCACTGGTACACCAAGGCGGCGGAGCAGGGCAGCGTGGCCGCGCAGATTACCCTGGCCAGAAACTATGACCTGGGGGGGCAGTTCGACCTCGACAGGCAACAGGCCGAGAAGTGGTACCGCGAACTGGAGAAGCGCGGTTACGACCGGAACCAGCTCTACATCATCAATATGTGAGGTCCCTGCGCGGATCATCCTTCCCCCGCGCGATCCCTGCCTCCAGGAAAATGCCTGGCAGGTCGGCTGGCCTGCGGTTTCAGGGCTGTCAGGCTCTCTTCCCGTTCATGAAAATCCCTCTGGAACCGATATATCCTATGTCATATCGGAAAAGGCTGTGTGGCCGGGATAGGGGCTGATGACCGTCAAGACGCTCGTGTTTTGTGATCTCTGCAATACCCAGTGTGTCCAGGGGATGGACCGCCGCAGAAAGGTGCGCGAGGATTCCATGGGGCGCCGCGCCACGGATGCGGGCGCCTGGATCGAGGGAGACGTGGAGAGCATTACCGAATACGGCTGGATCATCACCTCGCGGGACAAGCATATCTGTCCGCGCTGCTACCAGCATCACAAGGACGCGGTATTTTCCCTGTAACAAAGGAGGCAAGTCTGGACCTGCCCCCTTTTTCTTTGTCCTAATTCAGTTGGCATTCATGAGTGTTCAGGACATGTCCGTCCTTGTCCACGGTTTCCAATCTGACGGTGAAGCCCCACAGGCGCGCCAGGTGCTTGAGCATCTCATTGACGTTTTTGTGCAGGGGCTGGCGGTTGTGCTGGTGGTGCCTGAGGGTCAGGGAGCGGTCGCCCCGCATGTTGACGTTGTAGACCTGGATGTCGGGTTCGTTGCCGCCCAGGTTGTACTGCTCGGCCAGGGCCTTTCTCACCCTGCGGTAGCCGCCCTCATCATGAATGGCGCTGACTTCGAGTTTGCGCCTCCTGTCGTCATCCACCACGGCAAACAGCTTCATTTCCCTGATAAGGCGTGGTGAGAGAAACTGGGCGATGAAGCTCTCGTCCTTGAAGTTGCGCATGGCAAAATTCAGCGTTTCCTTCCAGTCGCTGCCGGCGATCTCCGGAAACCAGTGGCGGTCCTCATCGTCGGGCGCCTCGCAGATGCGGCGGATGTCCGTCATCATGGAATAGCCGAGGTAATAGGGGTTGATCCCATTATAGTGGGGATTGTCGAAACCAGGCTGGCTGATGACATTGGTGTGGGTCTGCAGGAACTCGATCATGAAGCCATCATGGACCAGGCCCTCGTCGTAGAGCCGGTTGAGAATGGTATAGTGCCAGAAGGTGGCCCATCCCTCGTTCATGACCTGGGTCTGGCGCTGGGGGTAGAAGTACTGGGCGATCTTTCTGACGATGCGCACGATCTCGCGCTGCCAGGGTTCCAGCAGGGGGGCATTCTTTTCGATGAAATAGAGGATGTTTTCCTGGGGCTCTGCGGGAAAGCGCTGTTCCTTATTCGCCCGTTCGTCTTTCTCCCTGGTGGGAATAGTGCGCCACAGATGGTTGATCTGGGATTGCAGGAATTCCTCCCTCTCCCGCTGCCGGTTGCGTTCCTCGTTTGCGGACAGGCGTGGCGGGCGCTTGTAGCGGTCGACACCATAGTTCATCAGGGCGTGGCAGGAGTCGAGAAACAGTTCCACGTTCTCTTCCCCGTGGCGCTGCTCGCAATCCGCGATATAGTTCTTGGCGAAGATCATGTAGTCGATGATGGCGTCGGCGCTGGTCCAGGCGCGGAACAGATAGTTGTTTTTGAAGAAAGAGTTGTGCCCGTAGGCGGCATGGGCCAGCACCAGCGCCTGCATCATCATGGTGTTCTCCTCCATGAGATAGGCTATGCAGGGGTTGGAGTTGATGACGATTTCATAGGCGAGGCCCATCTGTCCCCGCTTGTAGCGCTGTTCCACGTTCAGAAAATGCTTGCCGAACGACCAGTGGCGGTAGCCTACGGGCATGCCGATGGAGGAGTAGGCATCCATCATCTGTTCCGATGTGATGATCTCGATCTGGTTGGGGTAGGTATCGAGGCCGAAGTTCTCGGCAATGCGCGCGATCTCGCGGTTGTAGTCGAGAATCAGGTCAAAGGTCCATTCCGAGGACTCGGAAAGCAGTTTTCCCGTCATGCCGTTTTCTTCTGGAAGAGTTTTCTGAAGACGGGATAAATGTCCGTCAATCCATCAATACGCCTGACGGCGAAGTTGGCGAAAGCCTCCCTGACTTTCTGATATTCATGCCACAGGCGCTGGTGTTCATCCGGCATGATTTCCACGTAGGCGAAGTATTGCAGCAGTGGCAGAATCTTCTCGGTGAGCAGGGCGCGGCAACGAGGAGAGTCGTCGCCCCAGTTGTCGCCGTCGGAGGCCTGGGCGGCGTAGATATTCCAGTCATTGGTGGGGTAGCGCTCCACGATGATTTCGTGCATCAGCCTGAGCGCGCTGGAGACGACCGTGCCCCCCGTCTCCCTGGAGTGGAAGAACTCGTCCTCGTCCACTTCCTTGGCCGTGGTGTGGTGCCGGATATAGACCACGTCGATGCGCTCATACTCCCGCGTCAGGAACAGGTAGAGCAGGATAAAGAAGCGCTTGGCGATATCCTTGCGTGTTTCGTCCATGGAGCCCGATACGTCCATGATGCAGAACATCACTGCCTGGGCCGTGGGCTTGGGTATATCGGCGCGGTTGTTATAGCGCAGATCAAAGGTATCAATGAAGGGGATGGCCGCAATGCGCTTTCGCAGGCGGAGGGCCTCCTCCTCCAGTTCCGCGATGCGCGCCTGGTCGCCGCGGCGGCGCGCGTCTTCCAAGGCCTCCTCCACATCCCTGAGATTCCGCTGGTGCGGCCCGCGCAGGGCGATGCGCCTGGCCAGGGCGCTCTTCATGGAGCGCACGACGTTGATATTGGTGGGGACGCCATCGCGGGTATAGCCGGCGCGCACCTTGCGGGTTTCCACGTTGGTGGCCAGTTGGGTCTTGACCAGGTCGGGCAGGGCCAGGTCATCGAAGAAGAAATTCAGAAACTCTTCACGCGACAGCGTGAAGACGAAATCGTCCTCTCCCTCGCCAGAGTTGCTGGCCTTGCCACCCCTGCCCGCCGCGCCTGTCGGACGCCTGATCTTGTCGCCAGCGACGAATTCCTTGTTGCCCGGATGCACCGACTCCCGCAGGCCTCCTTTCCCGTGCTTGAAAACGGGCTCGGAGATGTCGCGGGCGGGGATGTTGATCTGCTCGCCGTTGTCGATCTCCGTGATGCTGCGTTCGTCTATGCTCTCCCTGACCGCTTTCCTGATCTGGTTTTTGAAACGCCTGATGAAGCGCTGCCTGTTGACAGCGCTCTTGTTCTTGCCGTTGAGCCTCCTGTCGATTACCTGGACCACGCCGGGCTCACATCAGGTCGATTTGCGGACACGCAGATACCATTCCGTGAGTAACTGCACCTGCTTCTCGGTATAGCCCTTCTTGACCATGCGCTTGACAAAATCATGGTGTTTCTTCTGGTCCTCGGCGGAGGCCTTGGCGTTGAAGGAGATGACGGGAAGCAGGTCTTCGGTGCTGGAGAACATCTTTTTCTCGATGACCTCGCGGAGCTTCTCGTAGCTGGTCCAGGCGGGATTCTTGCCGTCGTTCCTGGCACGGGCGCGCAGCACGAAATTGACGATCTCGTTGCGGAAGTCCTTGGGATTGCTGATGCCGGCGGGTTTTTCGATCTTCTCCAGCTCCTCGTTGAGGGCGTTGCGGTCGAAATTCTCGCCCGTGTCGATGTCGTGATAATCCTCGTCCTGTATCCAGTAATCGGCATAGGTGACATAGCGGTCGAAGATGTTCTGCCCGTATTCGGAGTAGGACTCCAGATAGGCCGTCTGGATTTCCTTGCCGATGAACTCGATGTACTGCGGCACCAGATAGCCCTTGATATAGGACAGGTAGCGTTCTTCCACCTCGGGCGGGAACTGCTCCTGCTCGATCTGCTGTTCCAGGACATAGAGCAGATGCACCGGGTTGGCGGCCACCTCGCTATGGTCGAAATTGAACACCTTGGAGAGAATCTTGAAGGCAAAGCGCGTGGAAAGGCCGTCCATGCCCTCGTCGACGCCGGCGAAATCCCGGTATTCCTGATAGGATTTTGCCTTGGGGTCGATATCCTTCAGGTTTTCACCGTTGTAGATGCGCATCTTGGAATAAATATTGGAGTTCTCCGGCTCCTTGAGGCGGGACAACACGGCAAACTGGGCCAGCATGTCCAGGGTGTCGGGCGCGCAGGGGGCATCGGCGAGAGAGCTGTTCTTGAGCAGCTTCTTGTAGATCTTCACTTCCTCGGAGACGCGCAGGCAGTAGGGCACCTTGACAATATAGATGCGGTCCAGGAAGGCTTCGTTGTTGCGGTTGTTCTTGAAGCTCTGCCATTCCGATTCATTGGAGTGAGCGAGAATGATGCCGTCGTAGGGAATGGCGGAGAGTCCCTCCGTGCCCATGTAATTGCCTTCCTGGGTCGCCGTCAGCAGCGGGTGAAGGACCTTGATGGGTGCCTTGAACATTTCCACGAATTCGAGCAGGCCCTGGTTGGAGAGGCACAGCCCGCCTGAGTAGGAATAGGCGTCGGTGTCGTCTTGGGAGAACTGCTCCAGCTTGCGGATATCCACTTTCCCGACCAGTGAGGAGATATCCTGGTTGTTCTCGTCACCGGGTTCCGTTTTGGCGATGGCGATCTGTTTCAGCACCGAGGGCTGGAGCTTGACCACCCTGAACTTGCTGATATCGCCATTGAACTCATGCAGGCGCTTGATGGCCCAGGGGGACATGATGCCGCTGAGATAGCGGCGTGGTATGTTGTAATCCTCCTCAAGGATGGCGCCGTCTTCCTCGGGAGAGAACAGGCCCAGGGGGGACTCATTGATGGGCGAGCCCTTGATGGCGTAGATGGGACATTTCTCCATGAGGGATTTGAGCTTCTCGGCCAGAGACGACTTGCCGCCGCCCACCGGGCCGAGCAGGTAGAGAATCTGCTTCTTTTCCTCCAGGCCCTGGGCAGCGTGACGGAAGAATGAGACGATTTTTTCTATGGTCTCCTCCATGCCATAGAATTCCTTGAAGGCGGGATAGACTTTGATGACCTTGTTGGAGAAGATCCGGCTGAGCTGAGGATCCTTGTGGGTATCCACCAGCTCGGGTTCGCCGATGGCGATCAGCATGCGTTCCGCGGCGGAGGCATAGACCGAAGGATCGTTCTTGCAGAGTTCCAGATATTCCTGGATAGTGAACTCTTCCTCCTTGGCTTCATCGAAGCGGGACTGATAATGATCAAAAATTGTCATGATAACGCCCTCGTCAAATACTCACTGGCCGCGCGGACCTCTGTGACGTTGCTTGTCCCATGCCCGGGGATCTGTCACATGGTGACAGGATTCCGGGTGCATTGCCTGATACTGTGTGGCTGCAATGTATATGCCACAGTAATGAGGATTGTGGCCCTTTTCGTCAGGCCCCGATGCCATGCGGATTTCACTTTGAATGACAGTGGCTTGCCGCGTCTCGCCAGGCGGGCCGCCGGGTTTCCCGGACTGGTGTGACGAACAAATGACGCTCTCATGGCGCGCCTTTCGCGGAATGACACCGCAAGCATCATGCATTTTGACAGACGGCGGCAAGCCAAGTTCAAAACATGCCGCCGCGCGGCCGCGATACCGGAAAATGGATGATTTTTGCAAACAGAACGAATATTGATAGGATATGGGGAGTTTTCTGACAATCGCGGGGACTGGTACAGGGAGAGGGATGAAGATTGTCAATCAGCTATCTCAACAAAGAGCCGGCACAAAATCCATACAAATAAAGCCTGCTGCAAATGGGGCTGAGCATAAATAGAAGGGATTAACGCTATGCCAGATCTGAATAAATCGGTCGTCAAACTCTCCAAGCGCGCCTATTACCTCATGGGCAAGCGCCGCTACAACGAGGCCGAGAAGGTCTTTCAGGAAGCCTATGCCCTGAATGCCGAGAATGCCTACATTCTGGTGGGCCTGGGGGATCTCTACCGCAAGCTGAAGAATTTCCCGAAGGCGGTCAAGTACTACGACATGGTGCTGGATATCGATCCCGTCAATGTTTTCGCCCTGCGTGGCCTGGGCAATGCCTACCGCGGCATGAAAAAACCTGAGAAATCCCTGGAGTACTGGGACCGGTACCTGCAGTGCAACCGCTACGATACCCATGTCATGGTGCGCATGGCGGACTCCTACAAGAAGATGGGCAAGTACAAGGAGGCCATGGCCCTCTATGACAAAGCCATCCAGATCGGAGGGAACGACAAATACGCCTATCTGGGCATGGGCACCCTGCGTTACAAGCTGGGAGACGATGACGCGGCCCTGGCCTGTTTCGAGAAGTATCAGGTGTTCGACGAGGACAACGTGGCCGTGCTGACCATGTTGGGGAACATTTTTCAGCGCCGCAAGCAGTTCGACAAGGCCGCGGTCTATTTCAGGAAGACCATCGAGTTGGACCCAGACAACGTCTTTGCCCTGTACGGTCTTGGAAACTGCGAGCGTGGGCTGAAGCACTTCGAGGAAGCCATCGCCCTGTGGTGCAGGGTGCTGGAATTCGAGCCGGAGAATCAGAATCTCCATACCCGCGTCGGCGATGCCTATCTGGCCCTGGACAGGCTGGAAGACGCCCGGTCATTCTACGAGAAGAGCCTGAAGCTGGGGTTCGATCCCTATGCCTATCTGGGCCTCTCCAATATCTGCCTCAGGCACGCGGAGTTCGATCAGGCCGCGCGCTATTGTAATATCATCATCGAGAAACTGCCGGATAATGCCCGCGCCACCCGGCAATTATCCCGGATCGAGGCACAGCGCTCCGCCGGTGGCAATGGCGCGGCTGGCGCCGACGCCGAGGCCAGGGTGTAGGGCGTTCCGGCCCGGGCCTTTCTTCTGCGGGTCTTTGTTACCCAGTCCCACACCAGTTGTGTAATAATGCCTGATGACCGGGGTGCGACCGGACGCGCGCCCGGGCGACGGGGCTTCCATGGCATTGAATTTGCCTTGGAAATGCATAACCCGCCTCCTGGCGAGAATGCGGGTTAAGGAACCTCTGATCAATTCTGGACTGGATGGATGGCGAGATGAAATGTTCCGGGTCAAGGCGAAAAGCGCAGGTAATCGCGTGCTATTGCCAAGCTTTTCAACGCAGAGCCGGGACATTTCAGCCGCCAGACGCCGGTTAATGAATTGATCAGAGGTTCCTTAAATACCCGTCGCGGTGACAGACGACAAAATGGACGACCTGAGCGCAGACAATATTTTCCATCGCCTGCAGATGACCTCTCATCTCGCGGGTTTCAATGCCGCGTATCTCGAGGATCTCTACGAGCATTATCTGGATAACCCCGCGTCCGTCAGTGCCGAATGGCGCGGTTATTTCGATGGGCTGAAACGCGCCGGAGAACTGCGCCACGAGATTTCCCATGCCGCCATCCGCGCCGCCTTCATGCGCGGACCGGGCGTTGAACTGCCCGATATCCGGCCCGCCCCCGTGCCCGGGGGGGCGAAGGCCACGCCTGTGTCTGTCCGCGAGGAGGTCGAGCATGTTCTCAAGCAGTCCAGGGTGAGCCAGATGGTGGATGCCTACCGGAGCGAGGGGCATCTCATCGCCCGTTTCGATCCCCTGGGTATGCGCCCCATTCCCGATCTGCCCATTTTCGATCCCGCCTATTATGGTTTGGAAAATGACCTGGACACCGTTTTCTCATTCGATCTCCAGGCCCGGGCCTGTGAAAAGCCTCTGCGCGAGATCATCAGGATTCTGCGTCTTATCTATTGTCACCATATCGGTGCAGAGTACCTGCACATTCCCGATGCCGCCGAGCGGCAGTGGATACAGCAGCGGGTGGAACAGTATTACCAGTGGCGCGCCGATGACGAGGTCAAGAAACGCCTGTTGGGCAGCCTCACGGCCGCCGAGGGTCTGGAGCGCTATCTGCACAACAAATACGTGGGACAGAAGCGTTTCTCCCTGGAAGGGGCGGAAAGCCTGATTCCATCCCTGGACGAACTGGTGCAGCGAGGCGGCGCGCAGGGCGTCAAGGAATTCGCCATCGGCATGGCCCATCGTGGCAGGCTCAATGTTCTGGTCAACATCATGGGCAAGTCGCCCAGCGAGCTGTTCGAGGAGTTCGAGGGCAAGGTGGCCCAGGTCAAGGAGCGTTCCGGCGACGTCAAATATCACCTGGGATTCTCCTCCAACATCCAGACCCCGGGTGACATCGTTCACGTTTCATTGGCTTTCAACCCTTCCCACCTGGAGATCGTCGATCCGGTGGTGGAGGGGTCGACCCGAGCCCGCCAGGAGCGGCGCAAGGACAAGGACGGCTCGCAGGTGGTATCGGTGCTGATCCATGGCGACGCGGCGTTTTCCGGGCAGGGGGTGGTGATGGAAACCTTCAACATGTCCCAGTCGCGTGGTTATTCCACCAAGGGCACCATCCACATCATCGTCAACAACCAGATCGGATTCACCACCAGCAACCAGAAGGACGCCCGCTCCACCCTGTATTGCAGCGATGTGGCGAAAATGGTGAATGCCCCCATACTTCACGTCAACAGCGATGACCCGGAGGCGGTTCTGTTCGTTAGCCAACTGGCGCTGGATTACCGCATGAAATTCCGTAAGGACGTGGTCATCGACCTGGTCTGCTACCGCCGTCATGGGCACAGCGAGGTCGACGAGCCATCCGTGACCCAGCCCATGATGATGAGAAAAATCAAGAGCCTGCCCACGGCGCGGGAGATCTATGCCCGCCGGCTCATCGGCAAGGGCATCATCACGGAAGATAACGAACGGGCCATGAAGGATGCCTACCGCGAGGCTCTGGACGCCGGGCGTTGTGTGGCGCGCAATGTGCTGGACAACGATGAGGCGCCCAATTTCGGCCATGAGACATGGGCGCCTTTCGTGCGCACGGAATGCGTGCTGGAGGCGGATACCCGTGTGGATCTGGGCCTTATCCGCGAGTTGACCGCCAAGGTTACCAGCCTGCCGCGCGGTTTCGAGCTTCATCCCAGCGTGGCCAAGATATTTTCCAACCGCAACAAGATGGCGGCGGGCGCCATGCCCGTGGACTGGGGTTTTGCCGAAACCATGGCCTATGCTACCCTGGTGCATGAAGGCCACGCCATTCGGCTTTCCGGGCAGGACAGCGGGCGTGGCACCTTCTTCCATCGCCATGCGGTGGTGTATTGCCAGAAGAATGGCGATGCCTATGTGCCATTGCGCCACATCGGCGAACACCAGGCCAATTTCCTGGTGACCAACTCCCTGCTGTCGGAGGAGGCCGTGCTGGCCTTTGAATACGGTTATGCCACCACGGATCCCAACACCCTGGTGCTGTGGGAAGCCCAGTTCGGGGATTTCGCCAACAATGCCCAGGTGGTCATCGACCAGTTCATCAGCGCGGGAGAGCAGAAATGGGACCGCCTCTGCGGACTGGTCATGCTGCTGCCCCATGGCTACGAGGGGCAGGGGCCAGAACACTCCTCGGCGCGCCTGGAACGCTACCTCCAGCTCTGCGCGGAGCGTAACATACAGGTCTGCTGGCCCACCACGCCTTCCCAGATTTTTCATCTCCTGAGACGCCAGATGCTCATGCGTTGCCGCAAGCCTCTTATTGTCATGACACCCAAGAGCCTGCTGCGGCACAAGTTGGCGGTGAGTCCCCTGGATGCCTTCAGTGAAGGCCGCTTCATGCCCCTCATCCCCGAGATCGACGATCTGCAGGAGAAGAAGGTACGGCGCGTGATCATGTGCAGCGGCAAGGTGTTCTATGACCTGCTGGAGAAGCGGCGGGGCGACCGGCGTGGCGACATTGCCATCATCCGCATCGAGCAGCTCTATCCCTTTCCCAAGGAGGCCCTCGGCCGTGAGCTGAAACGCTACACTCAGGCGAATGAATTCATCTGGTGCCAGGAGGAACCCATGAACCAGGGCGCATGGTATTCCATCCAGCACAATATCCGCGAAGTGATGGATCCTCGTTTCGAGCTGCGCTACGTGGGTCGGCCTTCTTCCGCCTCGCCGGCCGTAGGTTACCCCCTGCTGCATATCAAGCAATTGTGCGCCTTCCTGGAAGAGGCCATCGGTTCACCGCTGCAGGACGCAAAAAAACCGCGCAAAACAAGGGTTGAAAAATGACAACGACGATCAAGGTGCCTGACTTTCCCGAATCCGTGACGGACGGAACCATCGCCGCCTGGCACAAGAAACCGGGTGAACGGGTCAAGCGTGACGAACCCCTGGTGGATGTCGAAACCGACAAGGTCATGCTCGAGGTGCCAGCGCCCGAGGACGGGGTGCTGGACAGGATACTGGCGGAAGAGAGCGCCGTGGTGGTTTCCGGACAGGAGATCGGGATCCTGCGGCCGGCAACGGACAGCGATGCCGCCCAGCCCGCCGCCCCACAGGAAGCCCCTTCTGCCGCTGAAGAGAAGGAGCCGCCCGTCATCTCCCCCTCGGCGCGGAAACTGATCGCCGAGCAGGGGCTGGATCCTTCCCGCATCCAGGGGACGGGCAAGGGCGGGCGTATCCTGAAGGAAGACGTGTTGCGCTACCAGGGCGTGATCAAGGAAGAGGAAGCGTCCGCGGAAGCGGCTCCGCCACCACCGCCACCACCGCCACCCGAGCCCGCGGTGCCCGCGGCAGGCTCGCCCGCCACCCCGGCGGCCGAGCGCGAGGAACGGCGGGTGCCCATGACCCGCCTGCGCGCCACCATCGCGGAGCGCCTGGTGGAGGCGCAGCATACGGCGGCCATCCTCACCACCTTCAACGAGGTGGACATGCAGTCGGTGATGGACCTGCGCAAGCACTACCGCGACAAGTTCGAGAAGACCCACGGTGTGCGCCTGGGCTTCATGTCCTTCTTCATCAAGGCCAGCGTGGAGGCCCTCAAGCGTTTTCCCATGGTGAACGCCTCCATCGATGGTAGTGATATCGTCTATCACGGTTATTTCGACATCGGCGTGGCCATCGGCGCGCCGCGGGGACTGGTGGTGCCCATCCTGCGCGACGCCGACCGCATGTCCGTGCCCGACATCGAGAAAAAGATCATCGACTTCTCGGAACGGGCCAGGCAAGGGAAGATCAGCCTGGACGAGATCACGGGGGGCACCTTCACCATCACCAATGGCGGCGTGTTCGGCTCCCTGCTGTCCACGCCCATTCTCAATCCGCCGCAGAGCGCCATCCTGGGCATGCACAAGATCGAGCAGCGCGCCGTCGTCCGCGAGGGGGGGATCGTGGCGCGTCCCATGATGTACCTGGCCCTGTCCTATGACCACCGCATCATCGACGGGCGCGAGGCCGTCCAGTTCCTGGTGACCATCAAGGAACTGCTGGAGGATCCGGCGCGCATGCTGATCGGGGTCTAGGCGTACGTCAAGAAAGGAAATCCAATCATGGCAGAACGATTCGATGTCATCGTCGTAGGGGCCGGACCCGCAGGCTACGTGGCGGCCATCCGCTGCGCCCAGTTGGGCATGAAGACCGCCTGCGTGGACAAATGGCTGGACGGCCAGGGGCAACCGGCGCTCGGCGGCACTTGCCTCAATGCCGGCTGCATCCCCTCCAAGGCCCTGCTGGAATCTTCCGAAATCTACGAGCAGAGCCTCGGCCACTACGCCGACCACGGGGTGAACATCCCGGCGGTCAAGCTGGATCTCGCCGCCATGATGGCGCGCAAGGACAAGGTGGTGGCCGAGCTGACCCAGGGCATCGCCCAATTGTTCCGCGCCAATGGCATCACTTCCTGCCATGGCCATGGCAAGCTGGTTTCCAGCCGCCAGGTGAGTATCGACAGCGGGGACGGCCAGGAAAGAATCATCGAGGCCAGTCATATCATACTGGCTCCGGGCTCCAGCCCCGTGGCCATCGAGGCCGCGCCGCTCAGCGGCGATATCATCGTCGACTCGACGGGCGCGCTGAACTTCGACAAGGTGCCCAAGCGTCTCGGTGTGATCGGCGCGGGTATCATCGGCCTGGAGCTGGGCAGCGTGTGGCGGCGCCTGGGCTCCGAGGTGGTGCTGCTCGAGGCCCAGGAGGCCTTCCTGATGATGGCCGATCAGCAGGTGGCGCGGGATGCGCTGCGCGAATTCACGCGCCAGGGGCTCGATATCCGCCTCGGGGCGCGCGTGCTGGGCAGCCACATCAAGCGGGGCAAGGTGGAGGTCCAGTATGAGGATGCCGCCGGGTCTCACCAGGAGAAGGTGGACAGGCTCATCGTGGCCGTGGGGCGCATGCCCAACACCGATGGCCTGTTCACGGCCGAGACCGGCCTGGCCCTCAATGAGTGGGGCTACATTCACGTGGACGAGCAATGCCGCACCAACCTGCCCGGTGTCTATGCCATTGGCGATGTGGTGCGCGGCCCCATGCTGGCGCACAAGGGTTCCCGCGAGGGCGTCATGGTGGCGGAGCTCATCGCCGGACAAGAGGCGAGCATGGACTATGACCTCATTCCCAGCGTCATCTACACCCACCCCGAGATCGCCTGGGTGGGCAAGACGGAACAGGCGCTGAAGGCGGAGGATGTGCCCTACCGCGCGGGCGTGTTTCCCTTCGCCGCCAACGGCCGGGCACGCGCCCTCGGAGAGACGGCGGGATTCGTGAAGATCCTGGCCCACGCCGAGACGGACCGCGTGCTGGGCGTGCATGTCATGGGGCCCCAGGCCTCCGAACTCATCGCCTGCGCCACGGTGGCCATGGAGTTTGGCGCCAGCAGCGAGGACCTGGCCCTGACCGTGTTTGCCCATCCTACCCTCTCCGAGGGCCTCCACGAGGCGGCGCTGGACGTGGAGGGGGCGGCAATACACATCGCGAAGATGCGCAGGAAAAACTGAACAACAACAAGAAGTGGATGATCAACGATGAACTTGCATGAATACCAGGCAAAGGCGCTGTTCGCCGACTACGGCATCCAGGTGCCCGAATACGGCGTGGTCCGCGCGCCGGAGGAGGTCGACGCGGTCGTGGAGCGCCTCGGCGGTGACCGCTGGGTGGTCAAGGCCCAGGCCCATACGGGCGGCAGGGGCAAGGCGGGGGGCGTCAGGATCGCCGAGGACAAGGAATCCGTGCGCGCCCTGGCCGGGTCCATGCTGGGCACGCGGCTGGTGACCTACCAGACCGATGCGCGCGGCAAGCCGGTCAACGAAGTGCTGATCGAGTCTCCCTGCGACATAGACCGTGAACTCTATCTCGGCATGGTGATCGACCGCGCCACGCGGCGCATCGTCGTCATGGCCTCCCGCGAAGGTGGCGTGGATATCGAGAAAGTCGCCGCGGAATCGCCGCAAAAGATCCTGCGCGCCGCCATACATCCCCTGGTGGGCCTGCAACCCTATCAATGCCGCGACCTGGCCTTCGGGCTGGGCCTGCAGGGTGAACAGATCAAGCAGTTCGGCAAGATCCTCGCTGGGCTGGCGCGCGCCTTCGCGGCGGAAGATATGAGCCTGGTGGAGATCAATCCCCTGGTGGTCACCCGTGAGGGAAATCTGCTGGTGCTGGACGCCAAGGTCAACATCGACGACAATGCCCTGTACCGCCATCCCGACACCCGCGACTTGCGTGACCTGCGCCAGGAGGACCCCCGCGAGGTGGAGGCCAGCGAATGGGATCTGAGTTACATCGCCCTGGACGGCAACATCGGCTGCATGGTCAATGGCGCCGGACTCGCCATGGCCACCATGGATCTGATCAAGCTGGTGGGCGGCAGCCCCGCCAATTTTCTCGACGTGGGGGGCACGGCCACGAAGGAGCGGGTGGCCGAAGCCTTCAAGATCATCCTCGCCGACAGCAATGTGAAGGGCATACTGGTCAATATCTTCGGCGGCATCGTGCGCTGCGACATCATCGCCGAGGGCATCATCGGGGCGGTGGAGGAAGCGCATATCGGCGTCCCGGTGGTGGTGCGCCTGGAGGGCACAAATGCCGACATCGGCCGTGAGTTGTTGCGCAAGAGCGGTCTGCAGATTATCGCGGCGGAGGACCTGACCGAGGCGGCGCGGAAAATTGTCTCCATCGTGGAGGCCTCGTCATGAGCATACTGATCGACAGGAACACGCGGGTCATCTGCCAGGGGTTCACCGGCAAGCAGGGCACCTTCCATTCCGAGCAGGCCATCGCCTACGGCACCCGCATGGTGGGCGGGGTGACGCCCGGCAAGGGGGGGCAGACACACCTGGGGCTGCCGGTCTTCGATACCGTGAAGCAGGCGGTGGCCGAAGCGGGCGCGGAGGCGACCGTCATCTATGTCCCGGCGCCCTTCTGCAAGGATGCGGTACTGGAGGCCATCGACGCCGGGCTGCGCCTCGTGGTGTGCATTACCGAGGGCATTCCCACTCTCGACATGCTGGAGGTCAAGTATGTGGCCGACGAGGCCGGCGTGCGCCTCATCGGTCCCAACTGTCCCGGCATCATCACCCCCGGCGAGTGCAAGATCGGCATCATGCCGGGCTACATCCACAAGCCGGGCACCGTGGGCATCGTGTCCCGCTCCGGTACGCTGACCTACGAGGCGGTGAAGCAGACCACCGACCTGGGCATGGGGCAGAGCACCTGCATCGGCATTGGCGGCGATCCCATACCCGGTACCAGCTTCGTCGACTGCCTCAGGCTGTTCAATGAAGATCCCGCAACCGAGGCCATCCTCATGGTCGGCGAGATCGGCGGCACGGCGGAGGAGGAGGCC
>WGFB01000072.1 GCA_015492435.1 Gammaproteobacteria bacterium | reverse complement strand
GGCGTGGGCTGTGATGGCGCCGGCCGCCGCCATCACAGCCCACGCCACCAGAATGCCCGTCGCCAGCCAGGTTCTCAAAACGCGCTTCTCACAATCGACGACCCGGAGGATTTCGAGAGCAGGTCAGCAGCGCTGCAACTGGTTCTCGTCCGTGTGGGAGAACTGGCGCCCATAGATCTCCAGCTCGGTGGTCTCGGCATAGCTCAGCGTCCCGCCATCCAGGGTGATCGCGTGGCTGAAGGCGGTGGTGCGGGCATGGTCGCGCATGAAGGGCGATTGAATGATGCCCCAGTCCTCGTCGCCGAGACGGGCGGCCACTTCCAGGGTCACGGACCCGCCCTCCCGCCATCCGGCGGGGGCGGCCCCGCCGGCCAGCACGGCCACGGCGCGGGGGATGGTCAGGGAGTGCATCACCACGCCGGCCGCCTCGTCCCACATCCAGTAGCCGGTCTCGTCATGAAAGATTTCGTCGTTGGATTTGCGGCGCACAATCTGGCGGTAGTGCACGACCATGAGGCGCTGGGTTTCCGCGTTGCACACATCGCCGACGCCCTCGAAGACAATGGTTTCGTAATAGGGATTCACTTCCTGGCCATCGGGCTCGGGCGCCACATCCAGGCCCTTGTCGCCCCGCCAGGTGCCGATGAGTCCCGCCAATGGGCCATAATTCATGCTGTCTTCCGCCGTATCGCTCATGATGTCTGCTCCTGTTGTTGTTCCTGTACATGAAATTACTGGCGCAAGCCGTGGAAAACACTTTGTTTCACACGCTCCGCTGTGTGTGGCAATCCCAGGCGCCGGATGTCACCCCAGGTTTTCCACTACGGGAAGGTACAAGATACAAGGGACAAGGTACAAAAAGCTGCTACTTTGCCCCTTGTACCTTGCCCCTTGTCCCTTGCCCCTTGTCCCTTGCACTTTGCACCCACTTTTCAGTATGTCTCACCCGCCCCCTTCCGCGCCAGGCGCACGCGCGGATCCAGCCAGGCATAGCACAGATCCGTCAGGGTGTTCACCACCACATAGGTCAGGCTGATCAGCAGCACGCAGGCCTGCACCACGGGATAGTCGCGGCGGTGTATGGACTCGACGATCAGTTGTCCGACGCCCGGCCACGAAAACACGATCTCGGTGATCACCGCCCCGCCCAGCAGGGCGCCCAGTTGCAGGCCCAGCAGGGTGATGACGGGCAGCATGGCATTGCGCAGGGCGTGCTTCACCACCACCTGGCGCGGCGCCAGGCCCTTGGCCCGCGCGGTGCGCACATAGTCCTCGCCCAGTTGCTCCAGCAGGGTCATGCGGATCATGCGCGACAAAATGGCCGCCATGGCGGTGCCCAGGGTCAGGGCCGGCAGCACCAGGGAGTCGATGCCCGACTTGCCGCTCACGGGCAGCCAGCCCAGCCACAGGGAAAACACCATGATGAGCAGCGGTCCCATCCAGAAATTGGGAATGGAGACGCCCAGCATGGCGAAGCCCATGGCGCCGGTATCCCATGCCGTATCCTTGCGCAGGGCGGCCATGACGCCCAGGGGGAAGGCGATCACCACGGCCACCAGCAGCCCCGCCACTGCCAGCATGATGGTGGCGGGAATGCGCTCCAGCAGGATCTCGCCGATGGGCTGGCGGGAATACAGGGAAGTCCCCAGGTCGAACTGCAGCAGCCCGGACAGGTAGTGCCACAACTGCACATGGACGGGCAGATCCAGCCCCAGGGACTGGCGCAGGGCCTCGCGGTCCGCCGCCAGGCTGGTCTCCCCCAGCATCACCTCCACCGGGTCGCCCGGCACCAGGTGTATGAGGAAAAACACCAGCACGGACACCCCGAAGATGACGACCAGGGCGCTCACCAGGCGCGAGAGCAGCAAATGGATCATGGCGCCTCCCCATCGGTGATCAGCACCCGCGTCCCGGGACGCACCAGGTCGAACAGGGTGATCACGTCCCGGTTGCGCATCCTGATGCAGCCGTGGGAGCCGGGCACGCCCATGGGCACCCCGTCGGGGCTGCCATGGATGTAGATGTAGCGGCGCATGGTGTCCACCCCGCCCAGGCGGTTGCGCCCCGGCTCCAGCCCGCTCAGCCACAGGATGCGGGTCAGTATCCAGTCACGCCGGGGATAGCGTTCAGCGAGGGCCGGCGTATAGCGCTCGCCCGTGGGCCGCCTGCCCACGAACACGGTATTCTCCGCGCAGCCCGCGCCGATCCTGGCGCGGATCACATGCCAGCCCCGCGGCGTGCACCCGCTGTCCCGGCGCTCGCCGGGGCCATTGGCCGCGGTGGACACGGGCGCCTCGAACAGGAGCCGGGATCCGTGACGCAACCGCAGGTGCTGGACGGCCAAGTCGATGGTGACGAGAAGCGCGTCCTGTAGGTCCTCAGGGGTCATGGCCGTCCTTCTTCCTCGATTCTGTAGACATGCGCCAGGCCGTCGTAATTGCCGTCGCGGGCGATGCGGTAACCGGCGATGCCGGCGCGCGCCACGAACACATGGTCTTCATACCACAGGGGCACGTAGGGCAATTCCTGCTGTATCAGGG
Organism: Gammaproteobacteria bacterium; assembly: GCA_015492435.1. Classification (GTDB taxonomy): domain Bacteria; phylum Pseudomonadota; class Gammaproteobacteria; order SZUA-140; family SZUA-140; genus SZUA-140. Next base: position 4,196 of record WGFB01000072.1, on the reverse strand, counting down.
CCTGCAGCCTGCCATAGTACTGCGCCTGCTCCCCGAGACTCAAACCCGCCTCGGCGCGCTCGATGAGCGCGTCCACCCAGGGATCTGCGAAACGCCCGCGGTTGGCGCCCGCGGGCGGCACGGCGCTGCTGTGGAAGACGTAGCGATAGATATCCGGCAGCTTGATGCCCACCCACATGAGACTGTACATCTGGAAGCGGCCCGCCTTGATGTCGCCATAGAATGTGCCCCAGTCATAGCTCTTCAGGGTCACCTCGATACCCGCCTCGGCGAGCTGGTGCTGGATGATGGTGGCCAGGCGCAGGCGGAAGGGATCGCTGGAAGTCTTGTACACCAGGCGCACGGGGTGATGCTCATCGTAACCGGCCTCTTTAAGGAGGCGGCGCGCCCGTTGCACATCGTGCGCCACCTGTGGCACGGCCGGGTCGCTGGACCAGTGATCGGGCGGCAGCAGCCCGATGGCGGGACGCGCCGCCTCCCCCATGACGTGGCGGATGATGGCCTCCCGGTCGATGGCGTGGGCGATGGCGCGGCGCACGCGCGCATCCCCCGCCACCGCGTCGCGCAGGTTGAACCCCAGATAGGCATAGTTGGATCCCGTCCCCTTCATCACGCGGATGCCATCCTGGCGGCGCAGATAGTTCACCAGTTCCGGGGGCAGATCGTTCTGCAGCATGTCGATTTCCCCGCGCAGCAGCTTGAGCACCCGCACCGTGGGATCCTGCACCTTGACGAACTCGAACGCCTGGCCGTCGCGGCGGCGGCGCAGGCGCAGGCCAGCGCCCTCCTCCCAGCCCAGCAGCACGAAGGGGCCGCTGCCCACGGGCCGGCGGTTGAAGGGATGCCCGGAGGCGATGAGGCCGGCGGGCAGGATGCCCATGCCCAGGCGGCCGGGGAACAGGGGGTCCGCCTCGTGGAGAAAGAAGTCGATGGTGTGGTCGTCCACGACCGCCATGCGCGCGATACTGTTCAAGGCCATGCGGTGGGGCGAGGCGTTTTTTTCGTCACGGATAAAGGCAAAGGTCGCCTCCACGTCCCGGGCCGTGACAGGCTCGCCGTTGCTGAAGCGCGCCTCCTTCAAGTGGAAACGGTAGTGCCGCGGTGTCAGAACCTCCCACGTGGCCAGGGCGGGCACCGGGCGGTACTGTTCATCGAAATTCACCAGGCGCTGATACAACAGGCGGTTGATGCGCGAGGACGCGGCATCCGTGGCGAAGCGGGGATCGAGGGTGACGGGCATGGCGACGAGGCCGAAACGCAGGGCGTCAGGCCCGCGCGCCTGGCCGCAGGACAGGGTCAGAAAAAGGACAACGGACAGCAGGATCAGCCGGGACAGGGAAATGAGCGGCTCACCACTGGCTGTAGGGATGGCGGGCCAGATAGACATTGTAGTAACGCTCGTCATCGGACACTTCACGGCCCACCCAGGGTGGCAGGGAGAAGGCCTCGTCCACGGCATCCAGCTCGATTTCCGCCACGACCAGGCCGGCATTGGCGCCCTCGAAGACATCGATCTCCCACAGGTGGCCCTCGTGGCGCACGAAATAGCGGGTCTTCTCGATCTGGATGCCGAGGGAGAAGTTGTCGAGCATGGCCTCGGCGTCCTCCAGTGGCAGCGCATACTCGTATTCCGTGCGCACCACGCCCAGGGTGGAACCCTTGATGTTGAGATTGGCCTTGCCCCCCGCGATCCGCACCCGGATGGAGCACGCCCCGCCCTCCGTGAGATAGCCCTGGCGGTAGCGGCAGGAGGACTCCACCGCCGCGCGCCACCGGTCGTCGGCGACCAGGAACTTTCTTTCGATCTCCCGCGCCACGCGTCTAGGTTTTCAGTGGCCACGCCCGCGCAAACTCGCGCAGGTGGGGCGCATCGGCGGCCGTGAGATAGTCGTGCACCTGGCGGCAGGTGTCATGATACTGCTGCTGCATGATGCGCCCGCGGATCAACTCGAAGCGCAGGTACACCAGGTAGGTGTTGAGCACGTCGGTCTCGCAGTAGTTGCGGATGCCTTCCAGGTCGCCGCGCAGATAATGGTCCCATACCTTGTCGCCGCTCATGCCCATCTTCCCCGGCAGGCCCAGCATGACGGCCACCTCGTCGAGACGCGCCGTGGCGCGCGGCTGGTAGCCGGACAGGACGTCCATCACGTCCGTGTGGCGGGCATGGTAGCGGCTGATATAGTTGTTCCAGCGGAAACTGTTGTCCTCGTCGCCCGTCTCCCAGTAGCGGGGGGCGGCGATGCCATGGAGCAGCGCGCGATAGTGCAGCACGGGCAGATCGAAGCCGCTGCCGTTCCAGGACACCAGGGTGGGGGTATACTTGTCGATGCCGTCGAAGAAGCGCTGGATGATCTCCGCCTCGTCCGCCGCGCAGTCCCCCAGCGACCACACCTTGAAATGGCGCGGCGTGGCCAGCACGGCGGAGATGGCCACGATGCGGTGCAGGTGCAGGGGCAGAAATTCGCTCTCGCCGGTCTGCTGGCGGCGCTTGTGGAACATCACATTGGCCACGTCCTTGTCGGACAGGCCCTCCAGGTCGTAGAGGCGGCGCCCGGTCTCCACGTCGGGCACGGTCTCGATATCGAACACGAAGACGGTCATGGCGGCGCGGCTCAGGTGGCGGAGAACACGTCCGTGGTGAGGTAGCGGTCGCCCCGGTCGCAGGTGATGGTGACGATGGTGGCATTCTTCACCCGCGCGGAGAGCCGCAGGGCCGCGGCGACGGCGCCCCCGGAGGAGATGCCCACGAAGATGCCTTCCAGGGCCGCCAGGGCGCGGGCGGTGTCCTCCGCCTGCGCCTGGTCCACGTCGATGATCTCGTCCACGCGCTCCTCCTGGTAGATGCGCGGCAGGTATTCCCGCGGCCAGCGCCGGATGCCGGGAATGCTGGAGCCTTCCATGGGCTGCACGCCCACGATGCGGACCTGCGGATTCTGTTCCTTGAGATAACGGGACACGCCCATGATGGTGCCCGTGGTGCCCATGGCGCTGACGAAATGGGTCACCCCGCCCCCCGTGTCGCGCCAGATCTCCGGGCCCGTGCCCTCGTAGTGGGCCAGGGGATTGTCCGGGTTGGAGAACTGGTCCAGCATGGCGCCCTCCCCCCGCGCCACCATGTCGCGGGCCAGGTCGATGGCCGCCTCCATGCTGCCCTCCGCCGGGGTCAGGATGATCTCGGCGCCATAGGCCTTCATGATGGCGCGCCGCTCCAGGCTCATGCTCTCCGGCATGATGAGGATCATGTGGTAACCCTTGATGGCGGCGGCCATGGCCAGGGCGATGCCCGTGTTGCCGCTGGTGGGCTCGATGAGGGTGTCCCCCGGGCGGATGTCACCCCGCTCCTCGGCGCGGCGGATCATGTTCAGCGCCGGGCGGTCCTTCACCGAGCCGGCGGGATTGTTCCCCTCCAGCTTGACCAGCACCGTATTGCCTTCATGGGGATTGAGGCGCTGCAGGCGCACCAGGGGCGTATTGCCGATGAATTCCTCGATTGTGGGATAGGTACGGGCCATGTTGGCACTTATCATGAATGAGTAAGAGGTGCATTTCAACCGCAGACAGGTATTGTTCTTGCAATACGAAAGAGCTGATGAAAAATCGAGATAGTCATGATAATTGATTATTTCAGCAGAGAATAAACCCCGAAGCTCATGAATGGCGCGAAGACAATGGCTTCCCCCTTGTTTGTGTTCTTCGCGCCCTTCGCGGTGAAAACTGTGGTCCCCGTCTCAAGAACGGGACTGAAATAACGATATAAATAGAGTGAGAGAATTCCTACACGCCGCGCCAGAATTCTGGCGGGCAAGAACATTTTTCTGGAGATGATTATGGAAACCGAAAAAAGAAAGCACGCCAGAAGCGGCTTGCAGATGGACAACCAGGAAAGTCAGTTCTATGTCTCCAAAGACCAGGAAACCATCAATATCACCAAGATCAGGGATGTCTCATTCTCGGGCGTCGGACTGGAAATGCCCCGCCCCTTTCCCGTCGGAGATAAACTGGCGCTGACCTATGAGGAGAATGACGGCTTCCAGGTCCAGGTAAACGGCACCGTCATCTGGTGCGACTCGGATGCCGGCCGCCACACCCTCGGCGTCGAGTTCGAGCGCCATAACGGCCAGGATGCCTCCCTGCTCTTCATGGCCCTGAGAAAATACATCGACGAGTTCGACGGCGCCTATTACGACGCCTGAGGG
>WGFB01000071.1 GCA_015492435.1 Gammaproteobacteria bacterium | reverse complement strand
GTCACACAGCGCTGGCACGCTGGTGATAGAAACGCGCATGACGGTAACGGTCAAGGACACCAGTCAATTCGAGATGCTGGCGCACGGGTCCAGCTACTCCCATCTGCCCAATGCCACGGTCGGTTATATCAAGATCGAAGATGAGATTATCAGCTACACGGGCAAGACGGCCACCACATTCACCGGCTGTCTGCGTGGCGTCCTGAATTCCAAGGCGGTGCGCCATGAGGTGGACCTGACCGCAGATGATGATCGCAAGACGGAAGTCAAGGAATTCGTGTACCTGGAAATGCCCGCGCCAAAGCTGGCATTGGCGATCCTGACCGGTGATCTGTACAACCAAGCTGGAAAGACACTGCCCACGAAGTGGCATTTGAATATCGATGCGCAATATATCAGGACGTCAGATTTTACCAATATAGGGTCTGATTGGTGGGATCCCAATGACGACACCCAGGGCGTCATTCTGCGCTTCGCTGGCGAGAAAAAACAGGACGCCAAGCGCTTTATAGAACAACAGATCAACCTCGTGCTCGGCGCATTCAGCCCTATCTACAGTGATGGCCAGATCGGTCTCAAGCGCATGACGACCGTGTTGTCCGATGCAGGCTATGTCCGCCAGCTCGATGAAACCAATGTCGTGTCCTATGGGCCATTGACGCATGACATGAAGGCCGTCCGCAACCAGATCCAGATCGATTGGAGCTGGGACGATGTGACCGAGCGCTTCACACGCTCGAACCTCCTCGTCGACAACGCGTCGATCAGCAAGCATGGCCCGGCCGAGCTGCTGCGGCTCAAGCTGCGTGGGTTATATGGGGGAATTCATTCCCAGAATACACTGGCCGCGCGCTTCGATTCACTGCGCAGCCGCCATTCGGGGCCTCCGCTCAAAATTAACGTGCAGGTACTACCCAGCAATAATGACATAGAGGTCGGCGATATCGTGCGCCTGAAGCTGGCCAATGCGCGTGATTACACAGGCAGCCTGTTCACTGTTGACCGGTCATTTGAGGTGCAGGGCATCACCCATGACTGGAAAACAGGCCGTGTCTCGTTCGACTTGTTCGGTTCTGCCGAGCCTGCTGGCGTTATCGCCCCGACGGGGGCGACTTCACCACTCGCGGACTCATTTTACACCTCGCAAGGCACGAATCTGCAGACGTATCTGGAGAATAACTACCCGGGTGTGTTCAGCGTGGTTGGCGGTGTTGGGCGAATTCAGGGAAATTGCACGATCAATGGTGGGCCTGATCTTAATGCCAGTGCGGCAATTTATTATTACAACGGACCACTGCAGGTTGACGATAGTGTCATTGTCACTATCCTGAGCAACGTTCAACTGCGCGTTAAAGGCCATTTACAAATCAATGGTAAGATCGACGGGAAGGGCCGCGGACATCCCGGAGTGTCCACACAGGAGACGCCCGGTATGCCCGGATTTACCGGCACCACAAAGGCAGGTGGCGGTATTATTTTCAGATGGCAAAGTACCGAAGCGCAGGTAGCCGTTGGACAACACCAGAGCTTCCCAACACTCACTATTGTCAATAACGGTTCATCGCTGCTTGGTATCCCCGCCGATCTGCGTGGTACATCGGGTGGTTCAGGCTACGATTACAGGGATCTGAACAATACTATCGTCTACGCATCAGGAGGGCGTGGTGGGAACTCCGGCGGAGGCCTCGTAGTGGTCTGCCGCGGAGCCACATTTGGCACTAACGGAAAGATAGATCTCAGCGGAGATGATGGATCATTAGGGCTGTATGATGGCGCGAATCAGGTCTATGCTGGGTCAGGTGCGGGAGGTGCACCGGGTGCCTGCTTGTTTCTGCTCGATGGTGACACAGTCAATATCCCATCCAATAATCTCACAGCAAAACACGGCCTCACGCCGACACAAGGTACACCGATCCCACCGCCGCAAAATATTCCTAACGTCACGCTGGGACCTATCTGGGAACCTGTCAAGCCTGCGACCAGTTATTATCAGGGCATCGGCGGCCAGGACCGCAAGGTGTCGAACTTCGCTTATCAGTTCATCCCAGCCAACATCGCCCCACAGGCCAACGTGCCGCTGCTCACCTCAGTGCCGGTTAAGATCAATGTCACCGTCACCCAAAACAATCCTCAGACGCCAGCCCAGAACCTGACCACAATTGAAGTAGGCGTGACGCCGCCGTCTGATGGCAACTACAGCTACTCGAATATTTACTACCGGCTGGCGGGTCAGACAGCCTGGGTCCTCGCAGGGCCCACCAGCCCGGAGGCCGTGATCGTCGTGCCGATGGACGGCAGCACTTATGAGATCATTGCCCGCCCGGTCTCCATATTCGATGTCGAGTCTCAGGCCTTTATCCAGACGAAGGTGACAGTAGCAACAGCATCTGGTGGCGTCGTACTGTCTGGCGGCAATTACATCAATACCAGTCCGACCGTTGGCCAGCCATCTAACGGACAGGGCATTTCACTGACCAACACCGCATTAACGGCATACGATGCGTCCGGAAACGCCAAGGTGATCATCGACGCGCAGACCGGCCTGATCACAGCGGTCGATGGAAACTTCAGCGGCACAATCACCGCCAATGCAGGCTCCATCGGAGGCTGGTCAGTAACAGCCAATAGCATCACCAAGGGCAATGTGACGCTCGACGCGGCCAACACACGCATCCAGGCAGGGCCCGACGCTTCGACCTATGTGCGCATGGACGCCAGTGGCATCACCGGCGTCGACGCCATCCTCGGCACAACTTTCAAACTGCCCACTGATGGCAGCCCCCCGACATTTTCGGGTGGCGTTATCAACTCGACCAAATTCGTAGTGACCACCGCTGGCATTATTACGACCTCGGACACTGTCGGCGATGGCTCTGCTAACAGCCAGGGCATATTGATCAATGACACAGGCCTGAAGGCTTTCGGTCCTAACAGCTCTAGCCCAGGGGTCTATGTCAATGCGGCCGATGGTACGATCACGATTGGTGATTGGAAAACTGACATCAGTGGGACTGGTGTTCCGGCGAGTTATGCTGCGCCAGGAATCGACAGTAATGTTTTTCCTGATCCAAATTTTACAGAGCAAGCAGTTAATGGTGGAACATATTGGAATACAGCAGGCACTGTGGTATTTGATGCAACAGGAGGAGAAAACAATACTCCAGGCGTCTCACTTAAATCAAATGGGGCTGCATACATATCAAAACTTATCCCAGTTAGTTACGGAGATGTTTTATATGTGAAAGGGAGATTTAGGCTTAGTGATGATTTATTGCCAGGAACTGCCTATACAATGGTGTATGCCATTATGTATGACAAAAACGGTGCAGTTGTAGCAAATGATGGCACCAACGATCAGTATGATTATGGTGTAACAGTCAGTTCACCGTTAGGTTCTTGGCAGGACTATAACACCACGTTAAATATCGATAACAAAAATGCGAGTTTTGTCGAAATAAGAGGATATCTCGGGGGGGGCGTAACTGCCGGCTCTGCAAATTGGGACAACATATATGCTTCAAGGGCTCAATTCGGATCTACAAACCAAGCAGACCTCGACCAAATCCGCGATGCCACCCCAGGCCTACAGCTCACATCAGGCAATATTCGCGCAGGTCAGACAGCCTTCGATACAGGCATAGGTTTTTACCTCGGTTTCTCAGGCGCTAATGTAGTGCTGTCGCTGGGTGACAGCGCCGGAAACAAGCTGACCTGGAGCGAAGCCACCAACAAGCTGACCCTTACCGGCGACATCGAGGCCTCGAGCTTCATCACCGCCACATCCGGAAAGCGGATCGATATCAACAAAACGAATCCTGGGGAACTGTTGTTTTATGGGGATCGGGGCGATGGCACTATTGAGCAGTTGGCGACGATAGGGATAAAACAATCAGGTAGTGATTGGGTTATAGCGAGTTTTGGCACTTATAATTCAGGCAATTCAAGGGTTGCGGTACAGGCAACTAGCTTTTCCGGCGATGCTATCTTAGGGATTACCAGCACAGGTTATGGTTGTATCCTGCAAACAGGTTTCACAGGCAAAGCTCCATTAAGACTTGTTCCTAACGCGTATTCCACACCACCAACACATCAAGCTGACAAAGGTTCTCTATGGGTGACTTCTTCCGGAGTTCTATATATCAACACAAACGGTTCAACAGCATGGCAAAAAGTGGGAGCACAGTAAAATGAAATGTCTTAAACCACATTGGAAGCGATTCACAGAATCATTAGATCAGCGAAACCAGGACTTTTATGAAGGCCACTCCTGGGTGAACCTGTTCGCAGAGGCGCTACGATGTCTCAAGGTGCCTGAACGGATTATTAAATTCCGGCTGCCATTAATCAATATCGGATTGCCTCATGTCCTCTCAATAGTGCCGCCATTTTTCGTGGTCTATGTATGGATATTGGGCGCCTGGATTACAGCAAACACGAGGAGAAACAACAGTGGAAATTAAGGAACTCGCACGCGAGCATATGTTCGCCCAGATCATTGCCGAACGTGATGAGATGATCACCAGCCTTTTCAATGAGAATAATGACCTCAAAAACAAGCTGCAAGATGCTAATAACAAACTGAAGGAGATTCAGGAGACGCATGATCAACAGCCTGACCCTGAGCCGCAGGAAACTGATTAACTATGCCTGGAGGATGCTCGGCGACTACCATGAGGCAGAGGACATGGTCCAAGAGTGCCTGCTCAAGCTATGGTTGACTTACCCTGATGGTGTAGACAACGCGGATGCCACGGCTATTAAGGCATTGCGATCGATTTGCATCGATAGGCTGCGGTATTACCGGCGCTCCATGCGTGACGGCGCTATGACGGTTCCAATCGATGATTCATATGAATCAAATATGAGCTGTCCTGACGACGTGGCTGAGTCAAAGTTGGTGAGTCGACGCATTAACTCTGCATTCTTACAACTCAGTCATATTCGTAGGCAGATCATCTATCTAATGGATGTGCGTGGTTATACGGACAAAGAGACGCGCCAGCGGCTGAATATTCCACCAGGCACACTCAAGAGCAACCGCTTTCGTGCCCTCGAGCAAATGAGGGCGATTATCTACCCTGAAATAACACAGGAGGCACTGAAATGAGCAGGAGCATACTCACGACCGTATTAATACTGGTGGCGTTCCAGGTGCAGGCCTGGCAACAGGATTTTGTAATTGAATGGCAAGACCAATCTACCGCGAACAAATTTGTTGTGGGCTATAAGCTCGACAATGGACGATGGGTTGGGAAAGCCGTGCCAGGAAATTCCGTCGACGGTGCTGTGCTAAAGCAGACGTTTACCGCCGATGTAAATGTTGGCACAAAGATCACACCGCGCGCGAAGGCGGGCAAAGAGATTACGGATGACACCGGCAAAAAAGTCACTAAATGGTCAGCCTTTACCATTGGTCAGCCATATATCGTCACTGCTAGTGATCAGCCTCCAGCAGGGACGCCATCGGTACCAACAATATTGCGCATCTATGTTGTTCCTAGTGGAGCACAAAAGACCAGCAGAGCGGACAATTCGCGTACACTTCAGACGGGGGAGCGTAATCGTACACCAGCCCGTCGGACCAGAGCGGGAGGAGGATAAACCAGAAAGGAGGCGACCGGGCAATGTTCGCAGCGATATCAATGGTGAGCTGGTAAATCTTTATCGGGTTGTAAAACACCATTTAGAAGAGTTTGTAAGGCAGTTCAAATGGGCGTTAAGCAGCCGCCAAGTATATGAATGGGAGAAGGAAAAAGTGCCCGAAACGCTGACTGATATCCAGCGCGCCGCCCGTTTTTTCTATCTGCAGAAGCTGTCATTTGGTGGCAAGGTGGAAGGACAGGTGTTTGGAACGGCGACTACGGCCAGACCAAGATTGAACCTGTTGCGCATTGAAGAGGATCTTAGTCAGGCTCATCTGCGCCTCCAATCAGCCTATATCGAAAACCTCCTGTGGCAGGAGGTCGTGGAGAAATATGACAGGGAGTTCACCCTTTTTTACCTTGACCCTCCATACTGGGAAACCGAGGGTTATGGTGTGGAATTCGGCCTGGAGCAGTATGAGGAAATGGCGGAAATCGCCAAAAACATTACAGGCGCCCTAGTCATCAGCCTTAATGACCATGAAAAGATGCGGGAAATATTCCACGGCCTGCATATGGACACAGTTGGTGTCCGCTATACTGTCGGCGGTGGCCTCGGAAGCGATGCTACAGAACTGATAATTTGGAACGAAAACTGCGAAAATCGTCAGAAAATGACTGGTACTTTCCAGCTATTTTGATCACTTTTTGATCACCGCAAACCAAGTTACATTTCACCGCAAACCAAGTTGCGCGTTACAAAAATTCACGCGCGACGTTTTTGCTGCACCACCAGAGTCACTGTAAGTGATTGAAATTATTGGTGGCCAGGGACAGAATCGAACTGCCGACACGGGGATTTTCAGTCCCCTGCTCTACCGACTGAGCTACCTGGCCTGGGTGGTGACTCCAGACAGGAGGTATGCGCATATCATGGCATGCCTCCGCTACGCGGTGACGAACGCGTATTAAAGCGGGCGGTGGGGCCCGAGTCAAGATGCGCGGCCTATCTTTTTGTATTGCTTTGGGTAAATAATAAACGTTTTTGCTTGGGCGAGGAGTTTGCCGGGGTGAGGGCGTCTTGATGCGGTGTTGGGTGGTTTTGGGGGTGTTGTGGGCCTGGTGCGGCGGGGTGGTGGCCGCGGCTGCCGTGGCGCAGGATGAGATGGTGCTCATTCCGGCCGGGGAGTTTGTCATGGGCAGCAACCGGCGTGACGACAAGGGTTACCAGGAGCGCTATGGCTTTGAAAAACCACTGTTTGTCAATGAGCGCCCGGAGCACAGGCGGTATCTTGATGCGTTTTTCATCGACCGCTTCGAGGTGACCAACGGGGCCTTCAAGGCCTTCACGCGGGCCACGGACTATCCGGAGCCCATGGCCTGGATTCAGAATGGCTACAACGTCCGCGATGACAAGTTGCGCACGGCCCATGTGAGCAATCTGCGCTGGATCGCGCGGGACTATTTTCATCTCGACCGGGATACTTCCACCATGGACAAGGAATCCCTGCTGGAGGCCCTGTTCGAGATCCAGCGTTACCGCGACCGCCTGCCGGTGGCTTCGGTGAGCTGGTATGACGCCGACAATTTCTGCCGCTGGCAGGGCAAGCGCCTGCCCACCGAGGCGGAGTGGGAGAAGGCGGCGCGCGGCCCCAACGGAAATGAATATCCCTGGGGCAATGAATGGCGCCTGGAGAAGGCCAACACGGGGGATGGCATCGACAGCGACGAGGTGGTGATGCCGCCGGGCTCTTTTCCCCAGGACCGGTCCTATTACGGCGTGCAGGATATGGGCGGCAACGTCTCGGAGTGGGTGGCCGATTTCTACCGCCCCTATCCCGGCTCGGCCCTGGAGATCAGCGCCCGGGAGCGCCGCCATCGCGTGGTGCGCGGCGGTGGGGCCGGTACCGGGCACTATGCCCTGAGCCTGTTTTTCAGGAGTCCGCGCCGCGCCCACGCCGACCCGGAAATGCGCAGCACGGACGTGGGGTTCCGCTGCGCGCGGGACGCGGAGTAAGGGCGTTCAGTCCCTGGGCGGGGTGTAGGCCTCGGGCATCTCCGAGCCTTCGCCGAAGAAGAATTTCTCCATTTCTTGTTCGAGGAACTGGCGCGCCCGGGGTTCGATGGGCGAGAGGCGGTGTTCGTTGATGAGAATGGTCTGGTGTCCCAGCCACATCTGCCACGCCTCCTTGGAGACGTTCTCGTAGATGCGCTTGCCCAGCTCTCCCGGATAGGTGACGTAATCCAGGCCTTCGGCCTCCTTCCCCAATTTGACACAATGGACCATGCGCGTCATGTGGTTTCTCCTTGCCGCGTGTGCAGTTCCTCCAGCAGGCGCTTCACCGGCGCCGCCAAGGCTCGATGTTGAAATTGCGCCACATTGTACCAGACGCGCCGTTCCCCCTCCATGATGCCTGAAACCCTGCGCAGACTATGGGCAAGCAGCGGCGTGATGGTGAGGTGGAAGTGGGTGAAGCTGTGCCGCACGGCGGGCCACTGCGCCCGGATCTCGATCTCGCAGCCCAGTTCCTGGCGGCACCAGGCGCGGACGGCTTCCGGGTCCGGCGCCTCGCGGGGATATTCCGGAAGGCTCCACAGCCCTCCCCAGATGCCCGTGGGCGGACGTTTCTCCAGCAGCACCTCGCCCGCGCCGTTGGTCAGAATGAGCATGGTGGTGGCCTTGCCGGGTTTGTCGCGGCGCGGGCGGGGGGCGGGGTAGTCGGCGACGCGGTTTTGCAGGCGGGCCTGGCAGCCGCCGGCGAGGGGGCAGTCCTGGCACCGGGGCCTGGCGCGCGTGCACAGGGTGGCGCCCAGGTCCATGATGGCCTGGGTGTAGTCGGCGACCCGCCGCCGCGGGGTGAGCCCTTCGGCCAGTGCCCACAGGGCGCGCGTTACCCGCGGCGCGCCGGGCCAGCCGTCGATGGCATGGAAGCGGCTCAGCACCCGCTTGACGTTGCCGTCCAGAATAGCATGGCGCTGGCCTCCGGAGAGGGCGAGGATGGCGGCCGCGGTGGAGCGCCCGATGCCGGGGAGCGCCTGCAGGCCGTCGAGGGTGTCGGGGAATGTTCCCTGGTGTTCCTGCTGGATGATGCGCGCGCTGCGGTGGAGGTTGCGGGCGCGGGCGTAATAACCCAGGCCGGCCCAGTGTTGCAACACCTCGTCCAGGGGCGCGGCGGCCAGGCGTTCCACATGGGGAAAGCTGGCCATGAAGCGCTGGTAGTAGGGAATGACCGTGGCGACCTGGGTCTGTTGCAGCATGATCTCCGATACCCACACCCGGTAGGGCGTGGGATCCACCTGCCAGGGCAGGTCTTTTCTGCCATGGCGGTCGAACCAGGCGAGCAGGGCGGCGCTGAAATCCATCATGAAGCGTGGTTGGCGCCGCCCATCAGCGGAACAGGCCCTTGAGGGCGTCCTGCAATTGTTCCTCGACGTCCTCGAGCAGCTTCTCCTGTTCCTTGTCGAGTTTTTTCTTGAGGCGTTTCTCCGCCTTGCTGCGCAGCAGGTTGGTGATGAACTGCTTGTCGACCTTGAACTCGGGCGCCATGAGGTCGCCCTCGATGCGGACGGGGATGTCCACGCCCTTGAGGTCGTCCAATTCCCGGTCCGTCTGGCCGATGCCGGTGTCCACGATTCTGGCGTGGAGCAGGTAGTCGATCTGCTCCCTGACGAGATCGGCCCGCCCCTCGCCCGTGATGCGGAAATAGGGCGAGCGGGCCTTGAGGTCCTTGTTGCTGGCGATGCCCTGTTTCACCTGGAAGGTGCCGCTCAGCTCGGTGAAGTCCGTCTGCTGGCGCGCCTTCTCCGGCGGCAGGGGGCGGTTCTTCAGGGCCGCCTTGGCCTGGCGGATCAACTGGGCCAGGTTGAAGCCCTTGACCGCCCCGTCGCGGAAGCTGAAGGCGGCGTCGCCGTCGAGGTTTTTCCTGAGGGCGGGCATGTCGTTGCCCCGGGTGGTCAGCGCAACGCGCACGTCGCCCTTGCCCGAGAGGAAGTCGTCGTCCATGAGGTCCTTGAGCAGGGGAGCGGCCTGGATGGCGCTGAGTTTCTCGTCGATGGCAAAGCGGGGCGTGGCCTTGCGCACATCCAGTGTCATGTTGCCGTCGTAGCGCCCTTCATAGAGCCGGGCCTGGAGGGGTTTGAGTGTGATGAGGCCCTTGCGGGCGGCGAGCTTCATGGAAAGATCCTCGATGCTCAGGCCGGAGATCACGGCCTTGCCGATGGTCAGGGCGCCCCGCAGGTCCAGGGCGCGCAGGGTTTCCACGGGCAGGTCGAGGGCGCCGGCCGCGGCGGCGCTGGCGGGGGTGGCCGCGGGTGCGTCCCCGGCCTCGGGGGGCAGATAGCGGTCCACGTCGATGGCGTCCAGCGCCAGGGAAAAAGAGACAGCGGGCGCGGTGAAATCCTCGATGGAGGCGTTGCCTTCGAGGCGGGTGTCGTCGAGGGCGCCCGTCAGGCGGGAGATCTTCAGCGCGGTATCCGTGGCCTGGAACCGCAGCTTGAGGCTGGCCTGGCCCAGCGCCGTGGGATCGGAGGTCTCCACGGGGGGTACGGCAAGGGCCTTCAGCAGTTCGCGGGGCTGGAAGGCGGGTATGTCCAGGTCGCCCTTGAAGCGCGGCGCATCCAGTATGGTTTGTCCCTCAATGCCGCCCGTGGCCCGCAGGCCGAGCCCCTCCAGGCGCAGGGCGGCGACCTGGAGGGTCTGCGCCCCGAGGTCGGCGGAGATATCGCTTCCAGCCTTGAGGGTCATGCGGCCAGCGGGAATGCCGGCGCCGCTGAGGCGGGCGGTGAGGCGCAGGCCGTCGGCCCGGTAGCGTTGGCGGGCCAGGTCGAGGGAAAGCCGGGTCTTCAGATCGAAGGTCCCCTCCATGCCGTCCGTTTTCAGCCGGAAGCCTGATTGGATATCGAAGGGCTGGTCGAGGCTGACGAGACCGCTTTTCAGGTTCAGCCCGTCGAGGGTGTAAGTGCCGCCGCTTTGCCGGTCGTCCCAGATGATCTGCGCGTTGCGCAGATCGATGCCGCCGATCACCAGGGCGGCGATGGGCAGGGCGGCGCCCGCTGCGGCTTCTTTTTCCCCACGGGGCGGGGCGGGAGATGTCTCCGCCTCCCGGGGGAGCAGGTCCTCCCAGTTGCCAACCCCCTGCTCGTCGATCCGCAGGTGCAGCTTGAGGCCGTGGAGGACGATCCTGTCCACTTCCACCCGCTGTTCCAGCAGGGGCATGAGTTTCACCTTGATGCTGGCCTCATCCAGGCTGGCGAAGACCCGCGGGGAGACTTGCTCCCGGTTCTCGAGGGTGATATCGCCCAGGGTGAAACCTACCCACGGGAACACGGACAGCTTGATGTCGTCACCGATGGTGAGGCTTCTGCCCGTGGTCTCCTTGACATAGTGGGCGATTTCCTTGCGGTAGGTGCTGGAATCGATGAGAAAAGGGGCGATGACGACGGCCACGGCCAGCAGGGCCACGGCCGCCCCTATTATAAGAGTGGTGATTTTGATAATCTTGGGGATGTGCATCGCGTAATGATAGACCAATATGCTGAGATAAACAGCCATTACGAAGGCCGGAAAAAACAAGAGCAGGTGCAATGACGACGAAACAGACGAGACCCATTACCATTTCCAATTCCGAGGGGGATCAGACGGCGGGAACACTGCATTACCAGGTCTACACAAAACAGGAACTCATGAGCCGGGCGTGGAAGGCCCTGGGCATGTTCTGGGGGCTGGCCGTCGTGACGGTCTTCATTCCCATCGCCCATTTCTTCCTGGTGCCGGGCTTTCTCATCGCGGGCCCCATCGTGGCCTATTCCCGTTACCGGGCGGCCGAGGCCATGGAGAGCGCCAGCGGTGAATGCCCCACCTGCCACCAGGAAATCGCCGTTGCCCTGGAGGCGTCGGACAAGCTGCCCAAGTGGACCTACTGCGCGGCCAATAATGATCCCATTCAGCTTGCGGATGCCTGAGCGGGCGGAGTGGGGAATATCAACAGAATCGATGAATGATAAGGAGAACTGAGTGCGAGGGATTTTTGCGATCTTCCTGTTGCTCGTGATGATAGTCTCAGGGACCGCCACCGTGGCCCTGATGCTCTATCTGTTCGGCATAATAGGATGACGGCTCAGGCATGTTGACGGATTTCGACCAAATTTCAGGAGGCTGATCAATGAGTACGCATTGTGTGGTGATCTGTAATGGGAGCCGGGCGCGTTTCTTCACCCTTGAGCAGGCGGCCCATCCGGCCGAGTCCGGACCCAACCTGCTGGAGCGCAGCGACCTTGTCAATCCAGAGGCCATGGCGTCGGGCAAGGATACCTGGACGGAAACCAAAAGCGGGCGTCACGCTGCGCCGGGCGCGGGCGGCGCTCATGGTTACGATGACCACCGGGATCAGCACGAGGATGAATTCATGCGCCGTTTCGCCAGCGAGGTGAGCGCCGAGGCCGTGCGCCTGGCGCAGTCCAGCAAGGCAAAGTGTCTGGTGCTGGCGGCTTCCAGCCGCATGCTGGGTTTTCTGCGCAATACCCTGGACCTGCCAGCCACCGCCCGGATCGAGGTGAAGGAGATTGCAAAAGACCTCATCAAGTTCAGTCCGCAGGACATTCACGAGAATCTCAGCGACGCCGGACTGCTCCCTGCGCGCAAGCGCGCCCTGGCCTGAAACCGCGAACTGGAGCGGGTGATGGGAATCGAACCCACGTTCTCAGCTTGGGAAGCTGATGTTCTACCATTGAACTACACCCGCCAAGAATCAGTCAGGTTGTAGTTTACAGAAGAGAAGGCTTGAGTGTCACCTGTACGGTGCGGCGTGACAGGCTCGCGCCATCAGGCGCTCTGGGATTTGAATCATGATGGAAATTCTGATCAATGGGGAAAGGCGTCAAGTGGCCGAGGGTGTCAGTATTGCCGAGGTGCTGAAAATGCTGGATCTGGCCGGCCGGCGGGTGGCGGTAGAGGTGAACCTGGAAATCATCCCGCGCGGCGAGCATGAAGGACGGAAGTTGCAGCCCGGTGACCGGGTGGAAATTGTGCAGGCCATTGGTGGCGGTTGAGCGGGCGCCAAGGTGCTGGAGCCGCCATGGAACCGAGGTTTCGGGTATAATCCCTTCCCTTTAATTTTCGAACGGAACCATAGAGATGAAGCAGGATACCGCTGAGGCCGACGACCTTTTGATGATCGCCGGCAGGGCATACCGCTCCCGCCTGCTGGTGGGAACGGGAAAATACCGTGATTTCGAGGAGACCCGCCAGGCCATCGAGGCCAGTGGCGCCGAGATCGTCACCGTGGCCATACGCCGCACCAACATCGGGCAGAACGCCGGTGAGCCGAGCCTGCTGGACGTGCTTTCGCCCGGGAAATACACCCTGTTGCCCAATACCGCGGGCTGCTATACCGCCGAGGACGCGGTGCGCACCTGCCGCCTGGCCCGTGAACTGTTGGATGGTCACGACCTGGTCAAGCTGGAGGTGCTGGGCGACGAGAAGACGCTGTTCCCCGACCTCGTGCAGACTTATGAGGCGGCAGAAACGCTTATCCGCGACGGTTTCAAGGTCATGGTGTATACCAATGACGATCCCATTGCCGCCAGGCGTCTGGAGGACATGGGCTGCGTGGCGGTGATGCCCCTGGCGGCGCCCATCGGCTCCGGTCTCGGGATTCGCAACCCCTACAACATTCTCACCATTGTGGAAAACGCCAAGGTACCCATCCTGGTGGATGCCGGCGTGGGCACGGCCTCGGACAGCGCCGTGGCCATGGAGCTGGGCTGCGACGGCGTGCTTATGAACACGGCCATCGCCGGCGCCCGCAATCCCGTTCTCATGGCCTCCGCCATGAAAAAGGCCGTGGAGGCCGGGCGGGAGGCCTGGCTGGCGGGGCGCATTCCCCGCAAGCGTTTCGCCAGCGCCTCTTCCCCCATTGATGGCACGTTCTTCTGACCGGTAGATCCTCAGATACGGTTTCGTGAACTCCTTGCGCCGCATACGCAGTTTCGTGCGCCGCGAAGGGCGCATGACCGCGGCCCAGCAGGCGGCCCTGGCCCGGCACGGGCCGCGATATTGCGTCCCACCCAATGGGGGTATGCTGGATTTCGAGCGCCTCTTCGGCCGCCGGGCGCCCTGCCTGTTGGAGATTGGATTTGGCATGGGGGATGCCCTGAGCGCCATGGCCCTGACGCATCCGGAAAACAATTACCTGGGCATTGAGGTGTACCGGCCGGGCATTGGCGGTCTTCTCGGGCGCCTGGCGGACGAGCGCATCGACAATGTGCGTGTCATCTGCGGCGACGCCGTGGAGGTGCTGGAAGGGCGCATTCCGCCGCGCGGCCTGGACGGGGTCTATTTGTTTTTTCCCGATCCCTGGCCCAAGAAGCGCCATCACAAGCGGCGTATCGTCCAGCCCGGATTCATCGCGCTGCTGGCCTCCAGATTGAAGCCTGGCAGTCTGCTTCACATGGCGACGGACTGGGAAGACTATGCCCGCCACATGATCGCCGTCATGGCGCGGGTGGAGGGGTTCGAGCGCCTGGTGGGTAAGGAGGCCGCCATGCACGCGGCGGTCAGGCCACCCACCAAGTTCGAACGCCGCGGCCGCCAGGCGGGCCACGAGATTCATGATCTGGTCTACGTATTGCGCGCGGGCGCGGCTTCAGGGCTGACGCAGGAGCAATAGCAGCCCCCGGCTGCCGCCGTCCTGGGATGTGGATTCGATGGGAAAGGCCATGAATTGCCCATCGGGCGTCACGAAACCGGTGCCGGTGCCCAGGGTGGCGAGGGACAGGGTCACCCGGCCATCCACGGCGGAGACATTATAGCTGCCGCTGAGGCTTTCGTTGCCATTGACGATGGTCAGTGAGCCGCCGCTGCCGGCCACGGCCCCTCCGATATCCATGGTGGAGCGCTTGTAGAAGAGATTGCCGCCGCTGATATTGCCTGCGCCGTCCAGGGCGAGGGTGCCGAAGCGGCTTTCCGTTGAGATGAGCAGGGCGCCGTTCCCCGCCGAGAACCGGGTGAGTTCGCCCACGACGTTGTAGGTGCCGGCCACATCGGCCTCGGTGAGACCGACGGTCTGCAGGGCCGCCACGGCCAGTCCCCGTCCTTCCCCGTTGGCGCTGCCCATCATGCCGCTGCTGGAACCGCCCGTGTTGTTGCTGCATCGGGCGTCTCCCAGGCCCATGCCTCCCCCGGCGCCCATGTTGCCGCCCGCCAGCGAGGCGCTGAAGGCGATGAGGCTGGATGCATCGCCCATGGGCGCGATGCTGCGCATGCCGCGCAGAAAGTCGATGCTGCTGGACAGATTCCCCAGCATGATGCCGGGATCTCCCAGGGTGGCGATGATCTTATTGCCGGGAAAGACTTCGTAGACCCCGGAGAAGGTTTCCGGCGCGGCCGAGCTGCCGATGTTTCCATCGGCAAGGTCGGCGGTGAGCGTGGCGATGGACGTGTTGCTGGAGGTGAATCCGCTGCGGCCGTTGATATCGGTGCTGGCGCCGTCGAAGGTGACGGTGGCGCTGCCGGTGGCGATGGTGAAAGTGCCACTGCCGCCCAAGGGGCCGGTGCCCGCGCCGCCCTGGGGATCCATGTGTCCGGCGGCCCAGATCATGTTGTAGACCCCGTTCACGGCGGCGTTGAGGTTGACCTCGTCGCTGCCGATGTTGTTGTCCCACTGCATGGCGATGCGCAGGCCCGCGCCCTCGCCGTTTCCACTGCCCCCGGGCGCGGCGAACCTGTCCAGAGTGGGATAGACCATGATGGTGTTGTCCGGTGACAGGGCGCCGACCGTGGCGCCGCTGCCATCCACGGGGCTGACGATCATGCGGCCATTGGGGGCGGACAGGAAAATGCCGCCATCAGTGGATTTCGAGTCGCAGAAATACGAAGCCGTGCTCAGATCATTGAGCAGCATGTCGGCATATTCGACTCCGCCGTTGACCAGGCTGGAGATGCTCTGGAAGCCGAAAAAACCGTCCACTGCCCGGTGGTCGATACCCGCCGTTGTTCCATTGAGCTGGTAAGGGGGGATCAAGGTCGTGCTCATGCCCAGCAGGGCGTAATTGTTCTGGTAGAAGGCGGTGACATTGGCGGGCGTGGAGAAGCTCTTCACCATGTTGATGAGGACCGATCCCGCCTGTGAGAGCACCGTATTGACCGCATCGTTGAAGGTCGTTGCCCCGCTGACGTCGATGTTCATGCTTTCCACCAGATCCACCAGCGCCGCCACTTCCTTCACCGTGAAGTTCTCCAGGGCCGAAACGGGAGGGTCGATGATTTCCGTCACGATGGCGCGGAAGATGGCCTCGGAAACGGGCGTGATGTCCGTGCCGTTGGCAGTGGTGACGATGGCGCGGGTGGTGACGGGTTCGTAGGGCAGCACCACGGCCAGGGTGCTGCTGGGGGCGTAGCTGGTGGTGAAGGTATAGGCGCCGTTGGGATCGCTGGTCGTCGTGTCCAGCACCTCCGTGATGTTGCCCAGGCTGTCGAGCCGAACCAGTTCCACGGTAGTGTTGGAGACGGGGACCAGGCCGATGAGATTGGCGTTGGTGTCCGGGATGAAAATCCCCAGGATGCGCGCCAGCAGGGAAGGCCGCGCGCGCGCCGCCACCTGCTGGGCGGGAAGCAGGACCACGCCGCTGATATTGTTTTCGGACGGGCCTGATCCCGGGCCGCCGCTGCATGAAGCCAGGACTGCCAGGAGAATTATGGCAACTGCTGGAATGACAAGTCGTTTTTTGGTTTTCATGCGCAGGCCGTTAGACGTGGGGTACAGCAAGGCGCCGCCACCGCACCGGGGCTGGCGGCCGCTATAGAGATCTATCGGCAGATGATGGGAAAAATTGAGCGCGGGCGCGGGTCGGGCAAGGGATTTCAGCGCCGCCGGGCCGGGTGTTATCCAATTGAATTATAATAAAATATCCGGCACATGAATGCCGGGCGGCAGGTTTTTCCGGCTGTCCCGCCCTTCTAGGGAGAAATGCGGCTTATGGCAGGAAGGCGAGAATGGCGTCCAGCCCGCTGTGATTGAGGGCGATGTCCGCCTGGGCCTGGACGGCGGGTTTGGCGTGGTAGGCGACACTGAGTCCGGCGATGCGCATCATCTCCAGGTCATTGGCGCCATCCCCCACGGCGATGGCCTGGCGGGCTTCTATATTCAGTTCCTCGCAGAGCCGCGACAGAAAGGCGGCCTTGGCATGGGCGCCGACGATGCTGCCCTTGACCTTGCCGCTCAGGTGTCCCCCGGCGATTTCCAGTTCATTGGCCAGGGTGTAGTCCAGGTGCAGGCGGGTCTTGAGCCTTTCCGTGAACACGGTGAAGCCGCCCGAGACCAGTGCGGTCTTGATGCCCCGGGCGCGCAGGCCCGCCAGCAGGATTTCGGCGCCGGGGTTGAGGCGCAGGCGTTGTTGGTAGACCTCGTCGAGCACTCCGGCCGGGATCCCCTTCAGCAGGGAGACGCGCTGGGTGAGGGAGGTCTCGAAATCGATTTCGCCACGCATGGCGGATTCGGTGATGGCCGCCACCTGGGGCTTGAGGCCGGTGAAGTCGGCGATCTCGTCCACGCATTCGATATTGATGAGGGTGGAGTCCATGTCACTGATGAGCAGGCGCACCTCCGCGGGCTCGAAATCCGCGGGCAGCACATTGATGTCGAAGTCCGTGCCGTTGCGCCAGGCGGTCAGCCGCTCCGGCGGGACATCTTGGGATGTCGTCATGCGTATGGCATGGGGCTGCTCATGCAGCTCGCCTTTGAGCAAAGGCGCGGCCCACTGGCGGGCCTTTCCCAGGGTCAGCCGCGGACCCTGCAGGATCAGAATGGTCATGGTTCCTCGTATCAAGGCGGATTTGCAGCCGCACATCATAGCCTGAACGGGGCGGCGATGCCACGCAGGTTCAGGGTGGCGTTACGATGGCGATGTGGCGCTTCGCGGGATTGTCGTCCATGAACAGGGCCAGCAGGTCGTTGAGAAAACGCAGGCCCAATGGGGTGGGGCGGATGGTGTGCGCATCCCTTGCTATGAGCCCCCGTTCCTCGCCCTGCCGCAGGGCCGGCTCGGCGAGGGCGAGGGGGAGCCCCGTATGCTGCTGGAACAGGGAAGCGGGAAAACCTTCATTGAGGCGGAATGCATTCATCATGAACTCGAGGATCACGTCGGCGGGTTCCAGGCGGCGGCGTTCGCCTATGTGCGCCGCGGCGTCTTTACCGTCGAGCAGGCGTTCCATGTACTGGCGGGGATGGCGGACTTTCCAGCTGCGTTCGATGCATCCATGGTGGGCATTGCTGATCTTGGCATGGGCCCCGGCGCCGATGCCCAGGTAGTCGCCGAACCGCCAGTAATTGAGGTTGTGCAGGCATTGCTGCCGGTCACGGGCGCAGGCGGAGATTTCATAGGGCTGCAGCCCGTGCGCTATCAGGTGTTCCTGGCACTGCTGGTGCATGGTCCAGATGTCGTCCTCTGCGGGCAGGCGCGGGGGGCGGGCGTGGAAGAGGGTATTGGGCTCGATGGTCAGTTGATAATGGGAGAGATGGGGTGGGGCGCAGGCCACGGCGGCGCGGATGTCGTCCAGGGCCTGCTCGATGGTCTGTCCCGGCAGGCCGTACATGAGGTCGAGATTCCAGCTCTCGAAGCCGGCCGCCGAGACGGCCTCGATGGTTTCCAGCGCCTGGTCGGCGTCGTGGATGCGCCCGAGCCGTTGCAGGGCGGCATCGTTGAAGCTCTGCACGCCCAGCGACAGGCGGGTGACGCCGGCCGCGCGGAAGGCCGCCAGTTTTTCCCGGTCTAGGGTGCCGGGGTTGGCCTCCAGGGTGACCTCCAGCCCCGGCTTGAGGGGCAGACGGGCGCGGGTGGCCGATAGCAGGCGCTCGACGGCCTGGCCCGACAGCAGGCTGGGGGTGCCGCCGCCGATGAAAATGCTGTCCACGCTGCGTCCCCACACCGCGGGCAAGTCGTGCTCCAGGTCCCTGATGAGGGCGTCCACATAGGCAGCCTCGGGAATGGCCTTCTCATCCGAGGCGTGGGAGTTGAAATCGCAGTAGGGGCACTTACGGATGCACCACGGCACATGGACGTAGAGAGACAGCGGCGGCAGGGCCGTGAAATTCAGCATCGGACTCGGGCGTCGTGGCGGCGGCACATGGCTGTTGCAGTCGTCGGGTGGTGATGGTGCGCCCAGGCAGGCATGCCGGGCGGGTCTCCGGCGCTGCGGCTCGTCTCCCACCGGGCGGGGCGGATCAAGTCGCTACGCTCCGGTGATCCGCCTGTTTCTGTCCCGCGCCTCCGCGAGTCGACCCACCCGGCATGCCCACCGAGGCGAAGGTATGGCGCTCTTGAAGATGGGCGGGCCGATGACTTATTGAATATCCGTGGCAACCAGCTTGCCGTCGGCGCCGGAGTAGCGCACGATAATCTGCCCCGACGCGCTGGCCAGTTTCATGAGCAGGGCGTCGTTCAGCGCGAAGGTGATGGGTTTATTGGTTTCCATATCCTGAATGGTGAGGGTCTTGGCCTCGCTGTCCACGTTCAGGATGGTGCCCACATGGGTGTTGGGGCCCATGGCGCTGCAGGCAAAAGCCGCCGGCAGCCCCAGCGACAAGGCAATGAACAAGGCAATGGGAATGATGGTCTTCATGTCGGTACTCCATTTGTCCGGGGTGTTGACGATCATCATACCTTACCGCTTTACAGGGCCATTGCCAATGGCCACGCCGTAGACAAAGTAATGTCTTTCTTCCGCCGGGACGTCAGGGAAAGCCTTGTCAACGGGCCGGGGACAAGGCCTCCAGCAGCCGCCGCAAGGCCTGGCCGCGATGGCTGAGGCGGTTCTTGACGGCGGGCGGCAGCTCCGCCGAGGCGCAGTGATGGGTGGGGACGTAGAAGACCGGGTCGTAGCCGAAGCCACCCGTGCCCCGCGGGGCGTGAAGGATCTCCCCCTCCCAGGTGCCCTGGCAGATGAGGGGGGTGGGGTCGGCCTCGTGTTCCATGTAGACCATGAGGCACTGGAAGCGGGCGCCGCGCTGCCCGTCGGGGACGCCGGCCATGGCCCCGAGGAGTTTGTCGAGATTGTCCCGGTCACCCGCCCCGGGGCCGGCGTAGCGCGAGGAATAGATGCCGGGGGCGCCATGGAGGGCGTCCACTTCCAGCCCGGAGTCGTCGGCGATGGCCGGCAGGCCCGTGTGGGCACAGGCGTGGCGCGCCTTGATGATGGCGTTCTCCACGAAGGTCAGCCCGGTCTCCTCCGCCTCGGGAATGCCGAAGTCCGTCTGGGACGCGATCCTGAGATCCACTTCCGCCAGCACCTCGCCCATTTCGCGGATCTTGCCGGGATTGCCGCTGGCCAGGACGATGGTCTTTTCCCTGTCCATGGCGGGTTCAGCCCTCCAGCACGGCCTGCTGCGCCGCGATGAGACGCGCGATGCCCCCTTTGGCGAGATCCAGCATGGCGGTGAGTTCGTCCTGCCGGAAGGCGTGACCCTCCGCCGTGCCCTGCAGCTCGATGAAGGCCTGCGCCTCGTTCATGACCACGTTCATGTCCGTCTCCGCCGAGGAATCCTCGATGTAGTCCAGGTCCAGCACGGGGGTGCCCTGGTAGATGCCCACGGAGACGGAGGCCACATAGCCGTGCACGGGGTTCCTGTTGATGATCTTCTTGTCCAGCATGTGGCGGATGGCGTCCACCATGGCCACGTAGCCGCCGGTGATGGAGGCGGTGCGGGTGCCGCCATCGGCCTGGATGACGTCGCAGTCCACGGTGATGGTATTCTCGCCCAGGGCCTGCAGGTCGATGGCGGCGCGCAGGGAGCGGCCGATGAGGCGCTGGATCTCCATGGTGCGCCCGCCCTGTTTGCCGCGCGCGGCCTCCCGGTCCATGCGCTTGCCCGTGGAACGCGGCAGCATGCCGTATTCGGCGGTGACCCAGCCCTGCCCGGAGCCCTTGAGGAAGCGCGGCACGCGGTTCTCGACGCTGGCATTGCACAGCACCTTGGTGTCGCCGAACTCCACCAGCACCGAACCCTCGGCATGTTTGGTATAGTTGCGGGTCAGTCTGATGGGGCGGAGTTCGTCGGGCTGGCGTTTGCTGGGGCGCATGGCGGTTCCTTTAGTGTTAATATCGGGGGCTGAAACTGGGCGGATTATACCCGATTACACCCCCTGAGGGGCAAAAGGACTGGAAAGCATGATCAAGAGCATGACGGCCTTCTCCCGCGGGGAGGGCAAGACACCCTGGGGCGTCCTGAGCTGGGAGGTGCGCACGGTCAATCACCGTTTCTGCGACATCAGCCTGCGCCTGCCGGACGACCTGCGCGGCCTCGAGCCCGTCGTGCGCGAGCAGGTGGCCAGGCGCGTCAAGCGGGGCAAGGTGGACTGCGCCCTGAAATTCCAGCCCGTCACCGGCGCCGACAACCAGATCGCCCTCAACGAGGAACTGCTCGCCGCCCTGTTGCAGGCCAGCCGCCGCGTGGCGGCCATGATGGAACAGGCCGCTCCCGCCAGCGCCCTGGAGTTCCTCAAGTGGCCCGGCGTGATGGAGGTCAACAACGCCGACAACGAGCAACTGCGCCAGGAGGCGGCGCGGCTGCTCGAACGCTGCCTCGACGAATTGCAGGAAAACCGCCTGCGCGAGGGGGCGCAGATGAAAACCCTCATCGAACAGCGCTGCCAGGCCATGCTGGATCAGGTGAGGCAGGTGCGCGAACGGCTGCCGGAGATCATGGCCCATCACCGCCAGCGCCTGCAGGCGCGCGTCGATGAACTCAAGAGCGAGATGGACAGCGCCCGTTTCGAGCAGGAACTCATGCTCATCGCCCAGAAGATCGATATCCAGGAGGAGCTGGACCGCATCGACGTGCACGTGGAAGAGGTGTGCCGCGTGCTGGGGCAGGACGAGCCCGTGGGGCGGCGCCTGGACTTCCTCATGCAGGAACTCAACCGCGAGGCCAACACCCTGGGCTCCAAGTCGGTGGATACCGCCACCACCCGCGCCGCCGTGGAGATGAAGGTGCTCATCGAGCAGATGCGCGAGCAGATCCAGAATATCGAATAAGGAACGAGGAGACAGACCATGGCCTCCCCCCAGGCAGCGGGCGGCGAAACGGCGCCCGGCACACTGTTCATCATCTCCGCGCCCTCCGGCGCGGGCAAGACCAGCCTGGTCAGGGCCATGCTGGAAACCATTCCGGGCCTCGCCGTTTCCGTGTCCCATACCACGCGGGCGCCGCGCCCCGGCGAGCGCCCCGGTGTGGATTACCATTTCGTCTCGCGCGACGAGTTCGACGCCATGGTGGCGCGCCACGAATTCCTGGAGCATGCCGAGGTTTTCGGGAATTGCTATGGCACGGGCCAGCAGGCCGTCTTCGACCTCTTGCAGGCGGGCCAGGACGTGCTGCTGGAGATCGATTGGCAGGGCGCGCGCCAGGTGCGCGAGCGCATCGCCTCCTCGGTGAGCATTTTCATTCTGCCGCCCTCGCGGCAGGCCCTGGAGGCGCGCCTGCGCGGGCGGGGTCAGGACGACGAGGCCGTGATCCGGCAACGCACGCGGGGCGCCATCGGCGAGATGAGCCACTTCCGGGAATTCGACTACCTGGTGATCAACGACGATTTCGATGTCGCCCTGGAGGATCTGCGGGCCATCGTGCGCGCGCGGCGCAACCACATGGATGTGCAGGTGGTGCGCCATGGCTGCCTGATACGCGACCTGGTGGGGTGAGGCGGCGTCGGGATCTTCGCGCGACGGGCCGTATTTTCCCGTGCTTTATAGTATAATGGTCCATATCGAGTCAGGAACCGGTTCTGCCGGGTAGCTGGAAAACGGTGGAAAGGCTTCCATATCCCAATCCCTGCCGTGACTGAGGAATCCATCGATTTTCCCGAATTCAACCATTTTGGAGGAGTAAGAAAGGATGGCGCGTATTACCGTTGAGGACTGTTTGGAAAACATCGACAACCGCTTCAATCTGATCGTGGTGGCTTCCAAGAGGGCGCGCCAGTTGGCCAATGGCAGGGAGCCCACCGTTCCATGGGACAATGATAAGCCCACGGTGGTGGCCCTGCGCGAAATCGCGGCGGGCAACATTGACGCCAGTATCCTGGACGACATCTCCGCCCGTGAACACGCGGAAGAGTCTCTGGTGAAAGAAGAGGAGGTCGTGGAGCAGGAGAGCGAACAGCCCACCTCCACGGAATAAGTCTTGACCACACCCGGCAGGGCAATTTCAACGGTAAGCACGGCAGTCCAGGAGGCGGGAGACGAATTCGTCCGCAGCGGGTTGCCGGTGGTGCTGGAGGAGTACCTGAGCCGGGAACAGATCGAGAACGTGCGCAGGGCCTATCAGTTCGGCGCGCGCGCCCATCAGGGGCAGAAGCGCCTCTCGGGAGAGCCCTATATCAGCCACCCCCTGGCGGTGGCGAGAATTCTGGCCGGCATGCGCATGAACGTGGAGTGTATCGAGGCGGCCATTCTCCACGATGTCATCGAGGACACGGATACCGTCAAGGAGCAGATCGCCGAGCAGTTCGGCGAGGAAGTGGCGGAGATGGTGGACGGCGTCAGCAAGCTCACCCAGATCCGCTTCGAGACGCGCATGGAGGAGCAGGCGGAAAACTTCCGCAAGATGCTCCTGGCCACGGTGCAGGACATCCGCGTGGTCATCATCAAGCTGGCCGACCGCCTGCACAACATGCGCACCCTGGGCGCCATGCCTGTGGAGAAGCGCCGCCGCATCGCTCGCGAGACCCTGGACATCTATGCCCCCATCGCCAACCGCCTGGGCATGAACGACCTGCGCACCGAGCTGCAGGAACTGGGGTTCTCCGAGACCTATCCCATGCGATACCGCATCCTCTCCGAGGCTGTGAGGAAGGCGCGCGGCAACCGCAAGGAAGTGGTCGGCAAGATCCGCGAGACCATCGAGCAGCGCCTCGCCCAGGAGCAGCTCCCGGGGCGCATCATGGGACGTGAGAAGCATCTCTACAGCATCTATCAGAAAATGCGCACCAAGCGCCTTTCTTTCTCCGAGGTCTTCGACGTCTACGCCTTCCGCATCATCGTGGACTCGGTGGATTCCTGCTACCGCGCCCTGGGCATCATCCACAATCTCTACAAGCCGGTTCCAGGCAAGTTCAAGGATTACATCGCCATTCCCAAGGCCAATGGCTATCAGTCCCTGCATACCGTCCTGTTCGGTCCCTACGGCATGCCCATCGAGGTGCAGATCCGCTCCGAGGACATGGCCAAGGTGGCGGATGCCGGGGTGGCGGCACACTGGCTGTACAAGCTGGGCGACGCGGACACCAGTGCCACCTCCACCCACACCCGGGTGCGGGAGTGGATGCGCGGCCTGCTGGAGATGCAGAAGCACGCCGGCGATTCCCTGGATTTCCTGGAGAACGTCAAGACCGACCTGTTCCCGGACGAGGTCTATGTCTTCACCCCCAAGGGACGCATCATGGAGCTGCCGCGCGGGGCCACGGCGGTGGATTTCGCCTACTCCGTGCACAGCGACGTGGGCAACACGTGTGTCGCCGCCAAGATCGACCGCCGCCTGGCGCCCCTCAGCTCCCCCTTGCTCAACGGCCAGACCGTGGAGATCATCACCGCCCCCGGCGCGCGCCCCAATCCCACCTGGCTCAATTTCGTGGTGACCGGCAAGGCGCGCGGCGCCATCCGCAGCCACCTCAAGAATCTCAAGCGCGAGGAATCCATCAGCCTCGGCAAGCGCCTCCTGGAGCAGGCCCTGCGCCATTATTCCCGCACCCTGGACGAGGTGACGGTCAAGACCCGGTCCCTGCTGGAGGAATTCAACTGCGAAACCCTGGACGATCTGTATGAAGACATCGGTCTCGGCAACCGCCTGTCGCCTCTGGTGGCGCGCCGCCTGGAGGAACTCTGTTCCGCGGAAAGCGGCCGCCAGCCCCGCAAGCCGCGGGCCATCCGCGATGTCTTCGCGCGCTACATGCCGGCCTGGCTGGGCGGGGCGCGCCAGCCGGCGCGGCCCCTGGTCATCAAGGGCACGGAGGGCATGGTGGTGACCTTTGCCAAGTGCTGCCATCCCATCCCGGGCGACCCCATCCAGGGTTTTGTCTCCGCCGGGCGCGGCATCGTGGTGCACACCGAGTCCTGCAAGAATATCAAGGAGTTCCGCAAACACCCCGAGAAGTGGGTGGACGTGCAGTGGGAAGCGGACATCGAAGACCAGTTCCAGGTGGATATCCGCGTGTACGTGGTCAACCGCCGCGGGGTGCTGGCCACCGTCGCCGCCGCCATCTCGGACATGGACGTGAATATCTCCAACGTGGACATTGAAGAACACGACAGCGAATACAGCACCATCGTGTTTACCATCGCCGTCCATGACCGTGATCATCTGGCCAAGGTCATGCGCCACATCCGTTCCATCGACATGGTGGTCAGGATCAGCCGCAAGAAAGGCTGAGTCCCGGTCCGTCCCGCCGGGAAAAATATGGTATAAAGGACCCGCTTCGCCGGTTTACCCCGCATTTTCCGGGAAGAGGGGCGGCTTGCCCGGCAGGCGGGGCGGTATCAACCATCATCCCACAGAAGAGGTGAGCATGGCGCGAGAAATCATTGCAACCGACGCGGCCCCCGCGGCCATCGGGACCTATTCACAGGCCGTCAAGGTGGACGGGACGGTTTATCTGTCGGGCCAGATTCCCCTGGATCCGGTTTCCATGGAAGTCGTGGAGGGTGGCATCGAGGCGCAGATCACCCGCGTGTTCGACAATCTGCGCGCGGTGGCCCGGGCGGCCGGCGGGGATCTGGGCGATTTCGTGAAGCTCAACGTCTATCTCACCGACCTGTCCCATTTTCCCCAGGTGAACGAGATCATGGCGCGTTATTTCTCCGAGCCCTACCCGGCGCGCGCCGCCGTGGAGGTGGCCGCCCTGCCGCGCGGCGTGGCGGTGGAGATGGATGCCGTCATGCATCTCGGATCCTGATCCCGGCGTCGGCCGCTGCCTTTGAGCGGGCGACTGGAAGCAGAGGGGGCCGCTTCACCCGCGGGGTCGCCGGGACGCCGTGTACTCACCCTGTCTTCACCGGTCATCGCCCTCAAGGGCGTCGGGCCGCGCATGGTGGAGCGTCTGGCGCGTCTGGATATCCGGCGCGTGGAGGATCTGCTGTTCCATCTCCCGGCCCAGTATCAGGACCGCAGCCGCATCGTCCCCATCGGCGCCCTGCGCCCGGGGGAAGCGGTGACCATCCAGGGTGAGATCCTGCTGACGGAGATCAAGTATGGCCGGCGGCGCATGCTCCTGTCGCGCCTCTCCGACGGCACGGGCGCCATCACCCTGCGCTTCTTCAACTTCTCCCGCATGCAGCAGCAGAACCTGGCCGCCGGCGCGTGGCTGCGCTGTTTCGGCGAGGTGCGCAAGGGGCCCGCCACCCTGGAGATGGTGCATCCCGAGTACCAGCACGTCGATTCCGGCGCACCCCTGCCCGGGGGCGGGCACCTCACCCCCATCTATCCCGCCACGGAGGGGCTGCGCCAGCTCACCCTGCGCGGCCTGGTGTCGCAGGCGCTGGACTTGCTGCAGGACACGGCCTCTCCGTCCGGCCTGGCGGAGCTGCTGCCGGAGGATGTGTTGCGCCGCTACGCCATGCCCCCTCTGGCCGAGGCCGTGGCCTATCTCCACCGCCCGCCCCTGGATGCCGATGTGCGCGCCCTGCGGGAGGGTCGGCATCCCATGCAGAAGCGTCTCGTGTTCGAGGAACTGCTGGCCCATCAATTGAGTCTGCGCCTGTTGCGCCGGCGCAAGCAGCGCCAGACGGCGCCGCCCCTCGACGCGCCGGGGCGGTTGCGTGAGGCCCTGCTGGCGCAATTGCCCTTCGCCCTGACGGGGGCCCAGCAGCGGGTGATCGCGGAGTTGTGCGCGGACATGGCGCGGGATACGCCCATGCAGCGCCTGGTCCAGGGGGATGTGGGTTCCGGCAAGACCCTGGTGGCCGCCGCCGCCGTGCTGCAGGCCGTGGAGAGCGGTTTCCAGGCGGCTATCATGGCGCCCACGGAACTCCTGGCGGAGCAGCACCATGTCAATTTCCGCGCCTGGTTCGACCCCCTGGGCATCGAGGTGGCCTGGCTGGCGGGGAAGGCCAAGGGGCGCGCGCGCCGCACCGCCCTGGAGGCCATCGGGGATGGCCGCGCCCGGGTGGTGGTGGGGACCCATGCCCTGTTTCAGGATGAGGTGGAGTTCGCCGCGCCGGGCCTGGTGGTCGTCGACGAGCAGCACCGTTTCGGCGTGCACCAGCGCCTGGCCCTGCGGGAAAAGGGGCGTCAGGAGGGCCGCTTCCCCCATCAGTTGATCATGACGGCCACGCCCATCCCGCGCACCTTGATGATGTCGGCCTACGCCGACCTGGACAGCTCGGTGATCGACGAGTTGCCCCCAGGCCGCCGGCCCGTCACCACGGTGGTGGTTTCCGAGCGGCGCCGCGATGACGTATTACAGCGTGTGCGCCATGCCTGCGGCGAGGGGCGGCAGGCCTACTGGGTCTGTACCCTCATCGAGGAGTCCGACACACTGCAATGCCAGGCGGCGGAGGAGACGGCCCGCCTGCTGGCCGAGGCCCTGCCCGGGCTGTCCGTGGCCCTGGTGCACGGCCGCCTGCGGGCGGAGGAGAAGGCGCGGGTGATGACGGCCTTCAAGGCGGGAGAGATCGACTTGCTGGTGGCCACCACGGTCATCGAGGTGGGCGTGGATGTGCCCAATGCCAGCCTGATGATCATCGAAAACGCCGAGCGTCTGGGACTGGCGCAGCTCCACCAGTTGCGCGGACGGGTGGGGCGCGGCAGCGCCCGGAGCACCTGTGTGCTGATGTACCGGCCTCCCCTGTCGCAACGGGGCAGAGAGCGTCTCGCCGCCCTGCGGGAAACCAATGACGGTTTCGAAATCGCGCGCCGCGATCTCGAACTGCGCGGCCCCGGCGAGGTGCTGGGCACCCGCCAGGCCGGCGCCCTGCAGTTCCGGGTGGCCGACGTGCTGCGCGACCAGGCCCTGCTGCCCCACGTGGCGGAAACCGCCAGGTGGCTGATGGCGCATCATCCCGGGCTGGCCAAGCCCCTCGTGCGGCGCTGGCTGGGACAACGCACGCGCTATACGGCGGTGTGACGGACCAGGTTCCCGGCCGGGTTAATGGAGTACTCTTTCAAGGCACAAGGGAAGTAGCCTTTTGTACCTTGTACCTTGTACCTTGTACCTTGTACTAAATCCCTTCCTGTGGCCCCCCCACACACGCAGCAGGGGGGCATGAAACAGGGTGTTATCCACGGTTGGCACCCGCAATTTTATGCAACTGTCGGGTATACTTGACGCCAGGATGAAGAGTCTCATGAGCAAAATCAGGCGCGAGCCCGTATGGTTGCCCGCGGGTTCCGCCGCGCGCGGGCGCATACCGGCGGCCCTGAGGCCGTGGCTGCTGGAGACGTCCTCTCTCACGGAGCGCCTCCAGGCCTGTTGCCGCAAGAAGTTCCGGGTGCGCCTGCTGCAATTGGGCTGGCAGCGGCCCATGCACAATGAGCGGCCCCTGGTGGGCGCCCGTGACCGGGAATACGCCCTCGTGCGCCACGTGCATCTCATGTGCGGCAGCCACCCCTGGGTTTTCGCGCGCACGGTCATCCCCCTGCAGACCATGCGGGGGGCGCAGCGTCAGCTCGCCTACCTGGGGGAGCGGCCCCTGGGCGCCCTGTTGTTCGCGGATCATACGGTGCGCCGGGGCGCGGTGGAGATCGCCCGCATCACCCCCGACCACGGGCTGTATCATACGGCGCTGGGGGGGGACCGTTCCGGCCAGGATGCCATCTGGGGGCGGCGTTCCCTGTTCTATTTCGGGGTGCGCCCCCTGCTGGTGAGCGAGATCTTCCTGCCGGCGCACCGCCGCCAGGCATGCATGGAAACATGATGGATATTGACCCGGTCAACGACACTTGTGTGCCTCGATGGCCCCGGCGGGTATGCCGGAGGGGTCTCCGGCGCTACGGCTTGACTCCCGCCGGGCGGGGCGGATCAAGTCGCTGCGCTCCAGTGATCCGCCTGTTTCCGCACGGCGGGAGGCCTTCGCGAGTCGATCCCTCCGGCATACCCGCCGGGGCCTGCCACGGCCCAACGGGCCTGGAAATGGCCAGCTTGGTATCAGGCGGATGAGCAATACCCATTCCCTCAATATTGGTCCCTATGTGCGGCTCATGCGCTTCGACCGCCCCATCGGTATTCTGTTGTTGCTGTGGCCGGTGTTGTGGGCCCTGTGGATCGCCGGAGACGGCAGTCCCAGCATTCACGTGACCCTGGTTTTCCTGGCCGGCGTGGTGCTGATGCGCGCCGCCGGCTGTGTGATCAATGATTATGCCGACCGCCATATCGATCCCCATGTGGCGCGCACCCGCGAGCGCCCCCTGGCCAGCGGCGAGATCGCGCCCCGCCATGCCCTGGTGTTGTTCGTGGTCTTGTGCCTGCTGGCCTTCGCGCTGGTGTTGACCCTCAACCGCCTGACCATTCTCATGTCCTTCGTGGGGGCCTTCCTGGCCGCCAGTTATCCCTTCGTCAAGCGCTATTCCCATCTGCCCCAGGTCTATCTCGGCGTGGCCTTCGGCTGGGCCGTGCCCATGGTGTTCGCCGCCCAGCTCGGCGGGGTGCCGGGCATCGCGTGGCTGATATTCGCCGCCACGGTGGTGTGGGCGGTGATCTACGACACCATGTACGCCATGGTGGACCGCGAGGACGATCTGAAGATCGGGGTCAAGTCCACGGCCGTGCTCTTCGCCTCCGCGGACCGCCTCATTATCGCCATCCTGCAGGCGCTCATGCTGGGAATACTGGCCATTGTGGGCGTCTTGCTGTCTCTGGGCGGTGTCTATTATCTGGCCCTGGCGGCGGCTGGCGGGCTGTTTCTCTATCAGCAATATCTGATCAGGGCGCGCGATCCCGCCCTGTGCTTCAAGGCCTTTCTGAACAACAATTGGTTTGGCGCGGTTGTTTTTGCAGGAATTTTCCTGCATTACCTGATGGCGGCCTGAGGTGGATCCGGTATGGACAGGCTGCCCTCCCGCCCGATATCCTTTGCCCTCCGGTTCTCCGGGACTCTGACATTCCCACAATCAACCGCGAAATAACGGGAGTTCACCATTGCTGTATGCCGCGCTGGCCGTTGTAGGAGGATTTTTTCTGCTGGTGTGGGGCGCCGAGCGTTTCGTGGCTGGCGCCTCCGCGGTGGCGCGCAACCTCGGCGTGTCTCCGCTGATCATTGGGTTGACCATCGTGGCGCTGGGGACCTCGGCCCCAGAGATCCTGGTGTCGGCGGTGGCGTCCTGGCAGGGCAATGCCGGCTTGGCCTATGGCAACGCCATCGGTTCCAATATCACCAATATCTCCCTGGTGCTGGGCCTGACCGCCTTGTTCGTGCCCCTCAAGGTGCACTCCAAGATTCTCAAGCGGGAGATGCCCATCCTGCTGTTGATCATGTTCGTGGTGCTGGCCCTGATCCTCGATGGCGAGATGAGCCGCGGCGACGGCTTGCTGCTGGCGCTGGGACTGGCCTTGATGATTTACTGGTTGATCCAGCTCGGCATGAAGGACCGTGGGGAGGATCCCATTATCCAGGAATTCGAGCAGGAAATCTCCGACATGCCCCTGGGGCGCGCGTTGATCTGGCTGGGGGTGGGAGCGGTGACCCTGTTTCTGGGATCGAGGCTGCTGGTGTGGGGGGCCGTATTCATTGCCGAATCCTTCGGGGTCAGCGATCTCATTATCGGCCTGACCATCATCGCCGTCGGCACCAGCCTCCCGGAGCTGGCCGCTTCCATCGTTGGCGCCAGCAAGGGCGAGCACGACATCGCCATCGGCAATGTCATCGGCTCCAATATGTTCAATCTTCTGGCGGTCATGTCCATGCCGGGCCTGATCGCCCCTGGCGTCATGAGCCCCGACATCCTGGCGCGGGACTATCTCTGGATGGTGGCCCTGACCCTGGCCTTGTTTGTCATGGCCTATGGCTTCCAGGGACCGGGAAAGATCAAGCGCGTGGAGGGCGGGCTGCTGCTCGGCGCCTATGGCTATTACCTCTACACCCTTTATCTTGCGGCGCAACCACATGCCGGCGCCGCCTGACCGGGTGTTCAAGGTGGGGGATTTTTCTTCATGGCCCCCCAATTTGCCTGAAAATCCTTTACACTCTTGCGGGAGAGGGACCGCAATCGACATAGATCTGGAGGTGTTTTGGTTACGCAAGCAACGACCATGAAGGTCCTGGACAGCGACGAAGCGGAAAAGCTGCGCCAGTTGGGCCTGGCCGTGATCCGCACGGAAGGCGAGGCCATCCAGGACCTGCAAGCACGTGTCGGGGACGCCTTCGTGGACGCATGCCGTTATCTGCTGGCCTGCGAGGGCCGCATCGTGGTGCTGGGCATGGGCAAGTCGGGGCATATCGGCAGCAAGATCGCCGCCACCCTGGCGAGCACGGGCAGCCCGGCCTTTTTCGTGCATCCCGGCGAGGCGAGCCATGGTGACTTGGGCATGATCACACCCAAGGATGTGGTGCTGGCCATCTCCAATTCTGGTGAAACCGAGGAGATTCTCACCATTCTTCCCATCATCAAGCGCCTGCATGTCCCCCTGATCGCCATGACGGGCAACCCCGCCTCGACACTGGCGCGCTCGGCGGATATCAATCTGGACGTGAGCGTCCGCCAGGAGGCCTGTCCCCTGGGACTGGCCCCCACCTCCAGCACCACCGTGACCCTGGTAATGGGCGATGCCCTGGCCGTGTCCCTGCTGGAGGCGCGGGGCTTCACCGCCGAGGATTTTGCCCGCTCCCATCCCGGTGGCCGCCTGGGTCGGCGTCTGCTGCTGCTGGTGAGGGACATCATGCACAGTGGCGAAGCCATCCCTGCCGTGCCGGTAACGGCGACACTGGGCGAGGCCCTGGTCGAGATGACCAAGAAGGGGCTGGGGATGACGGCGGTTCTGGACGGCGAGCGGCGCCTGGCGGGCATTTTCACCGATGGCGATCTGCGGCGGGCCCTGGACCGCAACGTGGATCTGCGCCATGCCCGCGTGGCGGATGTCATGACGCGGAACGGCAAAACCGTTACGCCGGATATCCTGGCCGCCGAGGCGCTGCGCCTGATGGAGGAAAACAAGATCAATGGCCTGATGGTGATCGACGAACACCAGGCCGTGGTGGGCGCCTTCAACATGCACGACCTGTTGCGCGCCGGTGTGGTATAGGCGACGGGAGGCGGACCGACATGCAGGACATTCTTGAGAAAGCGGCCCAGGTCCGCCTGTTGATATTCGATGTGGATGGCGTTCTGACCGATGGTGGCCTGTTTATCGATACGGAAGGGCGCGAGCACAAGGTTTTTCATTCCCGCGACGGTCATGGCATGAAAATGCTGCAATCCACGGGCGTGGAGATCGCCATTATCAGCGGCCGCGCCTCGCCCGCCGTATCCCACCGCATGGCCAGCCTGGGAATCGAGCATGTTTACCTGGGACAGCAGGAGAAGATTCCCGCCTTCGAGGAGATTCTCGCCAGACTGGCGCTTTCGCCTCATCAGGTGGCCTATGTGGGGGACGATGTGGTGGACCTGCCCATCATGCGCCGCGTGGGGCTGGCGGTGGCGGTGCAGGATGCGCATCATCTGGTCAAGCGCCACGCCCACTGGCAGACGGCCCACCCCGGGGGGCATGGCGCGGCGCGGGACGTGTGCGAACTGATCATGGAGGCGCAGGGGACCCTTGACGGTCAGATGCGGAAATATGTCGCGGATTGAAGCACCTTTTGCAGGCCTGAGGGCGTCCGCCCTGGCGTGGCTCCTGGCACTGTGGCTGCCGGGGATGGCGTTCGCCCTGCCGGAGGACCGCCAGGCCCTCATTTTCATCGAGGCGGACAGCGTGGAGATCGATGACGCCAAGGGCGTCAGTGTGTACAAGGGCAATGTCCAGTTCACCCAGGGCACTACGCGTTTGACGGCCGATGAGGCGCGCATTTTTACGGAAGACAGGAAAATCAAGCGCATGGTGGCCACGGGCAAGCCGGCGCGCTATCGCACCCGTCCGGAAGACATGGATGAGGATCTCGTCGCCGAGGCGCTGACCATCAAATATTTCGCCGATACCGATACCTATGAGTTCCATGAGGAAGCCCATGTGTGGCAGGCGGGAAACGAGTTCTTCGGCGCCTTCATCTCCTATGACGCCACCCGCGATATCGTCCATGCGCGCAAGGACAAGAGCGGCCGGGGGCGGGTGCACGTCATTCTGCAGCCCAAGGACTCGGGCAAGGACAGTAAAAAATCCGACCGCAAGGGCACGCCACAGGCCAAATAGCGACAGCCGATGAATACCCTTGAGGTCAATGAAATAGCCAAGCGCTATCATTCCCGCGATGTGGTGAGCAATATCTCCCTGAACGTCGGAAGCGGCGAGATCGTTGGCCTGCTGGGCCCCAACGGGGCGGGCAAGACCACCAGCTTCTACATGATCGTCGGCCTGATTCCCTGCGACAGGGGGACCATTGCCCTCAATGGCAAGGACATCACGGCCTACCCCATGCATGCCCGGGCCCGCATGGGCATCGGCTATCTGCCCCAGGAGGCGTCCGTCTTCCGAAAATTGACCGTTGCAGACAACATCCTCGCCATTTTGCAGACACGCTCCGAACTCGATGGCGCGCAGCGTCAGACCCTGCTGGAAGAGCTTCTGGAAGAACTTCATATCACGCACATCCGCGACAGCCTGGGCATGAGTCTGTCGGGGGGCGAGCGGCGCCGGGTGGAGATCGCGCGCACCCTCGCCACGGATCCCCTCTTTATTCTGCTGGACGAGCCCTTTGCCGGCGTGGACCCCATTTCCGTGCTCGATATTCAAAAGATTATCAGTCACCTGCAGGAGAAGGACATCGGCGTGCTGATTACGGACCACAATGTCCGCGAGACCCTGGGTATCTGCGAGCGTGCCTATATCGTCAATGAAGGCAAGGTGCTGGCGGAGGGAACGCCTGAGGAAATACTGGAACATAAGGAAGTGCGCGAGGTATATCTGGGGCATCACTTCCGCTTGTAGGACTGGGGAAATGTGCTGTGATTTAGGATAGAATTTAGTAAGATTCAAGTGAGGCGGAGCGCCCGCGCGGAACAGCCTCGGATTGGACAGAAACCCGGATGAAACAGTCACTACAGTTACGCATCGGTCAGCATCTGACCATGACTCCGCAGTTGCAGCAGGCCATCAAACTGCTGCAACTCTCCACGCTGGAATTGCGCGCTGAGATCCAGCAGGCGCTGGAATCCAACCCCATGCTGGAGCTTGCGGAAGAGGCGGAGGGTGAAGCCCCGCTGGAGGGCGCGGAAGAGCCCGGTATCCAGGCGGAACAGGATGTGGCCGCGGCCGGTGACGGCGATGCCTCCCTGGAAGAGCCGGAGCCCGGGCAGATGGAGATTGCCGGCAAGGAGCTGGAAGATCAGGGTGATGGCGCCTTCGACATGGAGGCCGTGCCCGACGAATTGCCGGTGGACAGCGCCTGGGAGGATATCTATGACAGTTCCATGCCCAGCGCGCCCCCCGACCGCGCTGAGGACAGGCGCGAGATCGACAACCCCGACAACTCCACTGAAACCCTGCGCGAGCATCTGCTTTGGCAGATGCGCCTCACCGTTTTCACCGAACAGGATCAGGTGATCGCCATGGCGATCATCGACGCCGTCAATGACAAGGGTTTTCTCAGTACTCCCCTGGAAGAAATTCATGCTGGACTGCGCGAGGAACTGGATATCGATCTCGATGAAGTGGAGGCGGTGCTGCATCAGATCCAGAACTTCGACCCCGTGGGCGTCGCCGCGCGCGATCTGCGGGAATGCATGCTCATCCAGCTCGCCCACTACGATCCCGAAACCCCCTGGCTGGAACAGGCCAGGACCCTGGTTCGGGATCATCTCGGCCTGCTCGGTGGCCGTGATTATGCCCAGCTCATGAAGCGCATGAAGTGCAGCCAGGATGAACTGAAGCAGATCGTGGAGCTGATCCAGACTCTCAACCCCCGGCCGGGCAATCTCATCGCCGACAGAAAGACGGAATACATCGTGCCCGATGTCACCGTCCGCAAGGACAAGGGCGTATGGAAGGTGGAACTCAATGCCGAGGCCATTCCCCGCATCCGGGTCAATGCCGGCTACGCCGGGCTGGTGAAGCGCGCGGACAACAGCAGCGACAATGTTTATCTGCGCAATCACCTGCAGGAGGCGCGCTGGTTTATCAAGAGCCTGCAAAGCCGCAACGAGACCCTGCTGAAAGTGGCGACCTGTATCGTCGAGCGGCAGCGCGACTTTCTCGAACAGGGTGAAGAGGCCATGAAGCCCCTGGTGCTGCATGATGTGGCCGAGGCCGTGGGCATGCATGAGTCCACCATCTCCCGGGTCACCACGGAGAAATACATGCACACGCCGCGCGGTATTTTCGAACTCAAGTATTTCTTCTCCAGCCATGTCAGCACGGCTTCCGGCGGGGAGTGCTCGGCCACGGCCATACGCGCGCTGATCAAGAAACTGGTGGCCGCCGAGGATCCCCGCAAGCCGCTCAGCGACAGCAAGATCGCCCAGGTGCTGGAGCAGCAGGGGATCAACGTGGCGCGCAGAACCATCGCCAAATACCGCGAATCGCTGGTGATTCCCTCGTCCAGCGAGCGCAAACGGCTCGTATAATCATGAGGACAGAAACATGCAGATTGATTTGACCGGTCACCATGTGGAGATCACCCCGGCCTTGCGCGACTATGTCATGACCAAGTTCCAGCGCATCAAGCGTCATTTCGACGGCGCGGCCAATGCCCGGGTCATACTCGGTGTGGAAAAACTGATCCAGAAGGCCGAGGCTTCCATCCACGTGCGCGGCAACGACCTGTTCGCCAATGCCG
The DNA here is from genome assembly GCA_015492435.1 of Gammaproteobacteria bacterium. Taxonomy (GTDB): domain Bacteria; phylum Pseudomonadota; class Gammaproteobacteria; order SZUA-140; family SZUA-140; genus SZUA-140. The sequence continues at coordinate 19,442 of WGFB01000071.1, read as the reverse complement.
AGGCGGAGAACATGTATGCGGCGATCGATGCGCTGGCCGATAAACTGGACAGGCAGATCAAGAAATACAAGGAAAAGCAGACGGACTATCACCGCAGGCAGTGAGTACCGCCAACCTCAGGATTTACCCGCTCTTGCCGCTAACCCATGCAGCCGGGAAGGCATGGCTGTCTGGCAGGCCCCTCGTGGGAAAGCCGCGTAAGATGTAGGGTAAAATAGGGCGAGGACATGCTGACTGTCATGGAATATCACTGATGATTGCATTTGAAGATATTTTCAACAAGGAACGCATAGCCTGCATCAACCGCGTGAGCAGCAAGAAACGCGCGCTGGAGGAGCTCAGCAAGCTCTTTACCCGTGGAGCCAGCGCCCTTGCGGAACACGAGGTTTTCAACAGCTTTTGCGACCGTGAACGCCTGGGGGGCACCGGTCTCGGGCATGGTGTGGCCATACCCCATGGCCGCCTGCCCGGCCTCGAAGGGGCGAGTTGCGCCCTGATCAAGCTCAATGAAGGGGTCGATTACGACGTTGCCGACAATCAGCCCGTAGATCTGATTTGCGGTCTGGTGGTGCCGGAGCAATATACCGATGAGCATCTGGTCATTCTCTCCGCCCTTGCCGAGATGTTCAGCGATACCAGCATGTGCGCACGCCTGCGCGCCGCCAGGAGCAGCCAGGAAATCCACGACCTGCTGGTGACATGGCGCCCGGAAGACAGAAGAGCCGCCATGTGAAGCGGCAGATCACCCCTTGTTCCGGCTGATGCCAGGAGTGGCGCCATGAAACCCGTATTGACCGCTGGCAGCCTGTTCAGAGAACACCAGCACAAGCTGGCGCTCAGATGGCTCGCCGGGCAGGGGGGAGACAGCCGCACCATTCATGCGGGCGAATCGGAAACCGTTGGCAGGGGGGCGCCCTGGATCGGACACCTCAACCTGATTCATCCCAATCGCATACAGGTGTTGGGTCGGGCGGAGATGCGCTACCTCGACAGCCTGGGCAAGAACTCCCATGATGATGCCATTCAGCAGTTGTTCGCCAACCGGCCGGCCTTCGTGGTTATTGCGGACGGCTGCGATGCGTCGGACGACTTACTGCTGAGCGCCGAAGAAAGCAGAACGCCCATCTTTGCCACCAATCTCCCTACCCACAAGATCATCAGCCACCTTCAGTACCACATTTCGGGCTGGCTGGAGGACCGCATCACCCTGCACGGCGTGTTCATGGAGATCCTGGGCATGGGAGTGTTGATCACGGGGGAGAGCGGGATCGGTAAGAGCGAGCTGGCCCTGGAGCTGATCAGCCGTGGTCACCGTCTGGTGGCGGACGACGCCCCGGAGTTTTACCGCATCGCGCCCGATATCCTCAATGGATACTGTCCCAATCCGCTGCGTGAATTCCTGGAGGTGCGCGGCCTGGGCATTCTCAATATCCGGGAGATGTTTGGCGATAGCGCCGTCAAGCCCAACAAGAACCTGCGCCTCATTATTCATCTCGAACGCATGGACGACGAGGCCCTGCGCAGGATGGACCGTCTCAACGGCAGCAAACAGATGCTGACCTTTCTCGATGTGGATATTCCCCAGGTGACCCTGCCTGTGGCGCCCGGTCACAACCTCGCCGTGCTCGCCGAGGGCGCCACCCGCAATCACATTCTCCATCAGCGGGGTTACGATGCCGCGCAGGTATTCATCGAGCGCCAGAGGCTGCTCATGGAAGAAGGCGGCGGGGCATGAAGTTGCTGATCGTCAGCGGCCTGTCCGGGGCCGGCAAGAGTATCGCCCTTCAGGCTCTGGAGGATCTCGAATATTACTGCGTGGACAACCTGCCCCTGGTCCTGTTGCCGACATTCATTCAGCAAATGATCGGCGGCGCGGAGCAGTGGGCGGGGCATGATATTGCGGTGGGCATAGACGCGCGCAATACCCTGCCCGACCTGATGCAGTTCGAGGAGATACTCAGAACATTGCGCGAGGAGGGAGTGGACTTTGAAGTGATCTTCCTCGAAGCCGATGACGAAACCCTGTTGCAGCGCTACAGCGAGACGCGGCGCAGGCATCCCCTCACCGACGACGCCACGCCCCTGATCGATGCGGTGCGCAAGGAGCGCGATCTGCTGCGGGCGGTTTCCGCCAGCGCCGACCTGCATCTGGATACCAGCCGCCACAATGTCCATGAATTGCGTGCCCTGATCCAGGAGCGCGTGGCCCGCAAGTCCTCCCAGCTTTCCATACAGTTCCTTTCCTTCGGTTACAAGAACGGCATACCCGTCGATGCCGATTACGTGTTCGATGTGCGCTGCCTGCCCAATCCTTACTGGAAGCCGGAATTACGCAAGCTCAGCGGCCAGTCCGGGCCGGTGCGGGAATATCTTGGGCAGGAACCGGATGTATTGCGCATGTACGAGGACATACGGGCTTTCCTCGAACACTGGATGGACAAATTCGTTGCTGACAACCGCAGCTATCTCAGCGTCGCCATCGGCTGCACGGGGGGGCAGCACCGCTCCGTCTACCTGGCAGAGAAGCTGGCCGCCTGTTTCAGGCGGAATCATGAGCATGTACAGGTGCGCCACAGGGATGTATCATGAAGGTCGGGCTGCTCATCGTGACCCACAACCTGATCGGCGCCGAACTGCTGAGGACCGCCACGGACATGCTGGGGGGATGCCCCATGCGCACGGCGGTGATCGAGGTGACCACCGCATGCGATCCGGAGAAAGTGCTGGAAGCCGCGCGGCGCAAGGTGGAACTGCTGGATGAAGGGCGCGGCGTTATCGTGCTGACGGATATGTACGGCTCCACGCCGGCGAATATCACGCAGCTCCTGCAGCAGGGATCCACGCGCATCGATGTCATTACCGGCGTCAATCTGCCCATGGTAGTCAGGTTGCTCAACTATGCCTCTCTCGATCGTGCGCAGATGGTCGAGAAGGCGCTCAGCGGGGGAGGTGAAGGGATCTTCTCCTGCAAAATGGTGGATGAAGACAACAAGTAAAATCAGAAAGTGCTCCCAAGACGTGCATTAGGAAGGTACAAGGTACAAGGTGCAAGATACAAAGGGCTGCCTCCTTTGTGTCTTGCGCCTTGTTCCTTTCACAATCCCTGCTCCCACGTTTTTGCAATGAGTGGGTAAACGATCATGATTCGCAAGGATATCCCGGTAATCAACCGCCTGGGACTCCATGCCCGCGCAGCCGCCAAGTTGGTGACCCTGGCGTCTGAGTTCAGCAGCGCCGTTCAGTTGGAGCGGGGCAAGAAGCGCGTCAATGGCAAGAGCATCATGGGGGTGATGATGCTGGCAGCGGGTCAGGGCGCCACCATACGGGTGATGGTGGACGGTCCCGATGAGCAGGAAGCCATGGCAAGCATCGAGGAACTCTTCCGCCAGCGTTTTGGAGAAGACGAATAGGAACCGGCGTGCATGGGGCTGGTCATCAATGGCATCAGTGTCTCCCGGGGAATCGCCATTGGCAAGGCTCACCTGCTTCGTCACGATGAACTGGAGGTTTCCCGCCATACCGTTCCCCGCCCGCTCATAGACGAGGAAATCACCCGCTTCAAGGTCGCCCTGGGGAAGGCGCGCCGCCAGCTACGGGCGATCCGTGACCGTATACCCCATCATGCGCCGGCCGATATCGTCGGCTTCATCGACACCCATTTGCTCATGCTGGAAGACGCGGTGCTCACGGAGGCGCCCATCGAGATTATCCGCGAACAGCAGTGCAATGCGGAATGGGCCGTCAAGACCCAGTGCGAAACCCTGGTGAATGTTTTCGAGGAAATGAACGATCCCTATCTGCGCACCCGCAAGGACGATATCAATCATGTGGTGGACCGCGTCCTGCGCAACCTGATGGGGCCGGGCAGCGGGGAAGCAGGCCAGCAGAACCGTGGCGCCAAGGACAGGATTGTCATCGCCGAGGATGTCTCACCCGCGGAGGTTTTGATCATGCATCATGAAGGTGTGGCGGGAATCGTGACCCGCTATGGCGGACCCAATTCCCACACAGCCATTCTGGCGCGCAGCCTGGGGATTCCCACCGTGGTCGGCGCGCCCCATGTCCAGGAGTATATCCGCAAGCATGAAGCCCTGGTGCTGGACGGGCGCCAGGGCGCCGTGCTGGCGCTGCCCATGCCGGTCGAACTGGGTTATTACCGCGGGCGCCAGCGCGAGGAGAAGCGCCGCCTCCAGGAATTGAAGGGCATCAGGGACCTTCCGGCGAGAACCCTGGATGGCGTGGATGTCCAGCTCCTGGCCAATGTTGAGATTCCCGAGGATATCCCGTCCATCAAGAAAGTGTGCGCTGATGGTATCGGCCTGTACCGCACGGAAATGTTGTTCATCAACCGCGACCGGCCGCCCGACGAGGAAGAACAGTTCCAGGTCTACCGCAAGATCGTGCGTGCCATGAAGGGCGCGCCCGTCACCATTCGCACCCTGGACCTGGGAGCGGACAAGACGCTGCAGGAGGTGCAGCGTGATCACGTGGTGATGACCAACCCGGCCATGGGCCTGCGGGCGATACGCTGTTGCCTGAAGGAACCGGAGATCTTCGTGACCCAGGTCCGCGCCATTCTGCGCGCCTCGGCTTATGGAAATGTGCGCATGATGATTCCCATGCTCTCCACCCTGCAGGAGCTGAGGCAGGTGGAGAATCTGGTGGAGGAGGAAAAGAAACGCCTGCGTGGCCAGCGCAAGGCCTTTGACGAATCCATCCGGATCGGCGGCATGATCGAGGTGCCCGCCGCGGCCATGGCGGCCAACGCCTTTGCGCGCCGGCTGGATTTCCTGTCCATCGGCACCAATGACCTCATCCAGTACGCCCTGGCCGTGGACCGTCTCGACGAGGAGGTCAACTATCTCTACGATCCCCTCCACCCCGCCGTCCTGAAACTGATACGCATGACCATCATGGCTGGAAAAAAGGCCGGCATACCCGTCTCCATGTGCGGCGAGATGGCCGGGGACCCCTGCTATACGCGCCTGCTGCTGGGTATGGGGTTGCGGGAATTCAGCGCCTATCCCGCCACCCTGCTGGAGATCAAGGCGATCATCAATGCCAGCCGAATTGAAATGCTGGAGAAATATGTCAAAAGAATCCTGCGCGCCGAGCGCCAGGAAGACATCCTGACCCTGGTGGAGACCCTGAACAGCCTCCATTAAGCGAGCGCCTGTCGCCTCCCTGCGCCCGGATCTGTCATCCGGCGCGGGCCATGCCACTCACGACCCGTTTCCGGGCAAATCCCGTTTTCATTATGTCCCGCTTTTGCATACACTCTATGCCCGGACCGAGGAACCCCATGATGCAGAACACAGGCGACAAGGAAAAACACCAGAAGCGGCTGCGCTCATTCACCCAGGCCCTGGAGGGGGGCACCCTGGCCAGTGTGCGCATGATGCTGAACGGCCTGCATCCGGCCGAGATCGCCCATGTCCTGGAGTCCCTGCCGGCCTACGAGCGCGAGATGCTGTGGGAACTGGTGGACGAAAAGGTCGGGGGAGACGTGCTGCTGCATCTCAACGACGAGGTCCGCGCCGGCCTGATCCGGGAAATGGAGCCCAGCGAGCTGGTGGCGGCGGCCGAGGGCCTGGAGACGGACGACCTGGCCGATTTTCTCACCGACCTGCCCGATGTGGTCATCCACGAGGTGCTGCAGTCCATGGACGAGCAGGACCGCCATCGCCTGGAGTCCGTGCTGCACTACCCGGAGGACACCGCCGGCGGCCTGATGAACACGGACACCATCACCGTGCGCCCCGACGTTACCCTGGACGTGGTGCTGCGCTATCTGCGCCTGCGCGGGGAATTGCCGGAGATGACCGACAACCTGTTCGTGGTCAATCGCGAGGACCGCTATCTCGGCAAGCTGCCCTTGACCGCCCTGTTGACCCAGCCGGACAACCTGACCGTGTCCCAGGTGATGGTCGCGGATGACGAGCCCATCCTGGCCACCATGTCGGCCAGTGACGTGGCGACCCAGTTCGAGCATCACGACCTGGTGTCGGCGCCGGTCGTGGATGAGCAGCGCAGGCTGCTGGGGCGTATTACCATCGATGACGTGGTGGATGTCATTCGCGATGAAGGGGAGCATTCCCTGCTGAGCATGACGGGTCTGGACGAGGAAGAGGACATGTTTGCGCCCGTGGCCGTCAGCGCCCGGCACCGCGGCGTGTGGCTGGGTATCAATCTGTTGACCGCCTTTCTGGCCTCCTGGGTGATCGGCCTGTTCGAGCAGACCATCGAAAAGGCCGTGGCCCTCGCCGTGCTGATGCCGATAGTCGCCAGCATGGGCGGCATAGCCGGCAGCCAGACCCTCACCCTGGTGATCCGCGGCATCGCCGTGGGCAAGATCGGCGATACCAATGCCTACAGGCTGCTGGCGCGGGAGCTGGCCGTGGGGCTCCTCAATGGCATGCTGTGGGCGCTGGTGGTGGCCGCCATCACCGTGATGTGGTTCGGCGATTACCAGATCGGGGCCATCATCGCCATCGCCATCGTGGCCAACCTGGCCATTGCGGCCCTGGCTGGCGTGCTCATTCCCATGATGATGCGCCGTTTCGGCGCCGATCCGGCCCTGGGTGGCAGCGTCCTGCTGACCACCGTGACCGATGTGGTGGGCTTCATGGCCTTCCTGGGGCTGGCGACCCTGTTGCTGTAGTCAGGCGCCGGTTTTTTCAAGCAGCAGATTCCCTACCTCGTCCACGCGGCCGCGCCAGCCCGGCGCGATGTAGCTGGTGGCGACTTCCTCGGTGATCAGCGCGGGCCCCTCGATGACGGCATGGGCGGCCAGTCGGCCGCGCTCGCAGAGGCGGGCGCGTGTCTCCAGTCCGTGCAGCTTGACCCATTCAGGGGTGGCCTCTTGCCGGTTCATCCATGGAGGCAGCGTAACGGCGGGCGTGGGGCCTTGCAGGCCGGCCCGGATGTTGACCAGTTCCACGGCGCCTGGCAGGCGGTGACCGTAGCGTTGTTCATGCAATTCTTGGAAGGCGTCCCGGGTGGCTTCCACTCCCCGCCAGGGAACGTTCAGGGTATGGGACTGGCCCAGGTAGCGCAGATCGGCGCTGCGCTCCACGCGGATGGCGTCGCGGGCGATGCCTTCCCTTGCAAGGGCCTCCAGGCCCCGGGCGACGAGGTCCGAGAACTGCGCATCGATGTGACTCTCCGTCATGTCTTCCAGCAGCCCGTTGCAGGTGCGCGAGAGCTGGCGGCCATGGGGCGCCGCCAGCATGCCCAGGGCGGACAGGACGCCCGCTTGCACGGGCACCATGGCGCGGGTCATCTCCAGGGCATCGGCCAGGGCGCACACGTGCAGGCCGCCGGCGCCGCCGAAGGAGACCAGGGTGAAGTCGCGGGGATCGTGGCCGCGCTGCACGGAGATCACCCGCAGGGCATGGGCCATGTGTTCGTTGGCGATGCGCACGATGCCCGCGGCGGTTTCCTCGATACTCAGGTTCAGTTGCCTTGCGATCCCGCCCAGCGCCGCGCGCGCCCCGGTTTCATCCAGGGTCATTCTGCCGCCGAGAAAGCGGTCGGCGCGCAGGCGTCCCAGGACGAGATTGGCGTCCGTCACCGTGGGCCGCGTGCCGCCCCGGCCGTAGCAGGCCGGTCCCGGCGCCGCGCCCGCCGACTGGGGTCCCACGCGCAGCATGCCGCCGCTGTCGATACTGGCGATGGAGCCGCCGCCGGCGCCGATGGTGTGCATGTCCACCATGGGAATGGCCACGGGATAGCCCGCCAGGCGGCCCTCTGTGGTGAGGGACAGTTCACCGTCCATGAGGGCCACGTCCGTGGAAGTGCCCCCCATGTCGAAGCTCATCAGGCGCCGGCGGCCAGCGGCGGCGCCCGCCAGGCGCGCGCCCTGCAGCCCCCCGGCGGGTCCGGACAGCAGCATGTGCACCGCCTGGCGCGCGGCCTGCGGGGCGTCGATGACGCCGCCGGCGCTCTGCATGACTACCAGCCGGCCGCGGCTCAGCCGCCGGGAGAGGCGCAGCAGATACCGCTCCACCACGGGGCCGATCCAGGCATTGAGCCAGGTGGTGATCCCGCGCTCGTATTCCTTGTATTCCGGCAGAATGGCCGAGGAACGGGAGACGAAGACGCCCTCGGGCACGATGGCCTCCACGGCACGTTCGAAGCGGTCGTCGAGAAAAGAGAACAACAGGTTGATGGCCACCGCTTCGGGTTGCAGGGCCGCAAGGGCGCCGCGCAGCCTGTCCAACTCGGCCTCCTCCAGGGCTTCCACCACTCTGCCGTCGGCCCCCAGGCGCCCGCCCGTTTCCAGGCACAGGGCCGGTTCCACGGGAGGCGGGGTGGGGAGGGGCTGCAGCTCATAGAGTTCGCGCCGCGCCTGGCGCCCGATGGCCAGCAGGTCGCCCAGGCCGTGATTGGTGATGAAAGCCGTGCGCACCCCCTTGCCCTCCAGCACGGCGTTGGTGGCCACGGTGGAACCGTGCGTGATGGTCAACTGCCCCTCGTCCAGTCCCAGGTCGCGCATGCCCTGGAGGATGGCCTGCTCGGGGGCGTGTGGGGTGGAGAGCACCTTGTGGGTGCGCAGGCCCTCGCCGTCGCAGAGGACGAAGTCGGTAAAGGTGCCGCCGGTGTCGACGCCCAGCAGCATGGTGGTGTCACGGATGCTCATGAGGGCGGGGGCGCGATACAGGGCAGGTCGTTGAATTCACAGGGCGGTTTCTTTACCATACCGGCAGTCTTTTCCCATTCATCTTCTCCATGCGGACACTCAGGCCCCGTGAATGATAGCAGACACAGGTCTTGCTCCCCACCCTGCGGGACAGGCGGGCTCGTGCCGGGGCGCCGGTTCCGGGCATGAGCGGCGGGACGCTCGTCAAGGTCGAGCAATTGAGCCGTGACTACGGCAGCCTGCGCGCCGTCGACAAGATCAGCTTCGAAATGGCGCGTGGCGAGGTGCTGGGTTTCCTGGGCCCCAATGGGGCGGGCAAGTCCACCACCATGCAGATGATCAGCGGCAACCTGGCGCCCAGCGCCGGGCGTATCCTGATCCATGGCCTGGACATTCTCGACCGGCCGCGCGCGGCCAAGGCGCACCTGGGCTATCTTCCCGAACAGCCGCCCCTCTACCGAGAGCTGACCGTGGACGAGTATCTGGCCTTCTGCGCCAGGCTCAATCGCATTCCGCGTAACCGTTGCCGCGATGCGGTGGAGACCGCCAAGGCGCGCTGCGGGCTGGAGGCGGTGGGCAGGCGCCTCATCGGCAACCTCTCCAAGGGTTTCCAGCAGCGGGTGGGTATCGCCCAGGCCATCATCCATACACCGGCGGTCATCATCCTGGACGAACCGACGGTGGGCCTGGATCCCATCCAGATCCGCGAGATCCGCGCCCTGATCCACGACCTGTCCCGCGAGCACAGCGTCATTCTCTCCACCCATATTCTGCCCGAGGTGCAGGCCATCTGCGACCGGGTCATCATCATCAACCAGGGCGAGCTGGTGCTCAACGACACCATCGCCGGCCTGCAGCGGCGCATGGAAGGCAACAACCTGCGGGTGGCCTTCCGTCAGCCGCCCGGAGAGGCGGAACTGGCGCGCCTGCCGGGGGTCGTGGAAGTGGAGTCTCTGGAGCCGGGGCGCTTCCGCATACACTGCGGGGGTGGCGGGGATTCCACCGATGCCATCGTCTCCGCCTCCGTCGCCAATGGCTGGCAATTGTGCGAGCTGATGCCGGAGCGCCTGTCCCTGGAGCAGGTCTTCATCCAGATCACCCAGACGGAGGCGAACGCGGACCCTGGGGGGGCGGCGGCATGATGACCCTGGTCATTGCCGGCAAGGAGTTGCGCAGCCTGTTTCTGTCGCCGCTTGCATGGGTCATTCTCGCCGTGGTGCAGCTCATCCTGGCCTACCTGTTTCTGTCGCAGATCGATTTCTTCCTGCAGATCCAGCCGCGCCTGGCGGGGCTGGAGGAGGCGCCGGGCATCACGGAAATCATCATGGCGCCCCTGTTCGGCAATGCCGCCGTGGTCCTGCTGCTGGTGGTGCCCATGCTCACCATGCGCCTGGTCAGCGACGAGCGCCGCAACCGCACCCTCAGCCTCATGTTTTCCGCCCCCCTGTCCATGACCGAGATCATCCTGGGCAAGTTTCTGGGGCTGATGGCCTTTCTGCTGCTCATGCTGGTCCTGATCGCCGCCATGCCTCTGGCCCTGCTGGCGGGCGGGTCGCCGGACCTGGGGGTGCTGGTCTCCTCTTTCCTCGGCCTGTTGTTGCTGGTGGGCAGTTTCGCGGCCATCGGCCTGTACATGTCCACGCTCACCTCCCAGCCCGCCATTGCCGCCGTCAGCACCTTTGGCGTCCTGCTGCTGTTGTGGATCCTCGACTGGGCGGGCAGCGGCCGCGGTGGCGAGGCGTCCACGGTATTCGGTTATCTGTCCATCCTGCGCCACTATGAGCCCCTGCTGAAGGGCGTGTTCAACAGCACGGATATCGTCTACTACCTGTTGCTGATGGTGACCTTCCTGGTGCTGAGCGTGCGCCGCCTGGATGCGGAGCGGCTCCTGGGCCGATGAAAGTCTCCTCCCGCACCCGCCGCTGGATGCGCCTGCAGAACCGCGTCTTCCTCCTGTTGTTCATCGCGGTGATCGTGCTGCTGGCCTGGTTGAGCACGCGCTACAGTTTCCAGGCCGACTGGACGGCGGACTCGCGCAACACCCTGTCGGCGGCTTCCGTGGAATTGCTGCGGCGTCTCGAGGGCGAGGTCCGGATCACCGCCTATGTCACCGAGGACAAGCTGCTGCGCAAGCGCATCGCCGAACTGGTGGCGCGCTACCGGCGTTACTATCCCGCCCTGGTCCTGAACTTCGTCAACCCGGATCTGGAGCCCCAGGAGGTGCGGGAACGCGGCATCACCATGAACGGCGAGCTGTTCATCGAGTATGGCGGTTTCAGCGGGAAAGTGCGTGACCTGACGGAACGGGGATTGAGCAACGCCCTGCAGCGCGTGGCGCGGGGCGGCGAGCGCCGCATCGCCTTTCTCGGCGGGCACGGAGAGCGGGACTTTCAGGGCAACGCCACCTACGATCTGCGCAACTGGGCGGCCCAGTTGCGCAACAGGGGCTATGCGCTGTACGGACTCAATCTGCTGGAGACCCCGCAGGTTCCCCCTGATACGGCCCTGCTGGTGATCGCCTCCCCCCGCAGCGCCCTGCTCGCCGGCGAAGTGGAGCTGTTGCGGCGCTATGTGGAAGCAGGCGGCAACCTGTTGTGGTTGCACGATCCTGCCGGGGAAGAAGCGGGCCTGTTTGGCCTGGCGCCCCTGGCGCGGGCGCTGGGCATTCGTTTTCAGCAGGGCATCGTGGTCGATCCCAATGTCTCCCAGGTGGGTGAGTTGTTGTTCGGCTCCAGCGATCCGCGCATCGCCCTGGTGGCCCGCTATGATCAACATGCGGTGACCGCGGCTTTCACGCTCAACACACTGTTTCCCATCGCCGGCGGCATCGTGGCCGACAAGGAGAGCAAGTGGGACAGTGTGCCCCTGCTCAAGACGCTCTCCAACACCTGGCTGGAGACGGATGAAGTGGTGGGCAGCGTGACCTTCGATGAAGGAAAGGACATCAGCGGGCCCATTACCCTGGGCATGGCGTTGACCCGGCCCCGCGGGGAAGACCAGGGACAGGCAGGGGCGCAACGCATCATCGTGGTCGCCGACGGGGATTTTCTTTCCAATGCCTTTCTCGGCGCCAGCGGCAATCTGCAACTGTCCCTGAACATGCTCAACTGGCTGAGCAGCGACGATGAGTTGATCGCCGTGCCCGCGCGCACGGCGCCGGATACGACCCTGACACTGTCTTCCACGGCGGTTGCGGTCATCGGCTTTGGTTTCCTGGCCGTCTTGCCACTGGGCCTGCTGGGCAGTGGCCTGTTCATCTGGTACCGGCGGCGGCGCAGATAGCCTTGTTGTTTTTTAAGCCTCTCACTCCGGCTTCTGGCCGGTAAAGTTGGAGAATGGTTTTTTGTCATGAACAGACGCCTGTGGCTCAACGTGGGTTTGCTCATATTGCTTGCCGGTCTGGCCTGGCTCGCCTATGAGGCGCCCGGTCTCGACGGGCGGGAAGATATTACCGGGTTGACGGGTATGTCGCCGGATCAGGTGACGCGGATTACGATCAGGCGCCCCGGCAAGGCCGATCTGGTGTTCAGGAAGGAAGACGTCTGGTGGATGCAATCGCCCGTGCGCGTGCCGGCCCGCGCGTTTCGCATCGACTCGGTACTGGGCATTGCCGGGGCGCAGTGGCGTGGCCGGTACGATGTGGCGGGCCTGGATCTGGGAAAATACGGGCTGGATGAACCCCTGGCAACGGTATTCTTCGATGAGGTGAAAATCGATTTCGGTGGCAACGAGCCGCTCAAGCGGCAGCGCTACGTGCGCATGGGGGACCATGTCTATTTGATCAACGATACCCTGTTCTATCAACTGCAGGCATCTCCCGCGGCCTATGTCTCCCTGACCCTGTTGCCGCCGGGCAACGCGCTGACGGCCATTGAACTGCCGGGTCTCGCACTCGTCAACGAGCAGGGGCGCTGGCAGGCCACGACAGAAGGGGTGAAGCTTGCGCCTGCGGCGATGGATGACCTTGTGCAAGCGTGGCTGCATGCCGAGGCGAGCCAGGTGACGCCCTTTGAAGGCGGATCCGGTCAAGGGGAGATCGTACTGCGCCTCTCCCGGGAACCGGGCGAACTGAGACTGCTCCTGTTACAACGCAGTCCGGAGCTGGTCGTGGCGCGCCGCGATATTGCCATGCGCTTTCATTTCCCGGCCGAACAGACCCGGCGCCTTCTTCCGGATGACGTTGTCCCCGCCATGGCGGACACGCAGACCCCATGATGAGGCAGGCCGTTTGCAGCGCCAGCCGCAGGGTCGCCCGTGCCTGAATTACCCGAAGTCGAAACCACCCGCCGGGGTATCGCGCGCCATGTGACCGGCCGGACCGTGAAACAGGTGGTGGTGCGCAATCCCCATCTCCGGCGGCCGGTGCCGGGACGGTTGCAACGGGAGCTGCCGGGCCAGGTTTTCACCGCGGTGGAGCGGCGCGGCAAGTACCTGCTGCTGCGCGCCGGGACAGGGACGGTACTGGCGCACCTGGGGATGTCGGGCGTATTGCGGGTGATCGATGCCCGCGTTCAGCCAGGAAAACATGACCACGTGGATTTCGTGCTGAGCGGCGGGCGCTGCCTGCGCTTCACGGATCCCCGGCGCTTCGGGCTGGTGCTGTGGACGCGGGGCGATCCCTTGCGCCATCCCTTGCTGCGGCATCTGGGGCCTGAGCCGCTGGGAGACGCCTTCGATGGCGGGTATCTCTATGCGCGTTCCCGCGGCCGGCGGGTGGCGGTCAAGGCGTTCATCATGGATGCCCGTGTCGTCGTTGGCGCCGGAAACATCTACGCCAATGAGGCTCTGTTCGCGGCAGGCATCGATCCGCGGCGCGCGGCGGGGCGTATCTCACAGCAGCGCTATGAGCGTCTTGCCGCATGCGTGAAAGGCATTTTGAGGCAGGCCATCGATCAGGGCGGCACTACCTTGCGGGATTTCAGCGACAGCGAGGGGCGGCCGGGTTATTTCGCCCAGGAACTGATGGTCTACGGGCGCGAAGGCAAACCCTGCCAGAAGTGTGGCACTACCCTGCGCCGCATCAGCCAGGGTCAGCGCTCGACCTGGTATTGCCCGCGCTGCCAGAGCTGACCCCGCCTATGAGGAGGGTTGCTTTTCGGCGGGAGGTGGCGAGGGTTTGTCATCCGCTGCCGTGACGTCTGATTCCGCGGTCTGTTTTCCGGATTCCCCGGCCTGCTGAGGAATGACTTCCACAATGACGCCATCGCTGTTGAGTTCGGCGGTCTTGGTATAGCCGGCCAGCACGGCAATCTGGCGCGCCAGAGCCTCGTTATGCGGGTCGTAGGGATCGAAAATGAGATGGGTGATGCCGCTGATGGACTCCAGGAATTCCCCGCTGCTCTTGCCTTCCGCCGGCGGCAGGGGGAAGGTATGGCGCTTGCTGGCGATCATGGTGCGTCCCGGCCACTGGCTGGCGATCTGGAAGGGAATGTCCGGATCCTCGGCCGCCTGCGCCAGGGAGCGTATCAGCACGTCCTGCTGGCTGATCTGCACTTCCGTGATGGCCCTCATGCGATTCTTGTCCATGACCATGGAAGCCGTGGAAAGAATGAAAATCGCGGCAATGACAATGCCCCGCGTGCGCATCAGTCCGCCCTGCCCGAGGGACTGGTTGAACCGCAGCAGATGATGGGCGCCGCGCAGGAGCACCAGGGTGATGGCGATCAGGGCCCAACTGCTGTCACCGGCGGCCAGGCCGATGAGGATGGCGAACAGCAGAATCGAACCCAGCAGGTCTGACAGCAGGAAACGCAAGTCATAGAACAGAACGAACAGCAGTGCCAAGGATATCAGGGTGGCCGTGAACCAGCTGGGTGAGCCGGTGACGCCCGTGATGGCCTGAAAGGCCTGGGACAGGGACAACAGGGGATTGACCAGCCATTCCACGGTCTGCCAGCCGCCGCGCATGATGAGAGTGGTGCCCACCACCAGAACCAGGCCGATGTACAGATGTTGTCTCTGGCGCTCGTCTATGGGGTCTTTGTGCCAGCGCCACGCCAGCGCCAGTGGATACGCCAGCCCCATGGGGTGCATGGTGATGGCAATGCACACCCAGAACAGTTGAATGAAGAACCAGCCGCCCAGCGGGCGCCTGATTTTTCTGTAGCGGTTATCGATGGCGGCGGCCACGCCAAACGTCAGCAACAGGTAGACGCCGATGCCGATCATATCGATCTGGTTGATGAACAAGGGCAGGATGAGCAGCAGGGCGCATCCGACGATGGCGGACTCCTGGTCGGCATGTTTCGCCGACCAGCGGTACAGCAGGGTGACGGCCAGGAAGGCCATCAGCATGGTGTAGACCTTGGCGGCGGTGATGCTGCCCGACCAGTAAAGTCCCAGTGGAATAAAGAAAAAGGAACGGAAATCCGGGATCCCCAGGGTCACGATGGGGTTCAGCACTCCGTCGGCGATGGACCAGTTGAGGATCAGCCCCCTCGCCGCCCCTTCGTCCAGGCCATAGGGTTCGAAGCGTATCAGGCCAAAGCCCAACAGGCCGGCCCCCCATGCCAGCAAGACCAGGAAGCCCCAGTAACGATCCGTGATGATCTGTACGATTGATTTCAAATCTTTCATTTTATAATTTTTGAATCCATGATGATGAGGGGCGCATCCCGGACGCCCGCTGGGCAGGTGCCGATCGAGCTTGAGCAAGCCGCCGTATTATAGAATGGCCAGATGTGGTTGCAACCGGTTGGAATGCCATGAATCCGTGTTATCGGATTATAGCGAAGCTTCCCCAGGCTGTCATGATGGCCGGACTCGAAGACTGGAAGGTTGTCGAGGTGAGACTAACCCTATGATTTTCAGAATGAAAGCCGAGCATGTGCGGCGGCTGGCGCGGGGCATGGATTCTTTATGGCGCATGTGCTTGCATTACACACTTGAGTCATGTTTAATAACATATTCAACCTGCGGAATTACCGGGGGGAGCAGTCGCCGGCACCAGACAGTCATTTGATTGGTGGCAGGGAATTGTTATACTCGGCACAGTCACGTATACTGTGCACTGGTTAGGAATATAAAGTCTCGCTTGGGCCGGGATCCGGTCGGGCGAATAATAAATAAACTAACAAAGATGGAGGTGTACCGTGCTTTTAGATACAGCAGGTGTGGTAACTTTGTATGCGCTGTGGTTCATTGCAGCATTCATTCTGGCAGCAGTACTGCTGAAGATTAACTCGTAAGCGCCTTGCGGGTGAAATCTAGCTTTTCAATCTTTCAAGAATCAAACGCCACTGCCGCGAAAGAGCTGGGACACGCATGCCTGTGAACAGGTCTATCGTGTAACGCAGTCCTGGACGCCGGTAATGGCCGAAGATGAATAACAATAGCGAGTATAAGCGGGAGGAGGGGTCTGCAGATGCAACAAGCAAAATCAGTTGTGATAGCAATCGCCATGATCGTTGGGATTGCGTTTACCACAAGCAGCGTAATGGCTGCGGAAGGCATGTATTCCCGGGGCAACGGCAATAAGGCCAACGGCGAAAACATTTTCAGGAACGGCAAGGGCGATGTGCCCGCGTGCACCAGCTGCCACGGCGAAACGGGCACGGGCAACGACGAGCTTGGCACTCCGATGATCGCCGGACAGTTCTTTACTTTCCTCTTCAAGCAGCTTGAGGACTATGCGTCGGACAAGCGTGAAGACACGACCATGTTTGTCATGAACGCCAATGCCAAGGGTCTGTCCAGGCAGGACAGGATCGATGTGGCGACCTATCTGGCATCCCTGCGCCCCACCGATCTGGGCTCCGATCTGAATGCGCTGAAGGAAGCGGGCGTGGAAGTTGGTATACCCTACAAAGGCAGAGCCCTGGTGGAATATGGCAGCCCCATCAGGAACGATGGCTATGATGCGCCCAAGGATCTCGGCAGCCCGGGCAAGGGTGTGCCAGCGTGTAAGTCCTGCCACGGCTATGCCGGACGCGGCGCGCCTCCCGTTTATCCCATGATCGGCAAGCAGCGTTATGTCTATCTGGTCAACCAGCTCAAGAAGTGGCGTGATGGAAGCCGCGCAAATGATCCCATGGGTCAGATGCAGGCGGTGGCCAAGAAGATGTCGGATGAGGACATTCATAATGCGGCGGCTTATCTGACCAACGCAAGCCCGCTGACGAATGGCAACTTCTTCAGGCCCTACATGAAGTAACGCCACTGGAAGGTAGTGAAGTCTGAGCCAAGTTGAAGTCATGTAAATGCAGGCTCGCCAACTTTAGATGAGGGCGGTGAAAACCGCCCTCATTTATCTTTGGCGCACCAGCCTCGAAGAGCAGTTCCCCGTCCTCACATCCCTCAGCGAATGGATGTGGACCGGTCTTTCATCAGGCATGAAGGCAGGCTCTGAAAAGACTTGGGTTAAATCCACTCCAGGCATCTCATAAAATGAGCAGTAAGAAGCAACCCCTCAAATCCGGCGAGAAAATTCTTTTTATCATCTTTGGTGTGTTTTTCGCGCTTGCGATGATCGGCTATGTCGTCCTGGAAACGATCCGGCTCAGGTCTGACGAGCCCATGTATACCCAGACGACTTTTTTTGATTTTTCCGAAGAAGGCTTGAAAGGGTCAGAACTTTACCGCAAGGCCAATTGCAACGCCTGTCACCGCGCTTTGCGTGCCGGTACCAGTATGGGATTGTCTTTGGATGGCCTGGGGTCAAAGTATACGGCGGAGCGGATCGAGCAGTTCCTGCGCGAGCCAGAGAAATACTATCATGGCCCGACGATCGATCATGGCTTCCCTCCCAAGGAGGCAGCCTATGTATCACAGATGCCGGCGGAGGATTTGCGGCTGATCGCCATATTTATTTCGGAACTGAAGGCAGACCCTGGGTCTTCCGTGGCTAAAACCCCGCCCCCAGGGCGTTCTGAGTTCATCGACACCATGGTGGGCACGTTCGTTCCCCAGGAATGGAAAGAGAAATACAAGGATATCAGGGAAAAACAGCAGGAGCAGCCCGGGCAGGAGAGTGTAGATGAATGAACCTTGGGTCCATGAGCAGGAGCTGGAATACCGCAAGTACACACTGTGGTTCGTCTACGCCTGCATCACCTACAGCATCATTGGTTTTACCTGGGGCGTCCTTATGGGCGGCATACCGGAATTCCGCTACTTTGTCGATCACAGAATTCATGGCGATCTGATTGTGCGCGCCCATACCCACATCAACCTCCTGGGATGGGTGGAGATGGCGATTTTTGCATCGATCTACTATATCATTCCCCGCCTTATTCACAGGCCGATCTACAGCTTACGGCTGGTCAAAGTTCACTTCTGGATTCACAATGTCGGTCTCGTGGGCATGGTGGTTTTTTTCACCATTGCAGGCGTCGTTGGCGGCATCTCTGGCCAGACCATGCCGCTGGAAGAGGTTGAGAAGCTGGTGAAGCCGATACTTGGTGTCATGGGGATCTTCGGTACCCTGGTGCTGCTTGCCAACATCATCTGGGCGTACAATCTGTTCAAGACATGTGCAGGGTGGGAAAAGAGTTATGAGCAAGTTTAGGTATGTCCTTCTGATTCTGGTGGTGACAGGTCTGCTCGCTGCCTGCATGGAGTCGCCAGAGGGTACGCTCAGGGTGGGGAGTCCAGCACCCAGCATAAGGACGCTGACCTTGCCTGATGTCGGAGGTGATTTCAGCCGCATCACCACTTATCGATATCCTGATGAGCGCATGTACCAGTATTCTCTGGATGAGGCGCTCAAGGAAGGCAAGGTCATTCTGCTGGAATTCGCGACGCCAGGCCACTGCACGGTATGTGACAAACAGTTGCAGATGCTGAAGGCTATGCTGCAGAAATATGAGGACGAGGTCATATTTCTGCACATGGATCAGTACCAGAATCCCGGCGCCTTCATCGCATACCGTGTCAAGGGCGATCCGTGGACATTCGTTATCGATGCCGAGGGGATTGTGCGCTTCAAGCGTCCGGGAAGGTTGCTGTTCAACGAACTGGAGCCCGTGCTGCAACGTGTATTGAATCAGGATCTGGGATGATCGAGTGACCGGGAATATCCATCGCTACGAACTGATTCAGGACAAGAAGGGCATGGTGTGGGACTTGCTGTTGTATGTGCCCACGGTCATAGCGTTGTTCTCCATAGGCGTGCAGCTCTGGTTCGGGCCCGAGCAGAACTGGTCCTACCTCCTGGTCTTTCTCGGTTTCCTGTTCCTTTTCATAGGCGCCAATCGCATCCTCAAGACGCGCCTGATGTTGCTTCCCACGGCAGTCGTGGCACTTGAAATAGGCAAGGACCGCATAACCATGTTCCTGCGCAATGGAAGCGAGGTGGTGCTTGTCAAGGATCTCAAGTTTTTTTCCGAGATCGGGGGGAAGACGTTTGCGCTCACGGGCATGGATGGCACTGGCAAGAAGCAGCAATCCATTTTTCACCTTGGACAGTTTCAGGACGAGGCGACCTTCAAGGATGCCAAGGCCCGGCTTGAGGTCTATCGTTAGACAATCCGCATATCTCACACGGATAGCGGGGCCTGCCTGGATCTTGAATCCATAAAGCATTCCTCCCAACAGAAAATAGACGCGGCGGATCAGCGCGATATTGCCAGCGCATAGGGTCCCAGGTCAGACGCGTATGGCGAATGAGCGAGCTGACTCAGTCTTCCGGATGATGTTTCGATTTCATACGCAGAGATGTTGGCGGCGCCGTTGTTGGCGACATAGAGATGATGGTCGTCAGGCGCCACGACAACGTCATAAGGATACCAGTCAGTGGGGTAGGGTGAGCCTTCGATTTCGGTGATGATCCCACTGGCAGGCTGAAGGTTGAAGACACTGACGT
>WGFB01000070.1 GCA_015492435.1 Gammaproteobacteria bacterium | reverse complement strand
GCGGCGATCTGTACATGCTGACCACCGATGGCGTGCACGGCTGGCTGGACGACAAGACCCTGAAGGGCCTGCTGCTGGAACTGGGCGCCAACCCGGAACGGGCCGCGCGGACCATCGTCACCCGCGCCCTGGAGGCGGGCAGGGATTCGATGGTGAATACCTGGCAGGTGGCGTTGTCCTCGCTGCCCGCCTCCAGGGCGCGGGTGACGATGGTCCGCGCGGCCCGTTCCGGGTTGGCGCCCAGTTCCAGCAGCAGGCCCTTCAGGGTCTTGTCGTCCAGCCAGCCGTGCACGCCATCGGTGGTCAGCATGTACAGATCGCCGCGCTCCACCGGGAGGCTGCGATAGTCCAGTTCCAGGTGGGTGTCGGCGCCCAGGGCGCGGCAGAGAAAGGTCTTCTCGCCCGCGCCCCACATCTGGTGGTCGCGGGTCAGGCATTCCAGCTCCCCGGCGCGCAGGCGGTAGATGCGGGTGTCGCCGATGTGAAACAGATGGGCGGTGGCCGACTTGAGCACCACGGCGCTCAGGGTGCTGATCATGCCGTGGGCCGAGCCGTATTTCTGCTGGCCCTGGCCGTGCATCCAGCGGTTGAGGGCGCCCAGCACCCGCTGTCCCGAGGTCTTCACCACCCACGACTCCGGGGTGCTGTAGTAGTCGCCCAGCAGGCCCTGCACGCAGGCCTCGCTGGCCTCGCGCCCGCCCGCGCTGCTGCTCACGCCGTCGGCGATGACTACCGCGATGCCCTTGGTGGTGAGCAGGGGCTCCTCCGGGATGCGGATGCCGCAGCAGTCTTCGTTGTCTTCCTTGAGGCCCTTGTCGCTGTACTGCCCGGCGTTGATGGCAAGTTTGGATGGCACGGTGGTCGTCCCGTCAGTTCACCTCGATGATCTGCACCGTGCCGTCCGGCAGGGTTTCCACCATGTGCCCGCAGGGTTCTTCGAGAAAGAGCAGGATCATGAAGAACACCAGTGCGGCGACGATGCCGATGAACAGAAAGAACTGATCATAGTCCACCAGGGAGTTGACCGTGAGGAAAATCACTGCGCCCACGTTGCCGAAGGCGCCCACCATGCCCGCGATCTGCCCCGTCAGGCGGCGCTGCACCAGGGGCACCATGGCGTAGACGGCGCCCGAGCCCGCCTTGGAGAAAATGCCGCCGACGATGGTGACGGCCACCACCATCCACACCGGCCATCCCTGCTCGACGAAGCCCAGGGTCAGGAAGCTGGCCGTGATGCCGGCGAAGACGATGATCAGGGTGCGCTTGCGTCCGATCTTGTCGCTGATCCAGCCGCCGCCGGGACGCGCCACCAGGTTGATGAAGGGATAGATGCCGGCCAGCAGGGCGGCCGTCACCTTGGGAATGTCGAACCAGGAGACATAGAACATGGCCAGCATGGACACCACGGCCAGCTCCGTGCCGAAGGTGACCAGGTAGGCGAAGTCCAGGATGGCGACCTGCTTGAACTTGTAGCGGTGCATCTCCGGAACGGGTTTTTTCAGGACATGGCCGTTGATATGCCAGATCTTCCACACCTGGACGGCATACAGGATCAGCAGGCCGGCATAGATGGCATGGGTGGCGGCCTGGCCGATGAGGCCCATGTTGTGCGGCGACAGCTTCCAGGTCAGCACGGCCAGGGCCACGTAGAGGGGGATGTTCATCAGGATGTACAGCAACAGGTCGCCCACGCTGGTGACCTCCATGGCCCCCGACTTCTTCGGTTTGAAGTAGGTGGAGCCCTTGGGAGTGTTGCTGACGATAAAATAGTAGAGGATGCCGTAGGCGATGGCGGCGATGCTGGCCAGGGTGATGGCGTAGCGCCAGCCGTCGGCGCCGCCCAGGTTGACGGCGATGAAGGGCAGGGTCAGGGCGGCGCCAGCCGAGCCGAAATTGCCCCAGCCGCCGTAGATGCCCTGGGCGATGCCCGTCTGCCTGGCGGGAAACCATTCCCCGATCATGCGGATGCCCACCACGAAACCCGCCCCGATGAAGCCCGACAGGAAGCGCAGAATGGCCAGTTGCTCATAGTCGTCGGCCCAGGCGAAGGCGATGCTCACCAGCCCCCCCAGCACCAGAATGCCCGTGTACATGATGCGCGGCCCGAGGCGGTCCACCAGCATGCCGACGATGATGCGCGCCGGGATGGTCATGGCCACATTGAGAATCAGCAGGACCTTGGCCTGCTGATCCGTGAGATCCAGCGCTTCCTTGATGAAGGGCATCGTGGGCCCCAGGCCCAGCCACACCAGGAAGGTCATGAAGAAGGCAAGCCACGTGTAATGCAGAATGCGTATGTTGGCCTTGCCAAGGGCGAGAAGATTGAATCTGTCAGACATGATTGGAAGTCCAGAGTCTTGGGGTCGAATCGGCAAAAGTCATATAGCAAAACTCGTGCCACTTACTATCTTATTGATTTATATATTAAAATCAATTCGTGTGGAGCAGGCGCTGCGCCAGGATGGGGCGGCATGTTTCCATGGGGCGCCGCCCGGGCGGGTGTGGGACGGGCAGGCGGGGAAATTCCCGCCTCCGGGCGCACGGGGGATAATGATGGGGCGCGAATGTCCGGGGCGCACCATGTTGGTGCGCCGAGCATGACTTGGGGGATGGTGGGGGTGGCGTGTCCCTGAGAAATTATATAAATTACAAAAAGATATGTGAATTTTTATTTATGGCATGGGTCTTGCTAAAGCGATGTGATACTGAGTTCTTACCTGAACCCACGGATTCAGGTTCTTACTGAATAAATCTGCGTTTTGTGGAGATGGCTATGAAAGAGAAGCTGATATTGATCGGCAATGGCATGGCGGGCGTGCGCACGTTGGAAGAGTTGTTGAAGATCGCCCCGGACAAGTACGACATCACCGTCTTCGGCGCGGAGCCCTTCGGTAACTATAACCGTATTCTCCTGTCTCCGGTGCTGAGCGGGGAGAAGACCATCGACGATATCATGCTCAACGACTTGCCGTGGTATGAGGAGAACAATATCACGCTGCATGCAGGGAAGTGGGTGACAGAGATCAACCGCGCCCGGCGCACCGTCCGCACCGCGGACGGGATCGAGGAAAATTACGACCGTCTGCTGCTGGCCACCGGGTCCAATCCCATCATATTGCCCGTGCCGGGCAAGGATCTGGAGGGGGTGGTTTCCTTCCGGGATATACACGACGTGGATGCGATGCTCGCGGCCAGCAAAAGCGGCCGCCATGCCGTGGTCATTGGCGGCGGCCTGCTGGGGCTGGAGGCCGCCAATGGTCTCAGGCAGCAGGGCATGGAGGTCACGGTCGTCCATTTGATGGATACCCTCATGGAGCGTCAGCTCGACAGGCCCGCCGCCGGCCTGCTCAAGAGCGCCCTCGAGGCCCGCGGCCTCAACTTTCTCATGGAGGCCCGGACCGAGGCCATCCTGGGCGAGGAACGCGTGAAGGGCGTGCGCTTCAATGATGGCCTGGAGGTTCCCGCCGACCTGGTGGTGATGGCCGTGGGCATCCGGCCCAATACGGCCCTGGCCGAGCAGGCGGGCCTGTATTGCGAGCGTGGCGTGCTGGTCAACGACACCATGCAGACCTATGACCCGCGCATCTACGCCGTGGGCGAGTGCGTGCAGCACCGTGGCGCCACCTATGGCCTGGTGGCCCCCCTGTTCGAGATGGCCAAGGTATGCGCCAATCACCTGGCCCACCTGGGCTATGCCCGTTACGAGGGCTCGGTCATTTCCACCAAGCTCAAGGTGACCGGCATCGACCTGTTCTCCGCCGGCGATTTCCATGGCGACGAGACCACGGAGGACATCGTCATCAAGGATGCCGCCCAGGGGATTTACAAGAAACTGGTGCTCAAGGACAACCGCATCCAGGGCGCGGTGCTCTACGGCGACACCATCGACGGGAGCTGGTATTTCCAGTTGATGCGCGAGGGCACCAATGTCAGCGACTTCCGCGACCAACTGTTGTTCGGCCAGGGGCACCTGGGAGATTCGGGCCACAGCGGCCAGAATGCGGCCAGCGCCATGAGCGACGACATGGAGGTCTGTGGCTGCAACGGCGTGTGCAAGGGCGACGTGGTCAATGCCATCACCCAAAAGGGGCTCTTCACCCTGGAAGACGTGCGCGCCCACACCAAGGCGTCCTCTTCCTGCGGTTCCTGCACCGGCCTGGTGGAACAGATTCTCATGTCCACCCTGGGTAACGACTATTCGGAGACCCCGGCCAGGAAACCCCTGTGCAAGTGCACCGACTACACCCATGAAGAGGTGCGCCACACCATTCGTGAGCATCACCTCACATCCATACCGGACGTGATGGCGTACATGGAGTGGCGCAACAGCGATGGCTGCCATGTGTGCCGCCCGGCGCTGAACTATTATCTGATTTCCACCTGGCCCGGCGAGGCGCGGGACGACTATCAATCGCGCTTTATCAATGAGCGGGTTCATGCCAATATCCAGAAGGACGGCACCTATTCCGTGGTGCCGCGCATGTGGGGCGGGCTGACCAACCCGGCCGAGTTGCGCGCCATTGCCGATGTGGCGGAGAAGTATGCCATTCCCACCGTCAAGGTGACCGGCGGGCAGCGTATCGATCTGCTGGGCGTCAAGAAAGAGGATCTGCCGGCCGTGTGGAGCGACCTCAACAAGGCGGGCATGGTTTCCGGTCATGCCTATGGCAAGTCCCTGCGCACGGTGAAGACCTGCGTGGGCTCCGAGTGGTGCCGCTTCGGCACCCAGGCCTCCATGGGCATGGGTGTGCAACTGGAGAAGATGGCCTGGGGTTCCTGGACGCCGCACAAGTTCAAGATGGCGGTGTCGGGCTGTCCGCGCAATTGCGCCGAGGCGACCATCAAGGACTTCGGCGTGGTGGCCGTGGATTCCGGCTGGGAGCTGCACGTGGGAGGCAACGGCGGCGTCAAGGTGAGGGCCACGGATCTGCTGTGCAAGGTGAAGACGGAAGAGGAGGTCAAGGAGTACTGTGGCGCCTTCCTGCAACTGTACCGCGAGGAGGGCCACTACCTGGAGCGCACCGCGCCGTGGATCGAGCGCGTGGGCCTGTCCTATGTGAAGGAGAAGGTCGTCGAGGACGAGGAAAGCCGCAAGGCCCTCTATGCGCGCTTCCTCGAATCGCAGAAATTCGCCCAGCAGGATCCGTGGGCGGAGCGCGCCGCCGAGCAGGTGGACCGCCACGAGTTCGAGCCTTTGAAGGAAGTGGTCTGAATTGCCAATACGTGAGGCGTGAAGTGTGAGATGTGGGAAATCGAGAGGTAAGGTGAGTGACGAACTGGATTGAGGTTGGAAGGTTGGAGGACATTCCCCGGCTGGGCGCGCGGGTGGTCAGGACGGAAGCGGGTGACGTGGCGGTGTTCCGTACCGCGGGAGACGAGATCTTCGCCCTGCGTGACCAGTGTCCCCACAAGAAAGGTCCCTTGTCACAGGGCATCATCCATGGCAAGCGTGTGACCTGCCCCCTGCACAACTGGGTCATCGAGCTGGAGAACGGCCAGGCCGTGGCGCCTGATGAGGGTTGTACCGGCGTCTACCCTGTCAAGATCGAGGCGGGCAAGGTGTTACTGGGCCTGAAGCAGGCCTGAAGCCGCTACGAATCCTGAATACCCGGCCCCCCGGTTTCCGCTACACAACGCGCACCATTCCCCCTTAATCTCATCGCAACGCGATGCCCAAGCTTGTCCCTTGTCCCTTGTCCCTTGTACCTTGTACCTTGTACCTTGTATCTTGTACCTTGGACCTATGATCCCATTAGGCTACACGTAACGGGGCGAACGAGAGAAGGAGCAGCCGAGTGACATCTACCCGGGAATTCGTTTCCCTTAGTATTGCCGTTTTGACAGTCTCCGATACCCGTGACGAGACCAATGACCGCTCGGGCGCCTGTTTGGTGGAAAAGCTGCAGGAAGCCGGGCACACTTTGGCGTCCCGCGCCATTCTTGCCGATGATGTCTACAGGATTCGCGCGGCCGTGGCAGGCTGGATTGCCGATCCCGGAATCCACGTTGTTCTGATTACGGGGGGCACTGGGTTTGCCGAGCGGGACGTGACGCCTGAGGCGGTTCGGTTGTTGATCGAGCAGCCCGTCGATGGCTTTGGAGAATTGTTCCGCGCACTGTCCTATGAGGAGATCGGCTCTTCGACCATTCAGTCGCGGGCCTTTGCCGGGCTTGCCAACCGCACCCTGATTTTCAGCATGCCGGGCTCGCTCCGTGCCTGCCGTCTGGCGTGGGAGCGTATCGTGGAGAGCCAGCTCGACGGACGGAACCGGCCTTGCAATTTCATTCAAGCCCTGTTTCCCGCAGGATCATCCTGCCACCTGGAGGGAAAGGCGGGTTGATGGATGTCAGGAAGGTGTGTCTTGCTGGTGGGAGGGGATCAGGTTGAGTGTCAGCCAGTAGCAGCCCAATTGGCGTATGGCGTCGGAGAACTTGTCGAAATCCACCATCTTGCGGATGTAGCTGTTGGCCCCCAGGTCATAACTGGCGGTGATATCCTGCTCTTCGGTCGAGGTGCTGAGAATGACCACCGGAATGCGCTGGGTGCGCTCGTCCGCGCGGATTTGCCTGAGAACTTCCAGGCCGTTGATTTTGGGCAGGTTGAGATCAAGAAAGATGACCGCGGGCTGAAAGGAGATGTCGCGGTCCTGGTGTTCTCCCCGGCCGAGCAGGTAGTCCAGGGCTTCCGCGCCATCACGGGCAACGACGATGTTGTTGGTGATCTTGTGTTTTTTCAATGCGCGCAGCGTGAGCGCGACATCGTCGGGATTGTCTTCAATCAGCAAAACATATTTGTCCTGCATGCGAGTCCCTCCGGTTCAGTGTAAGGGTTTCTGGCGCGGTGGGCAGGTTCCTAAACGGAGTGCGGCTCAGAATAGACCTACAGGAAGTGTAAGCTGATTATACACCAGTGTAAGAATTTTGTCACCAGGGGGGCTTGTCTTGCCCGTTTGCCGATCTCTCCGCGAGGTTTCAAACACGTTTACATCAATTCACATAGGGCCGGCAGGACTGCAACGTGTTTGAGAAAAAAGGACGCTACCTCTCCATTTTATTGTTCCGCGCTTTTGTTGTTTTGTGCATCCATAACGGGCATCCATGCGGCTTTCTCTCTGGCCGGAGGATGGGCGTCTTCCCGATGACTTTTCCATCCAGCCGCTCCACCGGGCGGAGTGAGCTGCCCGGCATTGCCTCGGTCTCGTTTTCGCTTCAATCCAGGAATTTCTTTTCAGGAAAGAACCAGAGAAGGAGGCAGAAAGTATCATATTTTATGGTATTCGAACACCCTTGAGGTTTCCTGTATGTTTGGTCAATCCTGATGCGGAGCCATGCCGCCAAGATATTCCAGAAAATGTTGGCGTGTCTGGAGCAGATGGCATTGCCGCGTTATTCTGTTGTATTATTCTTTCTTGTCATGACAGTAGACTTTCTGGGTCTGCCGCGGCGCTTTGCGGGCTGGCCGTCCGCATCGTAGCGTTCCGGCCACAAGGTCTTGGGTTCCAGTCCCACGGCCTCGGCAATGATTCTTTCCATGCGGGGATAATGCCGATGGAATGCCTGATAAAGTGTCTGGCGTCTCACGCCGGCGCCGCGCGCCAGCTCGGCCAGGCTGCGCCCCTGGAGTGAGATCTGATAGATCACCCAGGCTTGACGTTTTCTGGGGTCCTTCAGAATCCTTTCAGGAGGGCGTCCTGTCCTAGACATAATGGAAACATTATCGCAGTAATGCGGGACGGTCAAGCATCCGGAACCTGGCCGGCCACAGGCGCTCGGCCGATTATAATGTATAACTATATGATAAAATTATAATTATGAGGGAAGGCAAAACGGGCTGCAGGCAGGGTATCAATTTTACATCGGGTATAGGCAAGCGCATAAATGAGCTATCCCGGCTGGTGGGCGGGAAGAAAAGACTGGCCCAGGCGGCGGGCCTTTCGGAGTCCCAGCTACACCGGATCGTATCGGGAGAAAGCCAGGCCAAGATAGAGAATGTTGCCGCCATGGCCATTCACTGTGGCGTGAGCATTGACTGGCTGGCCACGGGGAGAACCGTGTTCTCTTTCAATGAACGGGAAACCGTCAAACGTGATGACGGCAGCCTGCTGAGCGATGTTCTTGTCGCAGTGGAAGAGTATTTTGAAGCTCGGGCGATTAGAATCCCCGCCGCGAGGAAGGCGGAAATGGTCGCGCTGTTATATGAATATGCGCTTGCCAGGGGAGGGGTTCCAGGGGATGCGGTGGCGCGCTTTTTAAGGCTTGTCACGGGCTGACCCCTGTTGCGTTGGCGCGCCGGGCGCCAGAACGGTGGTTCCGTCAGTTTCTCCGTGTCCCACGGCCGCGACTTGGTTCAGGGGAGCGAGAAGTAGAAACAGGCGCCTTTTCCCTCCTCGGCCTCGGCCCAGATTTCGCCGCCATGGCGGAAGATGATGCGGCCCACCGTGGCCAGCCCGATTCCGGTGCCTTCGAACTCATCGGGCCGGTGCAGGCGCTGGAATGCCACGAACAGCTTGTCTGCATATTCCATATTGAATCCAACACCGTTATCGCGCACGAAACAGACGGGCATGCCTTCCTGGAGGCGCATGCCGAATTCGATACAGGCCTCCGCCTGCCGGCTGGTGTATTTCCAGGCATTGCCGATGAGGTTTTCCAGGGCGATCTGCAGGAGGGACTCATCTCCGTTGACGATGACATCCTTTTGAATCTTGAAGGTGACGTTGCGGGCCAAATCCCGCTCCATCATATCCTCGGTGATGCGTTTTACCAGCTTGCTCAGGTTGACGGGCTGATGCTGGAGCTTGCTCTGGGACACGCGGGAAATGGTCAGCAGCTTGTCGATCAGGCGCCCCATATGCTGGGCAGCGCCGCGTATGCGCTGCAAATAGTGCATGCCTTCCCCGGGCAAGAGGTGGGCATAGTCTTCCTGCAGCGCCTGGCTGAAACCGTCCAGCGCGCGCAAGGGAGAACGCAGGTCGTGAGAAACCGAGTAGGAGAATGATTTCAGTTCCTGGTTGACGCTCTCCAGGGCGGCGCGTTCCCGCTCCAGCATTTCAATCATGCGCTTCCTTTCACTGATATCGAGGGTATAGGTGTAGACTCCCTTGAGGTTGTGGTCTTCGTCGTAATCGGCGGAGGCGGATATATGGGCGTGGAAAAGGCCGCCCGACTTGCGTCTCAGGCGGGTTTCGATGACATAGAGCCCGCTTTTTTTGATGTTTTCCGCAAGATTCCGGCTGATCTTGATTTCTTCCCTGGGATAGAGCAAGGCAATGGATTTGCCGATGACTTCGTCGGCGCGGTAGCCAAACATCAGCTCGGCGCCCCGGTTCCAGAATGTGATATTGCCTTCCAGGTCGGTGCCCACCACGGAATCATTGATCTGATCGATGATCCGCGCCTGCTTGCGCAGCGTGGCGGTGCGCTCGGCAACCTGTTCTTCCAGGTGATCGCGGTGCCGGCGCAGTTCGTTCTCGATTGCGCGCTGGCGGGAGAGATCATGGGTGACGACCAGAATGCTCTGGGTTTCCCCCCGCTCGTTGCGAATGACCCGGGTGGTGATTTCGATGGGCCTGCCCGTGCGGTTGGCGGGATGGTCGGCCTCCTGCACGATGCGGGCGTCCTTGCGCTCCTTGCGCGCCTTGTAGACGGAGCAGCATGCCTTGTCTCCCTGTGGGTGGAACAGCTCTCCCGGGTCCCTGCCGATGACTTCTCCGGGAGTGAGCCTCATCATTTCATAGAACATGCGGTTGGCGCGAATGATTCTTTCGTCCGGGCTGATGAGAACGATGGCGTCCTCGAAGTAGTCCATGGCCTGGTCCCATTCCCGGCGGGCCTGGGCCAGGGCCTGCTCGGCCTTCTTCTGTTCCGTGATGTCCCGCGCAATGGTCACGGTGCATTCCTGGTGATTCAGCGTGATGAGTTCCGATGAGAGCAGGCATATCACGTCCTCCCCCCGGTGATTGACGAAAACCGCTTCGAAATCGCGCACGCGCTCGCCACGGAGCAGCATGTCCAGCATTCTGCTCCTGTCATTGGGATCCTTCCACAATCCCAGCTCAGGCACCATCCTGCCCACGACTTCTTCGCGCCTGACGCCGAACACGCGCTCGAAGCTCTCATTGACCTCGACCAACAGGCCATCCACCCGGCAAATGGCGATGGGCTCGGGGCTTGAGTGGAATGCGCGGGAGAAGCGATCCTCGGAAAGCCGCAGGCATTCCTCGGTGCGGACACGCTCCAGCTCGGCGCAGGCCCTGGCGGCGAAGATCTCCAGGATGGGCTGGATCCAGGCGCTGTTCTGCATGGGTTCGTCGTCCATGACGACCAGCAGCCCCATGGTTTCATGCTTGCTGTCGATGAGCGGTATGGCTATGTAGCTCTCCACATTGAGATCCACCAGCATGGCGTCTTCGGGGAACAGTTGCTGCACATTGCACAAATAGGCGCAGGCGCCATGGGTGATGACCTGCTGGCAGGGAGTGCCGTTGAGGGCGTAATTCAGGTTGTCGGCGATTTCGCCGTCGACGCATACGGCCTGGGTGCGAATGGAACTGCGCGTGGTTTCGTCCAGTATGCCGATGACGGCGTATTTGACGCCGAAGATCCTGGTCAGGTGGATAACCAGGGATTCGAAGAATTTTTCCCCGGTTTCAGACGCCACTCCGGTCGCGATATCGCGAATGGCGTTTTCCGTGCGCTTGCGCTCGGTGATATCGGTGATGGTGCCGATGAAGCCGCTGATGGCGCTTCCGGGTCCCGTCACTTCCATGGCCTGCGCCAGGAGCCAGGTCACCCTGCCGTCCGGGCGCAGAAAGCGGCACTCGGTCTTGAATGGCGTGTGGCCGGCCGCGGCGGTGTTCCATTCTGCAAAGACACGCTCTCTGTCCTCGGGATGCAGGGCCATGACCCAGCCCTCGCCCAGGGCCTGCTCCGGCAGCATGCCCGCCATTTCACACCAGCGCTCGTTGACATACAGGCAGTGACTGTTCGCATCGGTGTGGAAAATGCCCACGGGCGATACCCTGGCGAGGGTCTGAAAGCGCTGTTCGTTTTCCCGCACGGCCTGTTCGGCGAGCTTCTGATCCGTGATGTCCTCATAGCAGCCCAGGACGCCGAAAATCTTACCCTTGACATCCCGCAGGGGAATCTTGCTGGTGCGTAACACACGGACCGAACCGTCGGGCCGGGTCTGTGGCTCCTCGTAGTTGATGCGAGGCTGGCCGCTGTTGATGACCTGGATGTCGTCCTCGCGGTAACGCTCCGCCTGTTCCGCCCACCCCAGGCCGAAGTCATTCAGGCCGATAATGTCCTCGGGGTTCTCAAGTCCCGCGTCCACGGCAAAGTGCTGGTTGCACCCCAGGTAGCTCAGTTCGAGATTCTTCCAGAATACGCGCACGGGGATGGAGTCCAGCACCGTTTGCAGCATGCGGTGCGTTTCGGTGAGCGTTTTGACGGCCCGTTGATATTTGCTGAGGTCGTTGGCGATGGCGACGAGAACGGCCGTTCCGTTTTCCATGGCGCACTGCAGGCGGATCTCGACGGGATAGCAGGAGCGGTTCTTGCGCTGATGCACCGTTTCCACTACGACCGTTTCCTCTGTTTCCTCCAGCAAGGGCTGAATCAGCGACCTGAAGTCTTCCGCGGCGATCTCCGGTGCGATATCGGCGGGTGAGAGCGCCGCCATTTCCTCCATGCTGTAACCCAGGTTTCTCAGCGCGCCCCGGGATGCCTGCAGGAAGCGCAGGGTTTCGGCGTCCAGGACGTAGATCTCGTCGTAGGCGCTTTCCAGGATCCTGCTCCAGAGACCGGGTGTCCGTTCGTGTGGCGGTGTCTCCTTCAGGATCTTCATGTCGATACGCCGGATCCCCGGGTCAGGTGGAGGGTTGGCCGGCGTGCTTGCTCAGGAATTCCAGGATGAGCGCGGCCGCTTTCTCGTCGGGCGGGGCGATGCGGCTTTCGATCATGTGCTGCTTCATGCGTTCGAAAATAAGGGGCCATTCGTTGGCCGTGTATTGCCCGGGGCTGGGCAGGCCGTGGCATTGCGTGCAGGTCTGGCGGAACGCCTTCGCTTCCGGGCTGTCATCCTCCATCACGGTGGTGGACGCCGGGTCCATGGAAGCCATGGAACCCATCATGTTGGCGTGATGCCGGCCCATGTCCGGGATGGCCAGTAAACCGATCACGATCAGAAGAATGACGGCCAGCCCGATGAGCAGAATACGGTTGTTTTTCATGTATGGCTACCTGTTCCGCGGGCGATCGAGACTACATTGTACCTCATGCGCGGCATCATTGGGACTCTTGGCGGGTGGGAGAGGAGCGGGCAAAAAAAACCCCCGGCATCAGGCCGGGGGTTTTTGTCCGGGACATGGCCTGCCGGGCCATGCCGCGCGGCGGTTTTACCGCTCAATGTGTGTGATCGTCATGGGACTCGTTTTCGTGCCCGGCATGATCGTGGTTGTGATCACTGAGTTCCGCTTCGCCATGCTCGTGATCGTGATCGCTTGAGCCGGCCGCGTGGGAGTGCTCATGTTCATGCTCGTGCATGTGGGCATGGGCGTGGGTGTGGCTGTGGGCGTGACTGTGCGCGGTGCCGTCGCTGTGGGTATGGAAATGCTCGTGCTCCGCATGGGTGTGCTCGTGCTGGTGCTCGTGGCTGTGCTTGTGTGCTCCTTCCATCGGTAGTCTCCTTTTATTGTGATCGGGGTTGGTTTCTTTCGGGTGGCGTTCCGTCGCTGCCAGCAGTTACTTTCGGCAGAAACTGAAGGCGCATTAATCTAAGCAAATACCGCGCCATAAACGATTTCATGCAATATATTTCAACCACTAGGGCGAGTCTATTATAACGCTGGGTCAGGGTCCATAGCCCGCCAGGCGGCAGCGCCGCGATTTTGCATCAAATTTTCCCCTGCCTTGTCGATAACCCGGTATCGGTCAGCAATATGACGATGAGATAATTTTTCACACGATTGTTGTCTGGCATTGATTTGTGTGTTGAATCAATCATTCATATGCGGTATGATTATTAATTATTATGTCATACAAATTCTTCCGGCATGGATTGGCATATGGCATAGCGTAAGGAAGCAAACCCTCTAATTGTCAGATTATCCCAAAATTTACAGTGAGATAGGAGATATTCATGCATTCGAAAAACAGTTCTTTGGTTAAATCGGCTGTCCTGGCTGCCGGGGGCCTGGCCCTGCTGACGACACAGGCGGCGGTTTTTGCCCATGGTGAGTCCGTGCGCGGAGGCGGCTCCGGCAGCATCAGCTCCGTCGGCGCCAATATCACGGAGGATGTCTCCTTTGGGGTGCGTTGGGATGCGCGCCGTTACGAAACCTTCACGGATCAGGAACTGGTCGACTTCAAACAACAGCGCGAGGATGTTCACATGCATTCGAAGGAGGATGCCTATTTCATCTCGCTCGGCCTGCCCGTGACCGAGGACATTGATCTGACGCTCATGACCCAGTACAACAATTTCAAGGGCTTCAAGGACAATGGGGACGCATTTGCAAATGAGTGTTTCCAGAATAACGGCTTTATTGTCGACTGTATTTCCTCGACGAAGGAGTCGCCGGGCTGGGGTGACACCCTGCTGCTGGGTCGTTACCGCTTCTATAACGACGGGACCCACCAATGGGCGGGCATCCTGGGCCTGTTGATGCCCACGGGTAAGATCACCAACAAGACGGACAATGGCGAGATCCTGGGCACGCACAATCAGCCGGGCAGCGGCGCCTACACGGTCCAGTTCGGCACCGCCTACAGCGGTCATCTGAGCGAGAAACTGGCCGTGGATGCCGACTGGATTTACCGTGTCAACGGGCCGGGCGCCAACAACTTCCGTGGCGGTAACTCCTGGCAGGCCGACGTGGCGGTCAGTTATGATCACCATTCACGGTTTACCCCCGTGCTCGAACTGAACGGCATTTTCTTCAAGAAGGATGTCGAGAACGACGAAACCAAGAAAAACAGTGGTGGAGACGTCATCTATCTGTCGCCTGGCCTCAACATGGATGTCACCCGCAGTGTGGGCCTCTACGGCAATTTCTCCTATCCCATCTACCAGAATCTGGGCGGTATCTCCAATGACGAGAAATACCGCTGGAGTCTGGGCGTGACCTACACGATGGGCCAGGGAAGAACCATGCACGGGCATGATGAGTGACGCGATGCTGAAACCGTCCGCCAGGAAGATCCTGGTGGCGTTCACAATGTGGGCGGCCGGCGCGATCGCGCCGGCCTACGCCCATTATCAGATGCTGATTCCCTCCGATGACGTGGTGACGCATAAGGAGCGGCGGGCCATCGATCTGGATATCCGTTTCAATCACCCCTTCGAGGGCCTGGGGGTTCCCATGGAGGCGCCGGCCCGTTTCGGCGTATGGGTGGCGGGCAGGGATACCGATCTGACGGACCGCCTCAAGCCTGTCAAGGTGACCGACCGCGTGGGGGAGGTGTTGCCCGCCTACGCGCTCACCTACTCATTCCGCAAGCCCGGCGATCATATCTTCTATGTGGAGCCGCGCCCGTTCTGGGACGAGGCGGAGGAAATCTTTCTCGTCCAGCATGCCAAGGTGGTGGTCAACACCTTTGGACTGGAAGAGGGATGGGATCATGAGCTGGGCATGAAGGCGGAGATCGTCCCCCTGACACGCCCCTATGGGCTGTGGGCAGGCAACGTGTTTCAGGGAATCGCCAAGCTGGATGGCGAGCCGGTTCCCTTTGCCATGGTTTCGGTCGAATATTACAACGAAGACGGTAAAGTGCCGGCGCCCGATGCCGATCCCTTCATTACGCAGAAGGTCAAGGCGGACGCCAATGGCGTTTTCACCTATGCCATGCCCAGGCCGGGCTGGTGGGGTTTCTCGGCCCTGGTTGATGACGGCAAGACCATGGAGCACAATGGCAAGGCGTACCCCCTGCATACCGGCGCCGTCATCTGGATCAGGGCCCATGATATGCCTTAGGGGGCTGTTGGATTGCAAAATATGGGGTACTGGGGTTGTGAAAGGTGCATGGTGCAAGGCGCAAGGTACAAGGGAAGTAGCCTTTTGTATCTTGTACCTTGTATCTTGTACCTTGTACTTTGTACCTTCCCCCGGAAAACCAGGCGTGACGCCAATGCCTGGCTTGGCACTCGCTATTCGATGCAACTGTCGGGTTAAGAAATGGTCAACGTATAAACAACACATGGATTGATGCGCGCCCGCGCCGGCCATGGCTACCCGTCAACAAGACAAACTCTGGAGTTCAATTATGAGATCGAACAACTCGACTGCCCGTAACGGAGTCCCGCGCTCCCTTCTCGCCTCCCTTCTCGCCGCCGCCCTGGTGTTTTCTCCCGCCATGTTGATGTCCCTGTGGGCCGGCAAGGCCGAGGCGCACAAGGGGCATGGCGGCCCCATGGTGACCATCATGAAGAAAAAGACCGCGCTCAAGGCCATGCTGCCGGCGGGAGCGAAGGTCGTGAAAAGAAAGCAGAAGGTCAGCAGCGAGGCAGCCAGCCGCGTGGAAAAGGAGTACGGCGTGGATCTGGCCAACAGTATCTATACCTATTACCTGGCCAAGAATCGCGACAGCGGTGAATTTACCGGCGCCGCCATCATCCAGAAATTCAGCTACCGGCACGGAGATGTTTCCATTGCCGTGGGGATTGGCGCCGATCAGCGCATCACCAAGGTGGCCATTACTGGCGTGAGCGAGAAATACATCCCCGAGTTCGAGGGAACCGTCGGCACAGGTTTCATCGAAAAATACGCGGGCATGTCCCTGAAGGATCTGGCCGGAGAAGCGGCGGGCCTGGAATCCGCGGACAAGCCCACGCGCCTGTTTGTTTCCCGCCTCCTGGAGGCGGCAGCCCTGCTGGATGCATTCCTGCACAGTGCCAGATAGCTTGTTCCGTTCTGATGCGCGGGCAGCGCCGGGCCAGGCATGCGGTGGCGGCCGGGAGCCTGGCCCGGTGGTGCACGCGAAGTTTTTTGTGTTAGCATGACGCGGACATGAAACGCTATCTCATACATCTGTTGCTGCTGTGCACGCTCGTTTCCAGTCAGGCTTGGGCATGGGACAACCACGATGGCCTCATAGGTGAAGACCCAGTGGCGGCGCCCATGTTGCTGACGCCGGACGGCGGCCCGGGCGTGGATACGTCGGCGCCCTGCGATCATTATTGCTGCCACGGCTTCGCGCACCTGGCCGGGCTCTCCCCGGCGTCCATTTCCATCGATTCACCTCAGCCCGGCGCGCTGCGGTCCACCTGCCAGAACCGGCCGGTTTCCCACGTGCGCGAACCGCTTATCAGACCCCCGCAAGCCTGAATCCAGTTCTTCCCGCAGGCCGGCCATGCATGTCCGCGCGGCCCGCTTCATGTTGTACCGATGAACAAGGATTCACCCTATGCGAAATTTAATATGGACTTTTCTGCTGCTCGCCAGCCTGCCGGGCGGCGCCCTGGCCCAGTCGGACGGCGGCATGCCGGAGCCTTCCCCGGCGCTGGTCAAGCTGGTGTCCGGGGTGCTGGCCGAGCATCCCGCCGTCCAGGCCGCCCAGGCCAGCCTGGACGCGGCAGAGGCGCGCAGCCGCGCGGCCGGCCGCCCACTCTACAATCCCGAGCTTGAACTGGACGCGGAGCGGGCGGAGACAGATGTCGTCTCCCTGGGCATTTCCCAGTCCATCGACTGGTCTGGCAAGCGGACGGCGCGCGCCGACATGGGCGCCTTTGCCGCCCGTTCGGGCCAGGCCGGGCTGGACGCCATTCGGCAGGCCATCATCATTGAATTGCTGGCAACTCTGAATACTTACCAAACCACCCGCACGACGGTGCAACTGGCCGACCGCCGGGTCGAGCTGCTGGAGGAGTTTTACGGGCTGGCGCAACGGCGATTCGACGCCGGCGATATCGCCAAGACCGATGTGGACCTGGCCCGTCTGGCACTGAGCGAGGCGCGCATGCAGGCGGCCCGCCTGGCTTCCACGTCCGCCGCCGCCAGCGCTGAACTCGATGCCCTGGTTTCCCACAGGCCGGCGCAGTGGCCGGTTTTCCCGCCCTTGCCGGCCCGCCTGGCGCAGGCCGATGCCGACGCCCTGCTGACCGCGCATCCCCGCCTGCGCCAGTTGCGCGCCAGCACCGAAGCGGCGCGCGCGGCCGTCACCCTTGCCCAGCGCGAGCGCAAGGCGGATCCCACCGTGGGTGTGCGCGGCGGCAAGGAGGAGTCGGCCAACCTGCTGGGCGTAACCCTCACCATTCCCCTTTTCGTGCGCAACAATTTCCGCGCCGAGGTGGAGGCCGCCAGCGCCGAGGCGCAGCAGAACGAACAGGCCCTGCGTGACGCCTACCGCCGCGCCCGTTCCGCTCTGGAGGCGGCGACGGCCCGTTTTCAGTTGACCCGCGCGGCTCTCAGCGACTGGCAGAGGGGTGGCCAGGCCAGCCTGCGCAATCAGGTCGAGTTGCTCAAGCAGTTATGGGAAGCCGGCGAGATCAGCACCACCGAATACCTGGTGCAACTGGGCCAGACCCTGGACACGCGCACCTCCGCCGCGGAGCTGACCGGCGAGACCCGGGCCGCCTGGATCGACTGGCTGGACGCCAGCGGCAAGGCCGAGTCCTGGCTGGGTCTGGGAGGCAAGCAATGAACACGAATTTTCCGAGAGAGACGACAATGCGAAATGTATTCCTGATTTTTCTGATGCTGGGCCTGTTTCTGTGCGCCCCCGCCGGCGCCGATGAGGATCATGGCGAAGAGGGGCACGGCCATGAGGAGACGGCCGCCGGCCACGACGAGGAAGGCCATGGCGCCGGTGAGGAAGACCATGGGCATGAAGAGGGTGCCGGCGGGGAAAACCATGAGCATGAAGAGGGCGCCGGTGGTCACGGGGAGGAGCATGGCGAGGAGGG
Organism: Gammaproteobacteria bacterium; assembly: GCA_015492435.1. Classification (GTDB taxonomy): domain Bacteria; phylum Pseudomonadota; class Gammaproteobacteria; order SZUA-140; family SZUA-140; genus SZUA-140. The sequence continues at coordinate 12,807 of WGFB01000070.1, read as the reverse complement.
CGTCGTGAAAATGGACGCCGCCCAGCGCGAGGCCAATGGTGTCGTCACCGCCCTGGTGGCGCGCAGGCCCTTGAGCGAGGAGGTCGTGGCGCCGGGCGAGGTGACCATCAACGTTTACCGCTCCTCCCAGATTACGCCGCGCATCAATGCGCAGATCGTGGCGCGGCATGCGCGCCTGGGCGATCCCGTGAAAAAGGGCCAGGCCGTGGTGACTCTGTCCAGCGTGGAAATGGCCGAGGCCCAGGGCGGCCTGTTGCAGGCCGACGTGGAGTGGAAGCGGGTCAAGAAGCTGGGCCGCAAGGTGGTGTCCGAGAAGCGCTATATCGCGGCGCAGGTGGAACGCCAGCAGGCCTATGCGCGCGTGCGCGCCTATGGCATGACGAAGTCTCAGATCGACGCGCTCCTCAAGCAGGGAGATGCCTCCAAGGCCACGGGTGAGTTCAAGCTGCTGGCCGGGCAGGACGGGGTGGTGATCAGTGACGACTTTATCGTCGGCGAGGTGGTGCAGCCGGGGCGGGTCCTGTTCGAGATCAGCGATGAGTCGGTCCTGTGGGTGGAGGCGCAACTCACTCCCGCGGAGGCTGGCCGGGTCGTCATCGGGGCGCCCGCGCGGGTGCGCCGGGATGGTGGCCAGGCGTGGTTGTCCGGGCGGGTGGTGCAGTTGCATCACCGCCTTGACGAGATTACCCGCACCCAGTCGGTGCGTATCGAGGTGGACAACAGCAATGACGACCTGCATCCCGGGCAGTTCGTGGAGGCTGCCGTGCAGACGGGGGCGGGCGCGCCGGTGATTGCCGTGCCCAAGTCGGCCGTGGTGCTGATGAAGGGATCGCCCACGGTGTTCAAGGTGGAGGGCGACGAATTGCACCCGCAGGTGATCGAGGTGGGCGCCAGCCGCGGAGGCTGGACAGAAGTGCTCAGCGGCCTGCCGGAAGGGGAGGAGATCGTGGTGCAGGGTGTCTTTTTCCTCAAGTCCCTGATTCTCAAGTCGCAGATGGGCGAAGGCCACGCTCACTAGGAGGGCAATGCTATGTTGAACAAACTGGTTGAGGTTTCCCTCCGCTACAAGTTTCTGGTGATCATCATCTTCCTGGTGGTCGCCGCCATGGGATGGCGGGCGGCCACCACGGTGCCCATCGACGCCTTTCCCGACGTGACGCCTGTGCAGGTGAACATCTACACGGAATCCCCGGGGCTGGCGGCGGAGGACGTGGAGCAGTTGCTCACCTTTCCCATCGAGTCGGGCATGGCCGGCTTGCTGGGGGTCAAGGAGATCCGTTCCGTGAGCCTCTTCGGCCTGTCCTATGTGGCCGTCTATTTCGAGGACGACATGGACATTTATTTCGTGCGCCGCCTGGTGATGGAACGCCTGCTGGAAGTGGCGGACCGCATTCCCGAGGGATACGGAACGCCCGAGATGGGCCCCAATTCATCGGGGCTGGGGCAGGTGTTCTGGTACACGGTGGAGCGCGCCGATGAGAAGCTCAAGGAATCCATCACCGACATGGATCTGCGCACCCTGCAGGACTGGACGGTGCGCCTCATCCTGCGCACCGCGCCGGGTGTGGACGATGTCCTTTCCTGGGGCGGCCAGGAACGCCAGTTCCAGGTGGTGATCGAGCCGCTCCAGCTCATCAAGTATGGCCTGGGTTTCCGCGATGTCATGGAGGTGCTGGAGGCCAACAACCGCCAGGTGGGCGGGCAGTACATCAACCTCGGACCGGAACAGTACCTGGTGCGGGGGTTGGGCCTGGTGAGGGACGAGACGGACATCGGCAATATCGTGGTCAAGGTGGTGGATGGCACGCCGGTGTATCTGCGCGACGTGGCGACCATCCGCCAGGCCCCGGCCCTGCGCTTCGGGGCCGTGACCCGTGACGGCAAGGAGGTGGTGCTGGGCATGGCCCTGTCGCGCATCGGCACCAATGCCAAGGAAGTGGTGGATGCCGTCAAGGACAAGGTGGACATCGTGCGCTCCGCCCTGCCCGAGGGGGTCAAGATCGACCCCGTCTATGAGCGCACCGACCTGGTGGAGAAGGCGGTGGAGACGGCCGTGAACGCCCTGGTGGAGGGCTCCATCCTGGTGGCCATCGTGCTGTTTTTGTTTCTGGGGGAACTGCGCTCGGCCATCGTGGTCATTGCCGCCCTGCCGCTGGCCATGCTCATCGCCTTCATTTTCATGGAAGAGGCCGGGCTCTCCGCCAATCTCATGTCCCTGGCGGGGCTGGCCATCGGCATCGGCATGATGGTGGATGGCGCGGTGGTGATGACGGAGAACGCCTTCCGTATCATGGCGGAGTGGCGGGAACGGGGAGAAAAGGTGGACCGCACGGCGGCGGTGCTCACCGCGGCGCGCGAGGTGGCCAGCCCCATCGCCTTCGCCATTCTCATCATTATCGTGGTCTTCCTGCCGCTGTTTTCCCTGGAGGGGCTGGAGGGCAAGCTGTTCAAGCCCATGGCCTTCAATATCAGTTTCGCCATGGCGGGCTCCCTGCTGCTGACCCTGACCATCATTCCCGTACTGGCGGCCATCATTCTCAAGCCCAAGGAGGAGCGCGATACCTGGCTGGTGGCGTGGATCAAGCGCGGCTACCTGCCCACGCTGGCCTGGTCGCTGGCCAATAAGAAAAAGGTGGTGGCCGCCGCGGGCGTGCTTCTGGCGGGCAGCCTGGCCCTGTTTCCCTTTCTGGGCAAGGAATTCATGCCCCAGCTCCAGGAGGGATCCATCATGTGGCGCGTGACCTCCATTCCCTCCACGTCGCTGGAGGAGTCCATCGAGATCTCCAAGAAGATCGAACTCGCCCTGTCCGAGTTTCCCGAGGTCACCACCACCATTGCCATGATCGGGCGCGCCGAAAAGGGCGAGACGGCGGATGTCAACTACATGGAGATCTATACCGGGCTCACCGACAAGAGTGAGTGGACCCGTTCCATCGAGGAACTGGCGGACGACATGCGCGAGACCCTGGAGCGGGTGGTGCCCACCACGGTGGTGGCTTTTACTCAGCCCATCCAGATGCGCGTGGAGGAACTCATCTCCGGGGTGCGGGCCACGCTGGCGGCCAAGCTTTACGGAGAGGAACTGGGGGAGCTGGACCGTCTCAGCCAGGAAATCAAGGGGGTTATCGCCCAGGTGCCCGGTGTGGCGGATCTCTCCCTGGAAGCCAATGTGGGCAAGCCCCAGGTGCGCATCCAGGTCAACCGCGAGCAACTGGCGCGCTATGGCATGAATGCCGACGAGGTGCTGACCGTGGTGCGCACGGGGATCGGCAGCGAGCCCGTGTCCGCCCTGCTCGACGGGGTCAAGCGCTTCGACATCACGGCGCGCCTGGGCGATGATTCCAAGGCCTCGGTAAACGCCATCCGCAATATTCCCCTGCGCACGGCCGACGGCGCCATCATTCCCCTCTCCCGGGTGGCGGATGTGACGGTGGCGGAAGGCTATTCCTTCGTGCGCCGCGAGCAATTGCAGCGTTATGCGGTGATCCAGATGGATGTGCGCGGGCGCGACGTGGATGGCTTCGTGAAGGAGGCCAATGCCCTCATCGAACAGCAGATCGATCTTCCGCCGGGCTACTGGATCGAGTGGGGCGGCGCCTTCGAGAACCAGCAGCGCGCCCTGAAGCGCCTGTCCATCATCGTGCCCTTGACCATTTTCTTTATTTTCGTGTTGCTCTACACGGCCTTCAACTCGGTCAAGTTCGCCACCCTGATCATCGCCAACGTGCCTTTCGCCACCATCGGCGGGCTGGTGGCCTTGTTCATCAGCGGCCAGTACCTGTCAGTGCCCTCCGCCATCGGCTTCATCGCGGTGTTCGGCGTGGCCATGCTCAATGGCATCGTGCTGATCAGCTTCATCAACGAGTTGCGCGAGAAAGGCCTGTCGGTGTCCGAGGCCGTGCGCAAGGGCGCGGAACTCAGGCTCAGGCCGGTGCTGATGACCGCCAGCGTGGCCATCCTTGGCCTCATCCCCATGCTGCTGTCCAGCGGCGTGGGCGCCGAGACCCAGCGCCCCCTGGCTTCGGTGGTCGTGGGTGGCCTGTTTACCTCGACTCTGCTGACCCTGGTGCTGTTGCCGGTGATCTATGAGTGGATTGAAACCCGAAAGGAGAAGCGATCATGAAAGAGATCAAGGCCTTTATCCACAGCAACCGCGTCGCAGACGTGGTGCGGGCGCTGAAGGATGCCGGTTTCCAGAACCTGTCCGTCATCGATGTCAAGGGCATGCTCAAGGCCCTGGACACATGGGAGCAGAATTATTCGGTGGAAGTGGGCGAGAAGGTCATCACCGAGGCCAAGCTGGAACTGGTGTGCGAGGACGGCCGTGTCGATGAGGCGGTGCGGCTGATCCGCGAGAACGGGCGCACCGGCCAGCCGCTCGCGGGCTGGGTGTATGTCAGCGATATCATCCGGGCCGTGCCCATCGGAAACGAGGATGGCTGAAGACCTGGACGCATGAGCGCCTGTTGCGGCCCTGGGGGGCAGGAGTATTCGGGTCCATGGTGGTATTTCCCCCCCTTGCGCAATGCGTTGATCGCCGGCGTCCTGGCGGGGGCGGCCTTCGCCCTGGCCAACCTCGGGATCATATCCGCCGGCGCGGAGCGCTTGCTCTACTGGCTGGCCATTCCCATCGGCGCCTGGTACTGGACGCGCGAGGGCCTGGAGGCGTTGTTCACCGGGCGCCGCGTCGGCATCGAGCTGCTGATGATCGCCGCCACCGTGGGCGCCGGCATTCTGGGATTGTGGGACGAGGCGGCCGCCCTGGTGGTGCTCTATGCCGCCGCGGAGGGCACCGAGGAATACACCTTCGCCCGCACCCGCAACGCCATCCGCGCCCTGCTGGACCTGGCTCCCAAGGAGGCGAGATTGTTGCGGAACGGCGCCGAGGTGACGGTGCCGGCCACCGAGCTGCGCCCCGGCGACCGCTTTCTCGTCCGGCCCGGGGAATCCGTGGCCACCGATGGCGTCATCGTCAGCGGCAGCTCGTCCCTCGACGAATCCGCCGTGACCGGGGAGTCCCTGCCCGTGGACAAGGAGGCGGGCATGAAAGTGTTCGCCGCCAGCATCAACGGCCAGGGCGTGCTCACCATCGAGGCCACCGCCGCCTTCTCCGACAATACCCTGTCGCGCATCATCCACCTGGTGGAAGCGGCCCAGGAGCAGAAGGGACGGGCGCAGCAGTGGATGGAGCGCTTCGGGAACCGCTACAGCCCGGCGGTATTATTGAGTTCCCTGCTGATGCTGGCGGTTCCCTGGCTCATGGGGCTGGACATGGTCTTCTGGGGCGAGCGGGCTGTGACTTTGCTGGTGGCCGCCGCCCCCTGCGCCCTGGTGATCTCCCTGCCCATCGCCATGGCCGCCGGGATCGCCGGGGCGGGGCGGCGCGGCATTCTCATCAAGGGCGGCGCTCACCTGGAGCACCTGGGCGTCGTCCGCACCATCGCCTTCGATAAGACCGGCACCCTCACCCATGGCCGGCCGCGCGTCACCGACGTGCAGGTATTGCAGGGTGAGCGGGAACGCCTGCTTTCTTATGCGGCAGGCCTCGAACAGTATTCCGAACATCCCCTGGCGCGGGCCATCGTCGGCCATGCCGCGGATAGCGCTGTCGACCCCGTCTCCGTTGAGGACTTCCGCGCCCTGACCGGGTCGGGGGTTCAAGCGCTGATCGATGGGGAAACCTGGTATGCGGGCGCTCCTTCCCTGTTCGAGACATTGGGCCTGAAGCAGGACCCCGCGGTGGAGGCCGCCCTCGGTGAACTCCAGTACCAGGGCAAGACGGTCATACTGGTGGGCAGTCCCGCCACCGGTATCGCGGGACTGCTGGCCCTGCAGGACACCCTGCGTGAAGGCGCCCGCGAGGTGATCCGCCGCCTCCATGCCATGGGGGTGCGCACGGTCATGCTGACAGGGGACAATGTGCGCACCGCGCGGCGCATCGCGGCGCAACTGGGCATCGGCGATGTGCGCGCCGGCCTCAAGCCCGGCGACAAGGTGCGCGCCGTGGAGGCGCTGGAGCGGGATGGCGCGGTGCTCATGGTGGGGGACGGCGTCAATGACGCCCCCGCCCTGGCCGCGGCCACCTGCGGCGTGGCCATGGGCGCGGCGGGCACCGACGCCGCCATCGAGGCGGCCGACATCGCCCTCATGGCCGATGATCTGCACAAGCTGGAAGAGGCCATGGCGCTGGGGCGCAAGGCGCGCCGCGTCAGCCTGCAGAATATCGTCTTCGCCATTGCGGTGCTGGTGGTGCTCATCCCCGCCGGGGTGGGCGGTTTCATCAGCATCGCCGTGGCGGTGCTGGCGCACGAGGCCAGCGAGCTGCTGGCGGTGGCCAACGGCCTGCGCGCCGGGCGCGCGGGGGTTCAGGGATCGGGGTGATCTTTGTCGCGCCAGTACTCGCCCTCGATGGTGCGCCGCCTTCCGTCATCATGGGCATGGAAGGGGTCGCCGGGATTCTTGACGATAATGTTCTTTTCGAGAAATTTGAGTATGAGATGGCGCCGCAGGGGCGGCACCAGGCACAGGAAGCCCAGGGTGTCGGTAAAGAACCCGGGGGTCAGCAGCAGGGCCCCGCTGATGAGCAGGAACGTGCCTTCGAGCATTTCCACGGCGGGTATCTCTCCTTGGGCGATGGTGGCCTGGACCCGCTGCATGGTGGACAGGCCCTGTCGCCTGATGAGGAAAACGCCCAGCACGGCCGTGAATACCACCAGGAATACCGTGGGCAGGGCGCCGATCACACCGCCCACCTGGATGAGCAGATAGATCTCCAGCAAGGGGACGGTGATGAACAGGATCAGCAGGATATGAAAGGGATTCATGGCGCGCCTATGGTTTTTGGGACACTATACCATCTTTGCCCCGCGCTGACAGATGGTGTATTTTCCCGCCATGGCCAGAGAGTATTGCATGGTATTCTGCACCTGCCCCGACGCGGATACGGCGGCATCCATCGCGGCCGCGCTGGTGGATCAAAAACTGGCGGCGTGCGTCAATATTATCAATGGCATACGTTCCATTTACCACTGGGAGGGCCAGCGCCAGTGCGACGAGGAATGCCTGATGCTGATCAAGACCCGCCGGGACCGCTATCCGGACCTGGAAGACAGGGTGCGTATTTTGCATCCCTATGAAGTTCCCGAGATCATCGCACTCCCCCTGGAAGCCGGCCTGGCGTCCTATCTGAAATGGGTGGATGCGCGGACGCGCTTGTAGCCTGGCGCCGGTCGCGGCGAAGACCCTCGGTTTCAATAATGATTGGGCCAATATGTGACGGGGTAGATATCACGCGCTAGGCAGGCAGGGTATAACCGGAAACCATGGACTCGTCGTGGGGCTGGCGCAAAGGTGAGGAATGAGACGAAAAACAACCATTTTCATGTACGCTAGGGGCTTGCTGAGGTATTTCAGCCTGCTTTTTCTGGCCGTCCTGCCGGGCCTGCTGCTCTCGATGCCGGCCCATGCCGCCGGGATGCAGCAGACCGGCAGCCTGTTCAGTACCGTGCCCGGGGCCAACAAGGGGCCTGGCTTTGCGAACCCCGAGGCCTTTCTCAAGCCGGACCAGGCCTTCATTTTCACCGCCGAGGTGCGCGATCCCGCCACCGTGGTCGCCCGCTGGGTGATCGCCGATGGCTATTACCTCTATCAGGACAAGTTTTCCTTCAAGTTCAAGGGTGAGACGCCCGTGGCCATCGGCGAGCCCGTGTTCCCCAAGGGCAAGTACAAGGAAGACGAATATTTCGGGCGCATGGAAGTGTACTACAGTCAAGTGGAAGTGGTGCTGCCCCTGCAACGCCAGGCCGATGGCCGGTTGCCCGTTGTGCTGGAAGTGCGCTATCAGGGATGCGCGGAAAAGGGCTTCTGTTACCCGCCCATGAAGCAGAGCATCGAACTGGTGATTCCGGAGAGTGGCGGCCTGATGCCCGCCGCCGTGACCACGGGCGCCGCGGGTCCGGGCGCGGGGCTGCCGGAGCAGGACCGGATTGCCCGTTCTCTGGCCACTGACAGCCTGTGGCTGAGCCTGTTGGGGTTTTTCGGTTTCGGGCTGCTGCTGGCCTTCACGCCCTGTGTGCTGCCCATGTTGCCCATCCTGTCCAGCATCATCATCGGGCAGGGCAGGCAGGTGTCCACGCGCCGCGCCTTTCTGTTGTCTTCGTCCTATGTCATGGCCATGGCCCTGACCTACACGGCCGCCGGCGTCACCGCCGCACTGTTCGGCAGCAACCTGCAGATCATGTTCCAGAACCCCTGGGTCCTTGGAGGCTTCAGCGCCCTGTTCGTCCTGCTGGCCCTGTCCATGTTCGGGCTTTATCAGATCCAGATGCCGGCCGCCCTGCAGACCCGGCTGGCCGCCATCAGCCAGAGACAGGCTGGCGGCACCTATGTGGGGGCCGGGGTGATGGGGTTGTTGTCGGCGCTGATCGTCGGTCCGTGCGTGGCGGCCCCGCTCGCCGGCATTCTCATCTATATCGGGATGACGGGGGATGCGTGGCTGGGCGGCCTGTCCCTGTTCGCCCTCAGCATGGGCATGGGCGTGCCGCTGGTTCTCTTCGGCGCCTCCGCGGGCAAGTTGCTCCCCAGGGTGGGGCCGTGGATGGAGATCATCAAGAATATCTTTGGCGTCATGCTGCTGGCCGTGGCCATCTGGCTGCTGGAGCGCATCATTCCGGCGCCCCTGACCCTGTTGCTATGGGCCGCGCTGCTGATTATCATCGCAGTCTACATGGGCGCTTTTGACCGTCTCGACCGGGAAGCGTCGCGCTGGCGCCGCCTGTGGAAAGGGTCGGGCCTGGTCATGTCCGTGTATGGCGTGATTCTCATCGTCGGCGCCGCCAGCGGGGGAGATGACGTGCTGCAACCCCTGCAAGGGCTGCGCCTGGCTGGAGGCGGGGCCCCTGGGAATGTCCTGGAGAGCCGTCCGGCGCCCGAATTCAAGCAGGTCAAGGGGCTGGAAGGTGTGCGCCGCGAGGTCATGGCGGCGGCGGCCAGGAACCAGCCGGTGATGGTGGATTTTTACGCCGACTGGTGTATCGACTGCAAGAGAATGGAGAAGCGGACCTTCAGCGATCCCAGGGTCCGGGAATCCCTGGACAGAATGGTGCTGCTGCAGGCGGATGTGACGGACAACGACCCGGCCGACCAGGCCTTGTTGCGGCAGTTTGGGTTGTTCGGACCGCCGGCCATTCTGTTCTTCGACAACCAGGGGAATGAGTTGCGCCAGTACCGCCTGGTGGGCTTTCTCGATCCCGAGGCCTTCAGCGGACACGCCCGCGCAGCCCTGGCCAATATGATCTGACGCTCGATACTCACGCCCTCTCCCCTCCGGAGAGAGGGCCGGGGAGAGGGGCCGAAAATTAACCAAATATAGAGACAGTGAAGTAGAAATCAATGGCAACAACGCGCATGCGCCAGGCGGTGATCCTGTCGGCCCTGGTCGTCATCGGTATCGCCGCGGCCCTGTTCAACAAGTATTACCTGGACCGGCTCGCCATGGAACGCGCTGTTTCCAAGGAAGATGACTCGGCGCTGGTGGGCATGCCGCGACCGGACTTTCTGCTTCCGGATATCGATGGTTTTCCCCGCAAGATCAGCGAATGGGACGGGCAGGTGGTGGCCCTGAATTTCTGGGCTTCCTGGTGCAAGCCCTGCCGCCGTGAGATGCCGGCCTTCATCCGCCTGCAGAACCAGTTTGGCTCCCGGGGCCTGCAGTTCGTGGGGATCGCCCTGGACGAGCGCGAGGCCGTGGTGAGTTTCCTGGGCGAACTCGGCGAGGAAATCAACTATCCTCAATTGATGGGCGACGACGACGGCATCGATCTCGCAAAGTCCTATGGCAATGCCTTCGGCATTCTCCCCTATACGGTGTTCATCGGCCGGGACGGGCGGATTGCCCATGTCCAGTACGGGGAATTGACCGAGAAAAAGGCGCGGGAACTCATTTCCGGGCTGCTGGATTCACCGCCAGCCTCGCCCGTCTCCAATGAAGAAGGATGATGCAGGTAAACAGGCCAGTAATTGCTTCGATCTCGCCGGCAATTTCCTGAAACTGGACAAGCCTCTCAATTAAGTGATAAATTACGGCGAAAGCATATGGTTTTGCCGTAATTTATTATTTTACAAGAGGTTGGCTTGGCTAAAATCCTGGTGATCAACGGCCCGAATCTGAATCTGCTGGGGGACAGGGAACCGGCCCACTACGGCGCCACCTCTCTTGCGGAGATCGATGAAAGTTTGCGGCAGCTCGCTGCAAGATCCGGACACGAAATCCACACATTCCAAAGCAATGCCGAGCACGAGCTGGTGGAGCGCATCCAGGCCGCCGGAAAGGAAAATATCGCCTGTATCGTGATCAATCCCGCCGCCTTTACGCATACCAGCGTCGCCTTGCGCGATGCCCTCAGCGCGGTTGCCATCCCCTTTATCGAAATCCATCTGTCCAATGTTCATGCCCGGGAGGCATTCCGGCGCCAGTCCTATTTTTCCGATATCGCCGTGGGTGTCATCAGCGGGTTTGGCGCGCTTGGCTATGAACTGGCCGTGCGTGCGGCCATGCGCCGTGTGGAGGCGGAAAGAACTTCTTAACTATCTTGCTAAAGCAGAAATCATCAATGGACATCAGAAAAATCAAGAAGCTCATCGAATTGCTGGAAGAATCCGATCTGGCCGAAATTGAAATCCACGAGGGAGAAGAATCCGTGCGCATCAGCCGCAGCTCCCAGGTAGTGACGCAGACCGCCGTGGCCGCGCCTCCGCCCGTGGCGGCGGCGCCCGCCACGCCCGCGCCCGCCGGGGAAACGCCACCCGCCGAGGAAGAGGAAGCCGCGCCCACTGGACATACCATTACCTCGCCCATGGTCGGCAGTTTCTACCGCGCGCCGGCGCCAGGCGCGCAGCCTTTCGTGGAAGTGGGGCAAAGGGTGGAAGTGGGCGACACCCTGTGCATCATCGAGGCCATGAAAATGCTCAACCAGATTGAGTCCGACAAGGCGGGTGTCATCGCGGCCATACTGGTGGAGAATGGCCAGCCGGTGGAGTACGGTGAACCCCTCTTTATCATCGAATAAACGCCATGTTTGAAAAAATCGTCATCGCCAATCGTGGGGAGATCGGCCTGCGCATTCTGCGCTGCTGCAACGAAATGGGCATCAAGACCATCGCCGTGCATTCATCGGCCGATCGCGATCTGATTCACGTGCGTCTTGCCGACGAGTCGGTGTGTATCGGTCCGCCCCAATCCACGGAAAGCTATCTCAATATTCCCGCCATCATCAGCGCCGCGGAGGTGACCGACGCCGTCGCCATCCATCCCGGCTACGGCTTTCTCTCCGAGAACGCTGATTTCGCCGACCGCGTCGAGCAAAGCGGCTTTGTCTTCATCGGCCCCCGCCCCGAAACCATACGCCTCATGGGAGACAAGATCTCCGCCATCGAAACCATGATCAAGTATGGCATTCCCACCATACCGGGCTCCGACGGTCCCTTGAGCGACGACCCCGGCAAGAATCTCGAACTGGCGCGCCGGATCGGGTTTCCCGTCATCATCAAGGCCGCGGGCGGTGGAGGCGGGCGCGGCATGCGGGTGGTGTACAGCGACGCGGCCCTGGGCAATGCCATCGCCATGACCCGCGCGGAGGCGGAAAGCGCCTTTGGCGACGGCACGGTCTATCTGGAGAAATTCCTGGAGAATCCGCGCCACATCGAGTTCCAGGTGCTGGCCGACAATCACGGCAACGCCATCCATCTCTTCGAGCGCGACTGCTCCATGCAGCGGCGCCACCAGAAAGTAGTGGAAGAGGCGCCGGCGCCGGGCATTCCCGACGAGGCGCGCCACCGCATTGGCGAACTCTGCGCCAAGGCCTGCCGCGAGATCGGCTACCGCGGCGCCGGCACCTTCGAGTTCCTTTACCAGGATGGGGAATTCTATTTCATCGAAATGAACACCCGCCTGCAGGTGGAGCATCCCATCACGGAGAACATCACCGGCGTGGACATCGTCAAGGAACAGATCCGCATCGCCGCGGGCGAGCCCCTGAGCTACAAGCAGGAAGACATTGGAATCAACGGCCATGCCATCGAATGCCGCATCAACGCGGAAGACCCGGTCAATTTCACGCCTTCGCCGGGCCTCATCACCCAATACCATGCGCCCGGTGGTCCCGGAATCCGCGTGGATTCCCATATTTACAACGGCTACAAGGTGCCGCCCTACTATGATTCCATGATCGGCAAGATCATTGCCCACGGAGAGAACCGCCAGTCTGCCCTGGCGCGCATGCGCACGGCGCTCAGCGAACTTGTCATCGAGGGCATCAACACCAACGTTCCCCTGCATCGCGACATCATGGTGGATGCCGCCTTTCAGGCCGGTGGCACCAATATCCACTATCTGGAGAAGAAACTGGCGGACGCCGCGGGTTGATGCCGGTGTCGTGGGTTTCTCTTTAACCGTTTAGAAAATCCCGCCACATTTCCCTGAAAGCCCGTTCCATTGATTGAGCGAGTTCCTTGTGGTCGCAGAGCGGGGACTCGGCCATGCGCTGCCGCAGGGTGCTGCGCAATTGGGCGCGGCGCGGATAGTCGCGTGCCAGGGCGGCGGCCTTCTCGACATAGTCAGTGGTGGATGAGGCGACCAGATCGTCCAGTCCCACGGCGTAGAGCATGGAGGCGCTGAGGCGCTCGATGAATCGCGCCCCGGCGAGGGAGACGACGGGGACGCCCATCCACAAGGCCTCGGTGGTGGTGGAGCCGCCGGTGCGGGGAATGGTGTCGAGGGCGATATCGACCTGCCCGTAGATTTCGAGATGC
>WGFB01000069.1 GCA_015492435.1 Gammaproteobacteria bacterium | reverse complement strand
GGCGCAACGCCGCCTTGCCGTGAACCGGCACGCGACGGCTGAACACGACATATATTGTTGCCGGGTTAATAGTTCGCTATGTGGTAGCGACAGGGACATCGTGTTGTCGTGAACTATCTGGGAGACAAGAAGAATGATTGTCGTGGAGGACGTGACGCGAAACTACGGCGACTTCACAGCCGTGGACCGGGTCTCTTTCGAAATAGGGCGGGGTGAGATTGTCGGCCTGCTGGGCCACAATGGCGCGGGCAAGACCACCATCATGAAAATGCTCACCGGGTATCTCGAACCCAGCGCGGGGCATATCGAGATCGACGGGCTGGACATCGGCCTCGACCGCATGGCCATCCAGCGCAAGATCGGTTACCTGCCCGAGAACTGCCCCGTCTATCCCGAGATGCCGGTGATCGAGTACCTCGACTACAGCGCCGCCCTCCATGGCGTGCCCCGGGATCAGCGCATGGAACGGGTGCGCGAGGTGATCGCCAAGACCGAGTTGGCCAGCAAGGCGGCGCAGCCCATCGACACCCTGTCGCGCGGATTCAGGCAGCGCGTGGGCGTGGCCCAGGCCCTGTTGCACCGCCCCGATATCCTCATTCTGGACGAGCCCACCAACGGCCTCGACCCCTCCCAGGTGCAGCACATGCGCGAGCTGATCACGGAGGCCGCCCGGCACGCCACGGTGATCCTCTCCACCCATATCCTGCAGGAAGTGCAGGCGGTATGCGACAGGGTCATTATCATCCGCGGCGGACGCAAGGTAGTGGACGAGCGCATGGAGGCCTTGCGCGCGGCGCACCGCCTGCTGATCACGGTGGACGCGGAGCCCGGCCGGGTGCGGGCCGCGCTGCGGGACATGACGGTGGCCGGGGCGCTGGAGCACCTGGGCGGCGAGGGCGAATACCGCCACTATGCCCTGGCGCTGAAGGGGGACGGCGATCCCCGTGACATCGCCCCTGAAGTCGCCCAGGCGCTGCTGCGCAACGGTTGCCAGCTCTATGGCCTGCAGAGCGAGCAGCGCTCACTCGAATCCGTGTTCATAGAAACCGCTGCACAATAAGGAGGTTCTGGATCGTGGACAAGCTGTTGCGTGTCGCCCGCAAAGAGTTCGCGGGTTTCTTCTCCTCACCCATCGCCTTCATTTTCTTCGGCGCCTTTCTCGCCGTGACCCTGTTCATAGTCTTCTGGGTGGAAACCTTCTTCGCCCGCAACATCGCCGATGTGCGTCCCCTGTTCGCCTGGATGCCCGTGCTGATGATTTTCCTCACGGCGGCCATCACCATGCGCATGTGGTCGGAGGAGCGGCGCAGCGGCACCCTGGAGTTTCTCCTGACCTCGCCCGTGGCGCCATGGCGCCTGGTGGTGGGCAAGTTTCTCGCCTGCCTGGCGCTGGTGGCCGTGGCCCTGCTCCTGACCCTGCCCCTGCCCATCACGGTATCGCTGATCGGCAATCTCGACTGGGGGCCGGTGGTGGGCGGCTATGTGGCCACCCTGTTTCTGGCGGCGGCGTATATCGCCATCGGCCTCTTCGTCAGCGCCCGCTCCGACAGCCAGATCGTCAGCCTCATCGTCACCGTCCTGGTGTGCGGCATCTTCTACCTGCTGGGCTCGGAAACCCTGACGGCATTGTTCGGCACCCGCGTGGGTGAACTGCTGCAACTCCTGGGCAGCGGCTCGCGTTTCGAGTCCATCACCCGCGGGGTGATCGATGCCCGGGATCTCTATTACTACCTGAGCCTGGGCGGCCTGTTCCTGACGCTCAATATCTTTGCCCTGGAGCGCCTGCGCTGGGCGGGCAACCCCTCCAACAGCCGACACCGCCAGTGGGGCGCGGTGACGTTGCTGCTGGCCGCCAACCTGCTGGCCGCCAATTTGTGGCTGCAGCCCATCGGCTGGGCGCGCGCGGACATCACGGAAGGGAATATCTATTCCATCTCCGACACCACCCGCGGTTATCTGTCGCGCCTGCGCGAGCCCCTGTTGATCCGCGGCTATTTCAGCGCCCAGACCCATCCCCTGCTGGCGCCCCTGGTGCCGCGCCTGCGGGATCTTCTGGAGGAGTATGCGGTGGCGGGGCGCGGCAAGGTGCGCGTGGAGTTCATCGACCCCCAGGAGCATCCCGATCTCGAACAGGAAGCGGGGCAGAAATACGGCATCCGCCCGGTGCCCTTTCAGATCGCCAGCAAGTACCAGGCGGGGGTGGTCAATTCCTATTTCGATGTCCTGGTGAAATACGGCGACCAGTTCGAGACCCTGGGTTTCCGCGATCTCATCGAGGTGAAGGCCCAGAGCGAGAGCGATCTCGATGTGGAACTGCGCAATCCGGAATACGATATCACCCGCGCCATCAAGAAAGTGCTGCTGGGCTATCAGGGCGCCGGGCAGTTGTTTGAGAACATCAACCAGTCATTGACCTTTCGCGGCTACCTCTCCCCGGATGACAGGCTCCCGGAACAACTGGCGGCGCTGAAGAAGGATCTCCAGGAGGTGGTCGAGGAACTGCGCGAGGAGGCGGGAGGCAAGCTGCGCGTGGAATGGCTGGACCCCGATGCCGACGGCGGCGCGGTCGCGAGGCAGATCGAGCAGGATTTCGGCTTCCGCCCCATGGCGGCGGGACTCCTCGATCCCAACACCTTCTGGTTTTACATGACCCTGGCCGGTGATGATCAGGTGGTGGTCATCCCCCTGCCGGAATCCCTGGACAAGGCCGGCCTCCGGCGCGGCATCGACGCCGGGCTGAAGCGCTTCTCGCGGGGATTCCTCAAGACCGTGGCGCTGTATACCCCGCCAGCGGGCCAATCCCTGCCCCAGTTCGGCATGCCTGGCGGGGGCAAGCAGTTCAACTGGCTGCGCGACAAGCTGAGGGAAGAGCACAACGTCCGCGCCACCGATCTCAAGAACGGGCAAGTGCCGCCCGAGGCCGACCTGTTGATGGTGGTGGCGCCCGAATCCCTGGACAGGAAGCAGTTGTTCGCCGTGGATCAGTTTCTCATGGAGGGCGGCACGGTGGTGCTGGCCACCTCGCCGTTCGATATCACCATGCGCGGCGTTCTCGCGGCGCGGAAACAGGACAGCGGGCTTTCGCAGTGGCTGGCCCATAACGGCCTCACCATCAAGGAAACCATGGTGCTGGATCCACAGAACAGCGCCTTTCCCATACCCATCCAGCGCAATCTCGGCGGTTTCACTGTGCAGGAGCTGCGCATGGTGGACTACCCCTATTTCATCGATATCCGGGAGGATGGCCTGGACCGCGACAGCGGCCTGCTGGCGGGCATCGAGCAATTGACCTTCAACTGGGCATCGCCCGTGGTCATTGACATGGAGAAGAACCGTGGCCGCGCGGTGACGCCCCTGTTGTACAGCTCGCCCCGCTCATGGCTGTCGGACAGTCTCAATCTGCAGCCGGATTTCCGCGCCCATGGCGCCCTGGGATTTCCCGCGGGCAGCGATGCGGGCCGCCAGGTGCTGGCCGTGGCGGTGGAAGGCCGCTTCGAGTCATTCTTCAAGGGAGAGGAGTCTCCCCTGCTGGAGGAGGCCGAAGCAGGCGATGAGGAGAAGAAGGGCGATGAGGAAGCGGCCGGGGACGGGGACGAGTCCTCCATGTTGCGCATCGGGCGGGTGATCGAGAAATCCCCTGAATCGGGACGCATCATACTGTTCGCCTCCAGCAGCTTCCTCAGCGACGAGGTGCTGGAACTGGCGTCGGCCGCGCTGCGCAGCCGCTATCTCAATCCCGTGCAGTTGGCCGCCAATGCCGTCGACTGGTCACTGGAGGAGCGTGCGCTGCTCGGTATCCGCGGACGCGGGCATTTCTCCCGCACCCTGGCCCCCCTGAACCGCGATGGCCAGCGCTTCTGGGAGTACCTCAATTACGGCCTGGCCCTGTCCGGGCTGATCCTGGTGTGGCTGGTGCGGCATACCTTGCGGCTGCGCAGGCAGCACTATTACCAGGAAATGCTCGATGGTTTGCATGAGGGGAGGGCCTGAGCAATGAAGAAGTGGATCGCCATTCTCGGTGTGGTGCTTGTGGTGCAGATCGGCCTGGCGGCGGCGCTGTTCCGGGGGCAGGACGAGTTCGCCGCCTTCGAGCCCGAGGAAAAATTGTTGACCTTCGAGCCGGCGCTGGTGACGGAGATGCGCATCGAGTCCCCGGACGGCGCGCTCGAGTTGCGCAAGGTGGAGGGACAGTGGCGGTTACCCGGCCTGGATGGCTTCGTGGCGGATCAGGGCAAGGTGAGCGCCCTCCTGGAGAAGCTGGCGCAATTGAGAAAGGGATGGCCGGTGGCCACCACCGCTGGCGCCCTGAGCCGCTTCAAGGTGGCCGACGGGGAATTCGAGCGGCGCGTCACCCTGATCAAGGACGGGAATACCCTGGCGCAGGCCTATTTCGGCACCTCGCCCGGCTTCCGCAAGGTCCACGCCCGCGCCGCGGATGACAACGTGGTCGTCGCCGTGAATTTCTCCCTCTTCGAGGCCAACACCAGGTCAGACGACTGGATCGACAGAAACGTCCTGGAGGTGCCGGTGGCCGACGTCACGCGCGTGGAGATGCCGGAGTACACCCTGCTGTACGAGGATGGCGCCTGGCGCCTGGCGGACCTTGGGGATGATGAGAAAATGCGGGAAAAGGACGCGGACGACCTGGTGGGCAGGCTGGCGGCGCTCCAGATCGACGGCCTGTTCGGCGCCGGCGCGCAGCCCGAGCGGGACGAAGAAAAGGAGGCGTGGTCCTTCACCTTGGAGCGGGAATCGGGAGCGCCCCTGCGCTATGAGCTGACGCCTGTCAAGGGCGCCGACTATCTCCTGACCCGTTCGGACCGCAAGGAGCGTTTCAAGGTGGCGTCGTGGCGCCTGTCCCCCGTGGAGGACATGACGCGCGACAAACTGGTGGAGACCGGAGACGGGGAAGAGGAGAATGAGAAGGCTGCTGCAGACCCATCCGGGAACGAGGGCAAGGATGCCGGCGGGGATGCGGGTTGATAATGAATCCATTGGAAAATCGAAGGAGTACGGACATGAAAACCGGAAAAACAAAATGCTCAATACTGATTCTGCTGTCCGTATTCCTGTTTTGGTCACAAGGGAGCCCGGCCGCCCCGCCCATGCTGGCCGACGGCAACGGGCGCCCGACCCTCGCGCCCATGCTCAAGGAGGTGACCCCCGCGGTGGTGAACATTTCCACCCGCTCCCATGTGCGCATCCAGCAGAACCCCCTGTTCAACGATCCCTTCTTCCGGCGTTTTTTCAATATCCCCGACACGCCGCGGGAGCAGGTGCGCCAGTCCCTGGGTTCCGGGGTGATCGTGGATGCACGCAATGGATACATTCTCACCAACCATCATGTCATCCGTGACGCCGATGAGATCACGGTGACCCTGTTTGACAAGCGCCAGTTCGAGGCCGAGGTGGTGGGCAAGGATCCCGCGGCGGATCTGGCCGTGATACGCATCGATGCCCGGGGGCTGAGGGAACTGGAAATGGCGGATTCCGACACCCTCCAGGTGGGGGATTTCGTCGTGGCCATCGGCAACCCCTTCGGCCTGGAGCAGACCGTGACCTCGGGCATCGTCAGCGCCCTGGGGCGTTCGGGCCTGGGCATTGAAGGCTATGAGAACTTCATTCAGACCGACGCCTCCATCAATCCCGGCAACTCCGGCGGGGCGCTGGTGGACCTGGATGGCAGGCTGGTGGGCATCAATACGGCCATCGTCGGGCCCAGCGGAGGAAACGTGGGCATCGGTTTCGCCATTCCCAGCAACATGGCGCGCAGCATCATGGATCAACTCATCGAATACGGTGAGGTGCGCCGAGGCCGGCTGGGCGTGCTGGCGCAGGATGTGACGCCGGATCTGGCGCAGGCCCTGGAGCTGGATTCCGGCCGGGGGGCCGTCATCACCCAGGTCATGGAAGGCTCCGCTGCTGATAAGGCAGGGCTGAAGGTGGGCGACGTGGTGGTCGCCATCAATGGCAAGCCCGTGTACAGCTCGGCGCAGTTGCGCAACGCCATCGGTCTGATGCGCATCGGCGAGCGCGTCGATCTGGATATCATCCGTGACGGCCGCAGGCGCACCATGCACGCCCGCATCGCCGCCCCCGAGAAGACCAGCGCCGAGGATGCCGGCCTCACGCGCATGTTGTCCGGCGCCTACCTGGGCATGATCGATCCCGGCCATCCCCTGGCCGGGCGCGTGGAAGGGGTGCAGGTGATCGACGTGAAGCGCGGCAGTCCCGCCGCGCGGGCCGGCCTGCGTCCGGGGGATATCATCGTGTCCGTGAACCGGCAAGCGGTGAAAACCGTTGACGATGTGCGCCGCGCCGCCGAGAAAAGCGGGCGGGGCATCCTGCTCAATATCCGCCGTGGTAACAGTGCGCTGTTTTTAGTGATACAGTAGCGGTCGGGGCAGGCAGGACGGCGGGGGCTGACAGCATGAAGAAATCGGATTTTGACAAACCGTCCAGGGAACCGGAGATCGATATCAACAAGCCCAGCAATTTCAGGCCGGGACGGGGTTTCTGGCAGAAACCCGGCTCGGTGATGTGGATCTATGTGGTATTCATCCTGATCTCCCTCTACATGTGGCGGGGCTTCGAGCACAGCCAGCAGATGGAGATACCCTACAGCGAATTTCTGCAACTGGTGGACCAGGGGCAGGTCACCGAGGCCGTGGTGACGGATCGCGTCATTACCGGCTCGCTCAAGGAGGTCGATCCCCGCACGGGCCGGGGACGCCATTTCATCACGGTGCCGCTGTGGAACAACGACCTGGCCAGGGAACTGGAGGAGAAGGGCGTCAAGTACACCGTGCGCCAGAGCAGCAACTGGCTGAGCAACTTCGTATTCGGCTGGGTGCTGCCCTTTGGCCTTCTGTTTCTGCTGTGGGCCTGGCTGGGCAAGCGCATGGGAACGGCGGGCAAGGGATTTCTGAATATCGGCAACCGCATCCGCATCCATGCCGAGGGCGACGTCAAGGTGACCTTCAAGGATGTGGCGGGGGCGGACGAGGCCAAGACGGAGCTTGCCGAGACCATCGCCTTTCTCAAGGATCCCGAGGTCATACAGCGGCTGGGCGGCCACGCGCCCAAGGGCATACTGCTGGCGGGTCCGCCGGGCACGGGCAAGACCCTGCTGGCCCGCGCCGTGGCCGGAGAGGCCCATGTGCCCTTTTTCAATATCAGCGGCTCCGAGTTCATCGAGATGTTCGTGGGCGTGGGCGCGGCGCGGGTGCGCGAGCTGTTCGAGCAGGCGCGGCAGAAGGCGCCTTGCATCGTATTCATCGACGAGCTGGACGCCATTGGCGCGGCGCGGGGCATATCGCCCGTGGGGGGCGGGGGGCACGACGAGCGCGAGCAGACCCTCAACCAGCTTCTCACGGAAATGGACGGCTTCGATCCGTCCGTGGGCGTGGTGGTCATGGCGGCCACCAACCGCCCGGAGATTCTCGACAAGGCCTTGTTGCGGGCGGGACGCTTTGACCGCCAGATCGTCGTGGACAAGCCGGACCTGGAGGCCCGGGTCGCCATTCTCGGCATCCACACCCGCAACATGAAGCTGGCCGGAGACGTGGATCTACAGGTGGTGGCCCAGCGCACGCCCGGTTTCGTGGGCGCCGACTTGGCCAATATCGCCAACGAGGCCGCCATCCTGGCCGTGCGCCACGGTCACGAGGCCGTCACCATGGCTGACTTCGAGGCGGCCATCGACAGGGTGATCGCGGGTCCCGAAAAAAAGAATCGCGCCCTGAGTGCCGCCGAGAAACGCCGCGTGGCCTTTCATGAATCCGGACATACCCTGGTGGCCATGGGCGTGCCCACCGGGGAACCCGTGCACAAGGTGTCCATCATCCCCCGCGGGGTGGCGGCCCTGGGCTATACCCTGCAGTTGCCCGTGGAGGAGAAATTTCTGTCGACGGAGCAGGAGCTGAGGGACCAGATCGCCATCCTGCTGGGCGGCCGGGTGGCCGAGGAGATCGTCTTCGGGAATGTCTCCAGCGGAGCCGCCAATGACCTGGAGCGGGCATCGGAAATCGCCCGTGGCATGGTGACCCAATTGGGCATGAGCGACAAGCTGGGGCCTCTGACCTGGGGGCGGCGCCAGCAGTTGCGCTTTCTGGATCAGACGGCGGAGGAACGCAATTACAGCGAGGAGACCGCCCGCCTCATCGATGCCGAGGTGCGGGCGCTGGTGGAGGAAGGGCGCCAGCGGGCCAGTGAAATCCTCACCGCCAACCGCGAGGCGCTGGACGCCGTGGCGGCCAGCCTGGAGGAGAAGGAGGTGCTCGGCGGAGAGGAAGTGAAGGCCCTTGTCGAGCGGCAGGGTGGCCTGACGGCGCCGGGTGAAGAGGCGCCAGCGGCCCCATGAAGCCGGATTCGCCCTATTTCGCGGAAACCCTGAATTGCCTCAAGTCTTCTCCCCTGTTCGCCTCCCTGGACGACGCCTTGTTGACCGACATGATCGGGCGCTGCCGCCGTGAGACCTGGAAGCGGCGCCGCCTGCTGCCCATGGAAGAAACCTGGCGGCGTTTTCATATCCTGCTGTCGGGACGGGTGCGCCTGAGCCGCAGCAATGAGGAAACGGGCCGCGTCATCACGCTGTTCCTGCTGGGGCCGGGCGATCCCTTCTGCCTGTTCAGCCTCCTGGATGGCAAGCCTCACGAGGTCATGCTGGAGACCCTGGACGATGTCTCCCTGCTCAGCCTGCCCATGGAGCAGGCCCGGCAATGGCTGTACGATCATCCCGAGTTCAATCGCGCCTTGTTGCCCTACCTGGGCGAGAAAATGGCCAGCCTCGCGGGGCTGGCGGCGGACCTCGCCCTGCACGACACCGAGGCGCGCCTGGCGCGGCTCATCCTGCGTCACGTGGACCCCTCCCCTTCCAGGGGCGATCATGCGACGCCGCGCCTGATCAACGACCTGTCCCACGAATCCCTCGC
Source organism: Gammaproteobacteria bacterium (assembly GCA_015492435.1). Classification (GTDB taxonomy): domain Bacteria; phylum Pseudomonadota; class Gammaproteobacteria; order SZUA-140; family SZUA-140; genus SZUA-140. Next base: position 18,732 of record WGFB01000069.1, on the reverse strand, counting down.
CGACATGATCGGCAGCGTGCGGGTGGTGGTCAACCGCCAGCTTCAGCACTGGAAGCAGGAGGGCATTATCGATGCCCACCGCGGACATCTCGAAGTGGAGGCCCTGCAGGAACTGGCGAAGCGCGCGGAAGAACTGCCCCTCAAGACCACGCCCACCTCCCACTGATCACCCGGCAACGATATCCAACGCGCTCAGCCGCCGCGAGCCGGCCGGGTGTAACCCAGGTTGCAGATTCTGTTCCTGGCCAGGCGCATAGTGATTAAGAAGAAGGCAGCAGGGGCGTGATATGGCCGTCGAGAACTGTTGTATCGCCGTTTTTGATCAACTGCCGGGCGCGAGGGCGGCCGTGCAGGCGTTCGGCGGGGATGACGGCGGGCTGTCGGTGGTGGGATGCGCGCGCATGCCCGGCGTGGGCGCCTGTTGCGGCGGTGGGGGATGCCTGCGCTTCGTCGGTGACGGGGCGGATTGCTGGCATGTCCTCCAGGCGCGCTTCCCGGCAACCGCCCTGATATCGATGCCTCCGCTGGGGATGGTCATGGCGGTGGGGGCGCTGGCGGAGCGTTTTGCGCAAGCCACGCGGACGGTCGGGGGCGCTGGCGGCGGCACCCTGCTGGGAGAGGCGCTGTATCGCCTCAGTGTTCCGCGGGAAAGCATCGCCCGCTATGAGGCCGCCCTGCGCGCGGCGCGATGCCTGGTGGTGATCGAAGGCAGCGAGGCGTGCGTGGCGGATGCCCACGACCAGATGGCGCGCGGCCGCGCAACGGACCTGGCCATTCATCTGGGATAGGAAGGAAGCGCCGATATGAACATGAAAACGGATGAATTCGCCGCCCAGCCCCTGAACAAGACCATCGAAAGCCTGGGAGCGGATGTGCAACGGGGGCTGAGCGCGCGGGAGGCTTCCTTGCGCCTGGACAGGTATGGTCCCAACGAGATCGAGGAGCGGGAGGAGCCGTTATGGCACCGTATCGCGCGCCGGTTCTGGGGGCCGATTCCCTGGATGATCGAAGTGGCGGCGCTGCTGTCGGCCATTGTGCGGAAATGGGAAGATTTTGCCATTATCACGCTCATGTTGCTGGTCAACGCGGGGCTGGACTTCATGCAGGAACGCCGCGCCCTGAACGCCCTGCAGGCCCTGAAGCAGCATCTGGCCAAGAAGGCCACGGTGTTGCGGGATGGCTGGTTCCAGCATGTCCCGGTGCGGGAACTGGTGCCGGGCGATGTCATCAAGCTCAGAATTGGGGATGTCGTGCCCGCGGATGTGCGGCTTCTGGATGGTGACTACCTGCTGGTGGATCAGTCCGTGCTCACGGGAGAGTCGCTGCCCGCCACCAGGCGGGCGGGGGATGTGGCCTATGCCAACACGGTCGTCAAGCAGGGCGAAATGCGCGCGCTGGTGGTCAACACGGGCATGCGGACCAACTTCTCGACGGTGGTGTCCCTGGTGGCCACTGCGCAACTGGAGGAGCGCAGCCACTTCCAGAAGATGGTCATGCAGATCGGCAACTTTCTTATCCTGATCACCCTGGTGCTCGTCTTGCTCATCGTCATGGTGGCCCTGTTCCGTCATGAGCCATTTCTTGAGATCGCCCGCTTCGCCCTGGTGCTGACGGTGGCGGCCATACCCGTGGCCTTGCCGGCCGTGTTGTCCGTCACCATGGCCGTGGGGGCGGTGAATCTGGCGCGGCGCCAGGCCATCGTCTCCAAGCTGACGGCCATCGAGGAACTGGCGGGGGTGGATGTCTTTTGCTCCGACAAGACCGGCACGCTCACCCGGAATGAAATGGAGGTTTCAGAGCCCGTGATGCTCGGGGATTTCAGCGAGCGCGAGCTGTTCCGGCTGGCCGCGCTGGCCTCGAAGCCGGAAAACAGGGATCCCGTGGAACAGCCCATCTTCCGCTATATCGAGGCGCGCATGCCCGACCTCGACTGGAGCGGCTGCCGCCAGGTCTCTTTTGTTCCCTTCGATCCGGTGCGCAAGCGCACCGAGGCCGCGATAGAGTGCGATGACGGGCGTTTTGTCGCGGTGAAAGGAGCCCCCCAGGTTTTGATGGCCATGGCGGACCTGGATGACGAAGCCGCGCGGGATCTTGGCGCCACGGTGGATCTGCTGGCCGCCAAGGGATACCGCACCCTCATGGTGGGGCGCCGGGAAGGGGAGGGGCCCCTGCGCCTGGCCGGCCTGATACCGCTCTATGATCCGCCGCGCGAGGACTCCCGGCAGGTGATCGCCGAGATGCGGGAACTGGGGGTGCAGGTCAAGATGGTGACCGGCGACAACGTGGCCATCGCCAGGGAAGTGGGGCGGCTTCTCAATCTGGAACAGCGCGCCATCCGCTCAGCGCAGCTTTCAGGTTCGGGCGCCAACGAGCTGCTGGGCCTGGTGGAGGTGCTGACCACGGTCATATACCGCCAGCTCAAGGGAGACGTGCCCCTCAAGGAGGCAAGGCGCTTCGCGGCCAGTGTCATGGAGCAGGTGCGGGAACTCTATGACACCCGCCTGCTGGATCGGGAATTCATCCACAGCCACGAATCGGCCATTATCGAAATGATCGAGGAGGTGGATATCTTTGCCGAGGTGGTGCCGGAGGACAAGTACCGCATCGTCGACACCCTGCAGAAAGGCGGCCATATCGTGGCCATGACCGGTGACGGGGTCAACGACGCCCCGGCCCTGAAAAAGGCCGACTGCGGCTTTTCCGTCTCCAACGCCACCGATGCCGCCCGCGCCGCCGCCGACGTGATCCTCACCGCGCCCGGCCTGTCCGTGATCAACGACGCCCTGCGCCAGGCGCGCATCACCTTCGCGCGCATGAAGAGTTACGCCACCTTCCGCATCGCCGAGACCATTCGCATCATTCTCTTCATGACCCTGTCCATCGTCATTTTCGATTTCTATCCCATCACGGCCCTGATGATCATCCTGCTGGCCCTGCTCAACGATATTCCCATTCTGGCCATCGCCTACGACCATACCCGGGTGCACAAGGCGCCCGTGCGCTGGAATATGACGGAGCTGCTGACGGTTTCCACCGTCCTGGGCACCACCGGGGTGGTGTCTTCCTTCGTGCTGTTTTTCATCCTGCAGGAGAAGGGGGTTTCCGAGGATCTGATTCGCTCGCTGCTGTTTCTCAAGCTGATCATCGCCGGGCACAGCACGCTCTATATCACGCGCTCGGAAGGCTGGTTCTGGCAGCGCCCGTGGCCGTCCCCCCTGTTGTTCTGGGCCACCTTCGGCACGGAAATACTGGGCACCCTGATCGCCGTGTACGGCTTCATGATCACGCCCATCGGCTGGGAATACGCCCTGTGGATCTGGGCCTACGCCCTGGCCTGGTTTCTGGTCAACGACGCGGTGAAGATGTGGGTCTACCGCATATTGCGGCGGCGCATGATTTTCGCCTGAGCGGGCGGCTGGCCGCGGGAGGTCTGATAGTCGATACTGATGCGTTCCCCGGCAACGGGGCGGAACAGATTGTCGGCAAAGGCCACGTGAGCGGGATGCTCCCGGTAGCTGTCGATGACATCGGGGTGGACGAAGGTGACGATCCAGCAGTATTTGTACGCGGCCTTGTCCTTGACCGCGGCGCCGGTGACGACCCTGCGCACGCCGGGGATGGCGCCCAGCACGCGCCGTCCCTCGGCCATCATGGCCTCGGTATCCTGCTCGCTGATACCGCTGACATTGTAGATGATCACGTGCTCCACCGGCGCCCACGGAGTGGCGTGCTGCAGCACTTCCGCCGCGCGGCCGCTGCACCCGCAGTACTCCAGGCACTGTTCCGCCGCCTGGGCGATGGTGTCGCGCAGGCCGGACGCCGGGCCGCGGGCCGAAGCGGCCCCGGGGGTGGAGGCGCGGCGCAGATGCGCGGAGGCGGCCCGGGTCAGCACCGTGTCAAAATCCACACGGCCCACCCCATGGGTGATCAGCCGCGACAGCAGGGCGCTGTCCAGCTCCTGATCCCCCGGGATGCACAGGGGGGTGTTCAGAGGCGTGCCCGCGCCTTGCAGAAACTCCGCCACCCCGCCCAGGCTGCCGTCCGGGATGGCCAGGAAATCGATGCCGGTATCCACGGCGAAGCGCCGGGCGTCCTCCACGCCGGCGGGCGTGGCCATGGCCGCGGTGACGGGCACGCCGCAGGCATGGGCCATGCCGGCCACCTGCCGGGCAAGCCGGGTATCGCTGTGTGGCGCGTCGCGCCTCAGAATGACGCCGATGCTGTTGCACCCGCGATTGATGCCCCGGGTGGCTTCAGCCGGCGTGGCGCAGTCCGCGAGGTGGAGGGCCACCGGCACCGGCGACTCGGCGGCGGCATGTTCCGCCGCCGCCATCAGGGCCGCGAGGCCGCGCGAGCCGTCGGGCGCGGCGGAGAGAGTGAGGATCAGTGGCGCATGCAGGCGCTCACCGGCCTGCAGGACGCCGTCCAGGTATTCGAGGCCGTGTATCCTGAATGCCCCCACGGCATAGCCGTTGCGCCGGGCATGGGCCAGCATGTCACGGATTTGCACCAGCGCCATGGATTTTCCTCCTTGTCCGCGTGCGGTCAGTCGTCGCCGCCGCTCATGGCGCCCAGCAGGTGCAGCAGGCTGGTGAACAGGTTGAAAATGGATACATAGAGCGTCACGGTGGCCATGATGTAATTGGTTTCGCCACCATGAATGATCTCACTGGTCTGATACAGGATCAAGCCCGCCATCAGCAGCACGAACATGGCGGAGATGGCCAGGGACAAGACGGGCATTGCGAAGATCACCGCTCCCAGGCCGCCCAGAAAGGCCGCCAGGATGCCGGCGATGAGAAAGCCGCCCATGAAGCTGAAGTCCTTGCGCGTGGTGAGGGCGTAGGCGGAAAGACCCAGAAAGATGGCGCCCGTGCCGCCCAGGGCCGTCATGACGAGCTGATTGCCGTTGGGCAGGGACAGATAGGCGTTGAGAATGGGGCCCAGGGTGTATCCCATGAAGCCGGTGAGGGCGAAGACGAACACCAGCCCCAGGCTGCTGTTGCGGAATTTCGCGGTGGCGAACAGCAGGCCGAAATAGCCGGCCAGGGTCAGCAGCAGGCCGGGATGGGGCAGATTCATGACCATGGAGATCCCCGCGGTCACGACGCTGAAGAGCAGGGTCATGGAGAGCAGGACGTAAGTGTTGCGGATAACCTTGTTGGTGGCCAGGATGGATTCCTGGCTGCGTGTGGTCGTGGAATTCATCAGCGATGGATTCATGGCGATGTTCTCCTGTTGCTTGTTCCGGTTGGTTTAGAAAAATATCTCTGGCGCGCGCCGGCTCAGATGCGCACGATCTGTCCGTGCGCGACGCCCGAACGCATCTTGAGCCGCTGGCGCTCCACGCGCCGTCCCACAGTGCGCCCGGCGCGGTCCACGGCGCGGTCGATGGCGGCATAGAGGTCCGCTTCCGTATCCTTGATGACCACGTCCGGCAGGTGATTGAGCACCACCTGTATGTGGCAGCACTTGTCGGCGCCGCCTCGGGGGCCGTTGATGTCCGACAGCCGTACCACGATGCGCTGGATGTACTCATCCCGCGCGCTGAGGACGAAGCCCAGGCGGCGCCGGATATGGCGCCGCAGGGCTTCCGTCAGGGGGAAACTGCGTGCCTGGATGTCAATTTGCATGATGACCTCCCGCGTTTTGTTGGCTATGACAAAGATAGGGTCTTTTGTAAAATAGAAAAAGTCGAATATTTCTTTATCGGCATTCGAAAATACCGATCTCATGGCGGCGTGCCGCTATTCGACGAGCGCGATGTTGACCGCGACAGTGAAAGTGAGCAGCACGAGCATGACCAGCCAGTATTCGTTGTTCATTGCGAACCTCCCCTGCCAGATTGTCATGGTGATTTTCTGCTGAAAATAGTCCTCGCCGTCATGAAGACGTTGGCAAAAAATATCCAGAAACCGATGCCCATCACGGTGGCGACCACCGCGATGATGGGGGTATAGACCTGATGCACCTCCTCCATGCCCACGGTGTCTCCCTGCAACAGCAGCTCGCCCTCGATGTAGCCGAAGACCATCAGGGTGGTATAGAAACCGGCGATGCCCAGGGTGGTCCACCAGAATGTGTGTTCGACCAGGCGCCGGGAGAAAAGCGGCTTTCCCGAAATGCGGGGCAGGAGATAGTAGGTGACCGCCATGCACAGCAGCACCACGCCGCCCACGACGTTGATATGGGCATGGGCCAGAGGGTCGATCATGTGTCCGGGTCCGCCGTAGGGACTGCCGATGGAATCCAGCCAGGCGCGTATGGGCGGCTGTATCTGCAGCACGCCGTGGACCGTGCCTATGAAAAAGGAGGTGACGGATACCAGCAGGAACTTGATAAGGCCGCGTTCGTCCGCGGCGCCTGAATTGACCGCCTGGGATGCGCTGCTCCCGTTTTCTTTGGAATGCATGCCTTTCAGATCTCCTCGGCCTCGCCTTCGGATTCCGCGCCCGGCACCAGGAGGGCGCCGGTGAAAATCACGAACGCCCTGATGATCAGGATCGTCTTGCCCTGGGCGCGATGATCTTTCCGGGTGCGTTCCGTCTCCCCGCCGCGTACCAGTGCCAGCCCTGCCTGGATCTGCAGGACATAGAGCACGAAGAGGGATACCACCGCGCCCAGATGCATCCAGACGCCGAATGTGAGAATGTCCTCGTGTACGATCAGGCGCTGGTACCAGTCGCGCGTCGCGACGAGATAGAAAGGAAACAACAGGTCGCTGATCATGATCGCGATCATGACCGGGACATGAAATTTCCTGACGCGGGCATGGTAAAAGGCCGCCAGCATGAGCAGGTAGGTCGCGACGGCATAGAGTACGGTCCCCGCTATCATGGTGTATCTTTTCGTCCTCCCCCTGCCCAGGGATATGTTCCAGGCTATTCTCGTACAAGAATCATAGGGTTATTGAAGTGTAAGAAAAAGTCGATTATTGTTGCTATAATATTCGTTTTTACCGAATCAGGTGAGCGCCATGATCAACTATAAGCATCTCCACTATTTCTGGGTGGTGGCCAAGGAGGGCAGTATCGCCCGCGCCAGCGAAAGGCTGCATCTGACACCCCAGACCATCAGCGGCCAGCTCAGCCTGCTGGAGGAGAACCTCGGGGAGGCCCTGTTCTCGCGGGTGGGCCGCAGCCTGGAACTCACGGAAACGGGCAGGCTCGCCTTGAGCTACGCGGACGAGATCTTCTCCCTGGGCGGGGAACTGGAGGAGATGGTGCGCAGCCTGCCGGGGGGGCGGCCGCTCATGTTCAAGGTGGGCGTGGCGGACGTGGTGCCCAAGTCCATCGCCTACCGCCTGCTGGCGCCCGCCCTGCAGCTTCAGGAGCCGGTGCGTATCATCTGCCGCGAGGGCGCCCTGGATGCCCTGCTGGCGGAACTGGCGGTGCATCACGTCGACCTGGTCATTGCCGATGGCCCCATTCCCCCGGGGGTGAACGTGCGCGGGTTCAATCATTCCCTGGGTGACTGCGGTGTCACCTTTTTCGCCCCGTCCGCCCTGGCGCGGCGCCTGCGCAAGGATTTTCCCTTCAGCCTCGGCGGGGCGCCCATGTTGCTGCCGGGTGAAACCACGGTGGTGCGCAGCCGCCTCCTGCAATGGTTTGACAAGTTGCATATTCATCCCCAGATCGTGGGAGAGTTCGACGACAGCGCGCTGATGAAGGCCTTTGGCAGGGCGGGCGCCGGCGCCTTCGTGGCGCCTTCCCCCATCGCCGGGGAAGTGGAGAAACAATATGACGTGGTGGCCTTCGGCAGCACCGATGAGGTGCGGGAACAGTTCTATGCCATCTCGGTGGAGCGCAAGATCTCCCACCCCGCCGTGTCGGCCATTACCACCGTGGCCCGCGAGTGGCTGTTCCGCGGCTCGCCGGGAAAACCGCGCAGGCGCAAAGGCGCGGCCAGGAAACAGGCCTGAGTGCCACTCCCGGCCAGGCAGGAGGGCGTAGATGGAGACACATGATTTTTTCCTGAATCTGCTGGTCATTCTCCTGACGGCGCGCATATTCGCGGAGCTGGCCGTGCGCATGCAGGCGCCGGCCGTCATTGGCGAACTGCTGGCCGGCGTGGTGCTGGGGCCGAGCCTGCTGGGCTGGATCGAGCCCGCCGAGGCCATCAAGCTGATGGCTGAGATCGGCATCATTCTGTTGCTCTTCGAGGTCGGGCTGGGCACGGATATCAAGCGCCTGGTGCGCACGGGCGCCAAGTCCCTGGTGGTGGCGCTGTGCGGCTTCGGGGTTCCCCTGGCGCTGGGGTTCGGCCTGGGATACTGGGTGTTCGGCTTTCCCCTCCTGGTCTCCCTGTTTATCGGCGGCACGCTCACGGCCACCAGCATCGGGATCACCGTGCGGGTGTTGTCGGATCTCAAGCGCCAGCAGGCGCCGGAAGGCCAGATCGTGCTGGGCGCGGCGGTACTGGACGATGTGCTGGGGGTGGTCTTGCTGGCCCTGCTCTACGAATTCTCCCTCGGGGGCGGCGTCAGCCTGCTCAGCGCCGGCAAGGTGCTGGTATTCGTGGGCGCCTTTTTCATTCTGGCGCCTGTCGCGGCCAAGTTGATTTCACTGGTCATCAAGCGCTTCGACGAGGTGAGCGAGATCCCCGGCCTGCTGCCCACCACCATCGTGTCCCTGGTATTGTTCTTCGCCTGGCTGGCCAATGCCCTGGGCGCGCCGGAGCTGCTGGGCGGATTTGCCGCGGGACTGGCCCTGTCACGGCGCTTCTTTCTCCCCCTGGGCGTCGCCTTGCACGCCGACCAGCGGTTCGCCGAGCGCATCGAGGTGCAGATGCGCCCCATCGTGCACCTGTTCACGCCCATCTTCTTCGTCTTCGTCGGCCTTTCCCTCAGCCTGCGCGAGATCGACTGGGGATCGCCTTTCATCTGGTGGTTTTCCCTGTCCCTGCTGGCCGCGGCGGTGATCGGCAAGCTGGCCGGGGCCTTTCTCATCGATGAGCCGTGGGCCTCGCGCTGGGCCATCGGCCTGGCCATGACGCCCCGTGGCGAGGTGGGGCTGATCTTCGCGGAACTGGGCCGGGTGGGGGGGATTTTCAGCGCCGAGGTCCACGCCGGGATGGTGATCGTCATTGCCCTCACCACGTTGCTGCCGCCCTTCATCATGAAATGGTTCTATGGCCGCTACGCGGACAGAATGAGCTGATGGCGGCGTGATGACCCGCGCGGGATTTCCGGCGGTGGTTCGCGGAGGCGCATGATTCTGTAACCTGGGTTACGGATGAAAGGGGTGGCGGGTGTTACCGTGTAGCCGACAAAGTGCCGCAACGCGAGGGCCATGGGATGACGGAGCTGCTGAAAAAGATGCTGCGCGACATGCTGCTGGCGCGCGCCTTCGAGGAACGGGCGGCCGAGGAATACGCCAAGGGCAACATCGGCGGGTTCCTGCATCTCTATCCCGGTGAGGAAGCGGTGGGCGTCGGCGTGCTGCACGCCGCGGAACCCGCGGACTACGTCGTCTCCACCTACCGCGAGCATGTCCATGCCCTGGCGCGGGGCCTGTCCCCCGGCGCCGTGATGGCGGAGCTGTTTGGCCGCAAGGACGGCTGCAGTGGCGGCATGGGCGGTTCCATGCACCTGTTCGACCGGGAGCGCCGCTTCATGGGCGGGTATGCCATCGTCGGAGAGACCTTCCCCGTCGCCATCGGCATTGCCTACGCCATTGCCCTGCGCGAGCTGCCCGAGGCGGTGATCTGTTTCTTCGGGGACGGCGCCGTCAACCAGGGCACCTTCCACGAGAGCCTCAACATGGCGGCCCTGTGGCGCCTGCCGGTGCTGTTCGTCTGTGAGAACAATCACTACCAGATCGGCACCGAGATCCACCGCCATTCAGCGGTTCCCGAGGTCCACAAGCGCGCCTGCGCCTACCACGTCCCGGCGCGGCGGGTGGACGGCATGGATGTGCTGGCGGTATACCACGCCAGCGGCGAGGCCCTCGCCCAGGTGCGGGCGGGCAACGGCCCGCAGCTCCTGGAGTTCGAGACCTACCGCTTCCGCGGTCATTCCATGGCCGATGCCGGCCATTACCGGCCGCGGGCGGAAGTGCAGGCCTATGAGCGCAGGGGCGATCCCATCGACGTGGCCATGGCCGAGGCCGGCATGGACGAGGCCGCCGCGGCGCGGATCCCGGCCGATCATGTGGGGCGGCTCGCGGCGCAACTGGGCCGCGACGGCCATCTCGACGAAGAGGCCTTCGAGTCCATGAAGGCCGCGGTGGCCGCCGAGGTGGAGGCGGCGGTGGCCTTCGCGGAAAACAGCCCCGAGCCCGCCATGGAGGACGCGCGCGCCGCGCTGGATTGCAACCGCCACGGGGAGGTGCTGCTGTGAAGAATGATGCATGTTTGTACTGGCAGGCCCTCAACCGCGCCCTGGACGCCGAGCTGGCCGCCGATGACGATGTGATCGTGCTGGGCGAGGACGTGGGGCTGTACGGCGGCAGTTACCGCGTCACCGAGGGCCTGTATGCCCGCTATGGCGAGTGGCGCGTGCGCGACACCCCCATATCCGAGAGCAGTTTCACCGGCCTCGGCGTGGGGGCGGCGCTGGTGGGGCTGCGTCCCGTGGTGGAGATCATGACCATCAATTTCGCCCTCCTGGCCCTGGACGCCATCATCAACATGGCGGCCAAGATCCCCTTCATGTCCGGCGGCCAGTTTCCCATGCCCCTGGTGGTGCGCATGCCCGGCGGGGTGGCGAGGCAGCTCGCCGCCCAGCATTCGCAGCGCCTGGAGCAGACCCTCATGAACGTCCCCGGCCTGCGCATCGCCGTTCCCGCCACGCCCCAGGACGCCTGGTGGCAGTTGCGCCAGGCGATCCGCAGCGACGAGCCCATCGTGGTGCTGGAGCATGAACTGCTCTATTTCAGCAAGGGGCCGCTGGACGAGGCGGCGGAGGCGCCGCCCATGCACCGCGCCGAGGTGTGCCGCGCGGGCGCTGACCTGACCATCGTGACCTATTCACGCATGCGCGAACTGTCCCTGCGGGCCGCGGCGCAGCTCGCGGAGCAGGGCATCTCCGCCGAGGTCATCGACCTGCGCAGCCTGCGTCCCATCGACTGGGAGACCTGCTTGGCGTCCCTGCGCAAGACCCACCGCCTGCTGGTGGTGGAAGAGGATTCCCGTTTCGCCGGCGCCGGGGCGGAGGTGGTCGCCACCCTGGCCGAGCGCGCCTTCTTCACCCTCGACCAGCCCCCGCGGCGGGTCGCCGGCGAGGAACTGCCCATCGCCTACAACGCCCGCCTGGAGGCGGCCAGCATTCCCTCCGCGCCGTCCATCGTGGCGGCGGCCAGGGAGATCTGTGGTCAGCAACCGCCGGAGGAAAAATCATGAACGAGAGTCCCTACATACGCTGGTTCTCCCAGTTGGGCATGGACGACGTGCCCCTGGTGGGCGGCAAGAACGCCTCCCTGGGGGAGATGTACCGCCGGTTGACCCCGCAGGGGGTGAAGGTGCCCAACGGCTTTGCCATCACGGCCCAGGCCTACCGTTACATGCTGGACGAGGCGGAGGCATGGGAGGATCTCCATGCCGCCCTGGACGGGCTCGACGCGGATGACGTGGAGGACCTGGCCACTCGCGGTGCCCGCGCGCGGGAGATCGTCTACGGCGCGGGGCTGCCCCCGGACCTGCGGGAGGCCATCGCCGCCGCCTATGGCCGCTTGCGGGAAGAGTATGGCGACACCCTGAGCGTGGCGGTGCGCTCCTCCGCCACCGCCGAGGACCTGCCCACCGCCAGTTTCGCCGGGCAGCAGGAGACCTATCTCAACATCAGTGGCGAGGCCCGCCTGCTGGAGACCTGCCGGCGCTGCTTCGCCAGCCTCTTTACCGACCGCGCCATTCATTACCGCATCGATCAGGGCTTCGATCACTTCAAGGTGTCCCTCTCCATCGGTGTCATGAAAATGGTGCGTTCCGACCTCTCCGCCTCCGGCGTCATGTTCTCCCTGGACACGGAGAGCGGCTTCCGCGACGTGGTGTTCATCACCGCCGCCTACGGCCTGGGCGAGAACGTGGTGCAGGGGGCCGTGGATCCCGACGAATTCTATGTGCACAAGCCCACCTTCGAGCAGGGGCGCCGCGCCGTGCTGCGCCGTTCCCTGGGCAGCAAGAAGATCAAGATGATCTACGCCAGCGCCCGCAGCCGGGAACAGACCCGCAATGTGCCCACCACCACCCGCGAGCGGGCGCAATTCTGCATCAGCGACGCGGATGTGCTGACCCTGGCCGACTACGCCATCAAGGTGGAGAAGCACTACAGCGCCCATGCCGGCGAGGACCGTCCCATGGACATGGAGTGGGCCCGGGATGGCCTCGACGGGCAACTCTACCTGGTGCAGGCGCGCCCCGAGACGGTGGCCTCGCAGCAGCGGGGCACGGTGCTGGAGCGCTTTCTCCTCAAGGGGTCGGCGGAGGTGCTGTGCCAGGGCCGCGCCGTCGGCAGCCGCATCGCCAGCGGGCGCGCGCGGGTCATCGAGAGTGTGGAGTTTCTGGCGGATTTCAAGCCTGGTGAGGTGTTGATCTCCGACACCACCACCCCCGACTGGGAGCCCGTCATGAAGACGGCGGCGGCCATCGTCACCAACCGCGGCGGGCGCACCTGTCATGCCGCCATCATCGCCCGCGAGCTGGGGATCCCCGCCGTCGTCGGCTGTGGCGACGCCACGTCCCGCATCTCCGATGGCGAAGAGGTCACGGTTTCCTGCGCCGAGGGCGATGCGGGGCGGGTCTACGGCGGCGCCGTCCCCTTCGAGGTGGAGCGGACGGATCTCTCCACCATGCCGCGTCCGCGCACCCGCATCATGATCAACCTGGGAAACCCCGAGATCGCCTTCAAGACCCGTTTTCTCCCCAACGACGGCGTGGGCCTGGCGCGCATGGAATTCATCATCAACGAATACATCAAGGCCCATCCCATGGCCCTGCTCCATCCCGGGCGGGTAGGGGACGAGGAGGAACGCGCCCGCTTGAGACGCCTGACGCAGGGATACGCGCGGCCCGCCGACTTCTTCATCGAGCGCCTCTCCGAGGGGGTGGGCACCATTGCCGCCGCCTTCTATCCCAAGCCGGTGGTGGTGCGCCTGTCCGATTTCAAGAGCAATGAATACGCCGCCCTGCTGGGAGGCCGCTGGTTCGAGCCCCGGGAGGAGAATCCCATGCTGGGCTTCCGTGGCGCCTCGCGCTATACCCATCCCGCCTATGCGGAGGGTTTTGCCCTGGAGTGCGCGGCCCTGAAGCGGGTGCGGGACGACATGGGGCTGGTCAACGTCAAGATCATGGTGCCTTTCTGCCGCCGCGTGGAAGAGGGGCGGAAGGTGCTGGCCTGCATGGCGGAGCAGGGACTGGAACGCGGCGTGAACGGGCTGGAAGTCTATGTGATGTGCGAGATCCCCAACAATGTCATTCTCATCGATAACTTCGCGCGGCTCTTCGATGGTTTCTCCATCGGTTCCAATGACCTCACCCAGTTGACCCTCGGCGTGGACCGTGATTCCGAGGTCGTCGCCGCCGATTTCGATGAGCGCGATGCCGGTGTACTGGAAATGATCCGCCTGGCCGTGGAAGGCGCGCGGCGCAACGGCCGCCATTCGGGCATATGCGGCCAGGCGCCGTCGGACTATCCTGAAATCGTGGAGTTCCTGGTCAGCATCGGCATAGACTCCATGAGCCTCAACCCCGATGCCGTCCTGGAAACCACGCGCCGCGTTCTGGCCGTGGAGCAGGGCGGGCATTGAAAGCCATGCCTTCCGTCCCCATATGAATGTGTAACACAGGTAGCAGACACGATACCCGGTTTATGAAACAGTATAAACGGATGGAAAACGATACGCTGCCCGTGAGGTGATGATGACGACGATCGAGCGTTAGACCGCAATGGTTCCCATGTTCGGGGATCATGACCTTTTCAGGCAAAACGGGCGGCGGGGAAACCGGGCGGTAGTGAACCGCCACTGTCCGCGAGAGACAACGAGGAGGTGATGACGATGAACACGGAAACCAAAGTAACCACCACTCCGTCCCGAAGCGGCGCCCTGCAGAACCGGCAGCGGGCCGTTCTCAATCCCTTCGAAGAAATGGACCGCCTCTTTCAGGGGCTGTTTCCCCGCGCCTGGGGACTGCCGGCCCGCTGGGAGTGGCCGGCCTGGGCCGACATGGAAATGCCCTTCGAAGGGCGGGTGCCGAAGGTGGATGTCGTGGATCGTGACGCCGAGATCCTGGTGCGCGCGGAGCTGCCGGGCGTCAACAAGGATGACCTGGACATCACCCTGGCCGAGGACACGGTGACCATCAAGGCCAGCTCCAAGCATGAGAGCAAGGAGGAAAAAGGCGACTACCTGCGCCGTGAAATCACCCAGGGCGCCTTTGCCCGCACCATTCAATTGCCCGCCGCGGTACAGGACGACGAGGCGAGGGCCAGCTTCAAGGATGGCGTTCTGGAACTCACGCTGCCCAAGGCGGCGCCCGCCAGGCGGCACAGCGTCAAGGTGGAATGAGAGAGCCGAAACATGCCGTGCCCGTTGGGGCACGGCGCGAGCGCATGACAGGAGGTGCAATCATGTCGACACTGACAGAACTGCGTGGGGGACTGGAACGGCTGTGGGATTCACTGACGGAAGGATGGCGTTACCTGGCTTCCCGGGCTTCCGGCGCGCTGACGCGCTTCAGTCCCGCCCGGTCGAAAGAAGGGGAACAGCTTCCCGAGGCCGTCGGCAGTGGCTGGGGTTTGCTGACCGCGGAATTGTACGAAGACGATGAACATGTCGAGGTGCGCCTGGAGGCGCCGGGGATGGAACCCGCGGATTTCGATGTGAGCATCTGCGAGGACATGTTGATCGTGCGCGGAGAGAAACGCTATCAGCGGGAGCGCGATATTGACGGCTACCGTATCGCTGAATGCGCCTACGGCGCCTTTGAACGCGCGATTCCCCTGCCCGAGGGCGTGGACGAGGCGCATGTGAGGGCGCGATACCGCCGTGGCGTTCTGCATATTGAAATGCCCAGAAAGGCCCTCAGCCGGCCGCGCCGGATCGAGATCACGGGCTAGCCCCCTGGCGTGGCGGGGCAAGCCCGCGCCGCTTCGTACCGGGCATGCGGGAAAGGCCGGATATTGCGAGCACTGTGATAGATGGAATTCAAGGACTATTACGAGATCATGGGCGTCCCGCGCGACGCCACCCAGGATGAGATCAAGCGCGCCTACCGCAAACTGGCGCGCAAATATCATCCGGACGTCAGCAAAGACCCCGATGCCGAGAGGCGCTTCAAGGAACTGGGCGAGGCCTATGAGGTCCTCAAGGATCCGGAGAAGCGCGCCGCCTACGACCGCCTCGGCAGCGGCTGGAAGGGCGGGCAGGAGTTCCGTCCGCCGCCGGGATGGGATACCGGATTCGAATTCAGTGGAGGCGGCTTTACTTCCGGGGATGCCTCGGCTTTCAGTGATTTCTTCGAGTCGCTGTTCGGGCACCGGGCCGGTTTTCAAGGTGCTGCCCGCCATTACGGCTTTCGCAGCCGCGGCGAGGACCATTTCGCCAGAATCGAGATCGATATCGAGGATGCCTACCAGGGAGGGACGCGGACCGTGACCTTGCAGGCGCCCGAGACAACCCCCGACGGGCACGTGCGGCTGCGCCAGCGCAGCCTGAAAGTGAAGATTCCAAGAGGCATCGGACCGGGACAGCAGATACGCCTCAAGGGCCAGGGCGGGCAGGGCGTCAACGGTCCCGCCGGGGATCTCTACCTGGAGGTGCGGTTCCGGCCCCATCCCCTCTATCGCGTGGAGGGGCGGGATGTCTGCCTGGATGTGCCCGTGACCCCCACCGAGGCTGCCCTCGGGGCGCGCATCACCATTCCCACGCCCACGGGGCCCGTCGAACTCAAGATCCCGCCGGGGTCCAGCGCGCGCGGCAGGCTGCGGCTCAAGGGCAGGGGACTGCCGGGCAACCCCGCGGGTGACTTCTATGCCGTGCTGCGGATTGCCCTGCCCCCGGCGGACAGCGAGGCGGCCAGGGCCGCGTACAGGCGCCTGGCTGAAGCCGTACCCTTCAATCCGCGGCGTCACATGGGAGTGGAACGATGAGGAAAAGCGGGACAATTCCGGTGGTGACGGGTGAACTCCTGGACGAGTCCGCCTGGCTGAGCCTGGGCGAACTGGCGCGCATCTGTTCCCTGGACGCCGAATATCTTCTTGAAATGGTGGAAGAGGGGGTGCTGGAGCCGCGCGGGTCCGAAATGCGCGCCTGGCGCTTTCCCCCCGCTTCCATCTCCAGGGTGCGCGTCGTCGTGCATCTGCGGCGGGATCTGGGCGTCAATCTTGCCGGCGCGGCCCTTGCCCTCGACCTGCTCGATGAAATGGACCGTCTGCACGCGCGCCTGCGCTCCCTGGGGTACGAGGAGTAACAGGGGAGCCCGGGCGCGGCGCGCGCCACGCAGGCCCCGTGAGCCACTTTCTCCAGCCCTGCCAGATGTATTACAATTCATATTGTTATTCAACCGGGGCTGAAACTTCATGATCGACGGAATTCTGGGCTTGTCTGGCTGGGGCAAGGTTGTCGCCGTGCTGGTGATGACTCATATCACGATAATCTCCGTGACGGTGTTCCTGCACCGTCACCAGGCGCACCGGGCGCTGGATCTCCATCCCGCGCTCAGCCATTTCTTCCGCTTCTGGCTGTGGCTGACCACCGGCATCCAGACCCGGGCCTGGGTCGCCATCCACAGAAAGCACCACGCCAAGTGTGAAACGGAGGAGGATCCCCACAGCCCGCGGATTCTGGGCATCAGAAAGGTGCTCTGGGAAGGGGCCGAACTCTACCGCGAGGAAGCAAAAAACACCGAGACCCTTGAACGGTACGGGCGCGGCACGCCCGACGACTGGCTGGAGCGCCATGTGTACGACGCCCACAGCTATACCGGAATCGTCCTGATGTTCTTCCTGGATATCCTGTTGTTCGGCATCGCCGGCATTTCGGTGTGGGCCGTGCAGATGCTGTGGATTCCCCTGTTCGCCGCCGGGGTCATCAACGGCATCGGCCACTGGTGGGGCTACCGGAATTACGAGGTGCCGGATGCCTCCACCAACATCGTGCCGTGGGGCATACTGATCGGCGGAGAGGAACTGCATAACAACCACCATACCTTTGCCACGTCGGCCAAGCTGTCCGCCAAGTGGTGGGAACTGGATATCGGCTGGCTGTACATCCGGCTCTTCCAGGGTCTGGGGCTGGCTTCGGTCAACAAGCGCCTGACCCGCCCGCGCATCGATCCGGACAAGACCGCCATCGACATGGACACCGTTCGCGCCGTGGTCAATCACCGCTTCCAGGTCATGGCCCATTACTGCCGGGACGTGGTGCACCAGGTGCATCGTGACGAGATGAACAAGGCGGATGCCTCTTACCGCGAGCGCCTGAAGAAGGTCCGGCGGCTGTTGATCAGGGAAGCCTCCCTGATCGATGAATCCGCGTGCCTGAAGCTGCGCGAGGTCCTGAGCGACAATCACCGCCTGGACACCGTCTACCGCTTCAAGCTGGAGTTGCAGGAACTCTGGAAGCGCTCGTCGGAATCCAACGAAAAAATGCTCCATGCCCTGCAGGAATGGTGCCGCCGGGCGGAAGCCAGCGGCATCCAGACCCTGGAATTATTCGCCCAGCAGTTGCAAGGTTATTCCCTGCAAACAGCACGTTCCTGACCGTTCCCGCAACCCCTCTTTGACGCCCTTGTTTTTATAAGGGATTTGTCATGTCGTTGTTATATCAGGATTAAATCCTGATTAAATTCCTTAGTTTTTGTAATGAAAAGGCTTGACCTTTTTCCTTTCGTTTTGTAATGTTTTAACCGACGTCCAGGAAGTGTATTCGTCAAACGATCGAAACTTACTAATCAAAAATTGCTAAATATAGGAGGTTGAAAATGAGCAACGACAATTGGGTCGATATCAGTAAGATGGATACCATTATCTGCGCGGGCAGTCTGGCGACGTGGGCAGTGCTGTGGTATCTAGGAGCCACGGTGCTGGCGCTCTAGGATCTGGCCGGATCGCCAGCTCAACGTCTGGTGCTGGCGACTGGATACCCAGTCATGAAGGCCAGATGCCATATCTGGCCTTCAATAACCAATAAAACCCAAGTGGAGTTTCAAGGGATACACAGCATGGCCTGATGTAGCCTCATTCGAGAGGGCGCGGGCGCGGACGGCTGCCGGGGGCGGCGTCCGTGGGTGACGCGGGCGCAAACAGATTAAGCCGGCATTTCCCCCTGCGAATCGTGGTGTCTTGAAGCGGCCACAGAAACTGAAATAACGCCTTATTTTATATAAGGCATTTGGTATGCTATTGTTAACTATCGTAAATTCCTGAGCAAATCCCTTAGTTATTGTGTGAAAAAAACTTGACCTTTTCCCTTCACTTTCGTAGTGTTTTATCCGTAGTCCAGAACTTTAGTATTCGTTCATGCGGCTATTCACGCTTAACACTAACGAAAAGGAGGGGTGAAGATGAGCAATGACAACTGGATCGATATCAGCAAGACGGACGCCATTATCTGCGTAGCTAGCCTCGGTGTATGGGCTGTATTAATGTACCTGGCAGCGACGGCCCTCGCGCTGTAGGGGGAGCCGCATACAGCCTGGCAGTACCAGGCAGGGATCCACTCAAACAAGGGTCCAACAAAAAGGCCAGACGTAATGTCTGGCCTTTTTTTGATTGGAATGGAGGAAGCGCGGTTTATT
>WGFB01000068.1 GCA_015492435.1 Gammaproteobacteria bacterium | reverse complement strand
GGACCCGACCGGAGCGCCGCCATCGGCGATACCGTGACCCTGGATGGCGGCGCCTCCAGCGACGCCGACGGCGATCCCCTGACCTTCAACTGGGCCTTCAGCGCCCTGCCGCCGGGCAGCAGCGCGCGGCTCGATCCGCCCGATGCCGTCAACCCCGCCTTCACCGTGGACCGGCCGGGCCAGTACATCGCCGAGCTGCGCGTCAACGACGGCCACGTGGACAGCTTGCAATATACTTTATTCTTTTTTGGGCTTGTATAGTGCTTATCTTTGGCCTCTATTTATTTCGTTCATATGAATATAAAGAAGTAATGAAGCGCTATCCAAGAAAAATTGCCTTGATGATGATTATCCCTTTTCTAAAGGAGTGGAGGCGAACAATAAAATCGAAAGATATTGATTTAGTGATGTCGTGTAGAAAGAAATATCTTTTGTTTTATGGTTGTTGTTTTTTGTTGCCTGTGGCTATATTTTATTTTCACTTATATGTTGTCTATTTGTAGTGGAAAGGGCACGGCAATCGCATACCTAGTATCAACTTTGAACTGCAACAGAGGGCAAGAGGGGGCAGGCAATAGGGACAGAACACGATTGACACCTGGAGCGGTGGCATACTTCATGAATTTATCTACGATAGTCAAGGCCTCTTGACGGGCATCTGGGACAGTGGAGGCAATATCACCACCGTCGCGCGGGATGGCGCAGGGAACCCGCTTTCGATTACGGCCCCCGATGGCCAGACGACGGCCTTCACGCTGGATGCCAGGGGTTACCTGAAGACGTTCACCAACCCCGCGCGGGTATCTCAGGGACAGACCACGGTTATGACAGAAAAACTGTGGTCTGTCCCTGAGGTGTGTGAGACCTTCTCCAGGGATATCACCCTTGACAGCCAGAGGCTGTCAAGGGGATGCGTCTTTCAGCTATTGACGGCTCAGTATATGCAGCTCGACGCGGCGGTTGGCAGCCCTGCCTTCAACCGTATCATTATCAGCGATGGGATCATCCGGGCCATACCCCCTTGCAGAAAGATTTCCAGCCGCCACACCTTTTGAGACCAAATAGTCAAGCACTGACTTGGCTCGAAGCTGAGACAAACGCCGATTAAACGCTAAGGTGCCGCGGTTGTCAGTATATCCGGCTATTTCCACTTTCATATTTGGATGACGGAGTAATGTTTCCGCTGCTTCGTCCAGAACTACTGATGATCCCTTGGTTAGATGGGCAGATCCGGTTTCAAAATTAACTCCATTAAGTATGATAACTTCTGGAATCTCGCACCCTTGGGCATCTACCTTTGCTCCAGCCTCCGACTCCCGGCATTGATCGAGGCTGTCAGCAATACCATCTCCATCGCTATCTATCTCACAACCATCTACGTTCACAGTAACACCCGCCAGTGAGTTGGGGCATGCGTCTAAACTATCAGCAACACCATCATCGTCACTATCTAATTCACATCCTGAGGCATTCACTTGAGCACCAGCAGGTGTATTCTGACAGCTGTCTTCTTCATCAGGGATGCCGTCGCCGTCACTGTCCTTCTTTTCCACGGCAACCGGTTCAGCCACAGCAGTTGCAACCGCAACTGCCGCAGCCTTTTTAGCTGAGAGCGGAATCGTTAAACCAAGATTCAAAATCCAGTCTCCGAAATAATCTTCCCCGTTAATGCTGGCGTCGTCGAAATCCCACCGGTGACGGATATCAGCACGGACACTCAGTCCGTGGTCCGTCAACTGCCGCATAAACCCAACCCCCACATTGACAATACCATTGGTGGTATCATCCCCTGCAAAATCAGTATTTAATGCGCCGGCACCAATCACACCATAAGGTGCAAAGCCTGGATCACGATTAAAGAAATACAAACCATCCAATATCAAACCGCGTTGCTTGAATTCCTCAGATACCTTACTCTGATCTAAATTGTCCCCCACACCACTTAACTCCAGGTTCCAGGATTTGCCCAGTGGTTTGCCGATACCTAATTTCAGGCCGAAGTCATCATCTGCTTCACGATCATCGTCCGCTACAATGTAGGTAACTGACGGCGCGATATACCAACGTTTATCGACATCGTCGGCCATTACCGATCCTGAGGCAATTAAAAGCAGGCTTATCGGACAAGCCCACAACAATTGTTTTCCCTTTCTCATTTTTTCTTCTCCTTAGGTTATATTATTGCGGGAACATCGAGGGTAACACGATTTTTTCTGCAACCTGCTAAAATAAGCCTTATTGATACAGCGGTCAATATCGCGTGTAATCTGCTGACACCCTGCATTCCCAATTACGCCCCGTCAGAAAAATCCATGGGTGGTTTTCGGAACAGGTAAAGCGCCAAGCGCATGATACAACGCAGTTTCAGCGGCATGATAAGTCAGAAAACCATACGCTTTTCTGGTAGTCGGTTTTGCCCTGGTGTTGAAACCCTCAACAATGCCGCTGGAAAACTGCTTATTGGCCCGAAACCAGTTCAGCCTAAGAGGCCGGTGTCGCCCCAGCATTCTGGCTGCTTTCTTCGTAGGCTCAATCTTTGAATGCATGTGTTCCTGTACGAACCAGATCCAGACGCACCCATTCTTCACGTTCTTCCATTGATATGAGTTCGAACCACTGCTGATAGGCGGCGAGGACGGCCTGTGCCTGTTCTCCCGCCAGGATGCCGGACAGGACCAGTTGTCCGCCGGGCTTCAGGAGGGTGGCGAGGGTGGGGACCAGTTCCATCAGGGGTTGGGCCAGGATGTTGGCGATGAGGCAGTCGGCCTGGATGGCGGGGAGGTGGTTGGGCAGGCAGGTGTGGATGCGGGCGGCCACGCTGTTTTGCAGGGCGTTGCGCTCGCACGCCTCCAGGGCCTGGGGGTCTATGTCCACGGCCCACACCTGCCGGGCGCCGAGGCGGGCGGCGGCGATGGCGAGGATGCCGGAGCCGCAGCCATAGTCGATGAGGGTGCATCCTTCGAGTTCAGCCTGGTCCAGCCATTCCAGGCACAGGGCGGTGGTGGCGTGGGTGCCGGTGCCGAAGGCCAGGCCGGGGTCGAGCATGAGGTTGACGGCGGCGGGATCCGGCGGTTCGTGGCCCGTGGGGCATACCCACAGGCGCCGGCCGAATGGCATGGGCTGGAAGCGGTCCAGCCAGGCCCGTTCCCAGTCCTGGTCTTCCAGATACGCCAGGGTGTGGGGCGGCGGGTTTTCGGTTTGCAGCGCCTGTTGTACTGACGCCAGTATGGGTTCCATGGCGGTGGCGGGGGCGAACAGGGCGCTGACGCAGGTGCGGGGCCACAGGGCCGTGTCTCCCGGGTGGGTCTCGAAAATGGCGGCATCCGCGCTGTCCTGCAGGGTGACGGAGAGGGCGCCCAGGGATTCCAGTTGGGTGGCGACGGTTTCGGCCTGGTCCGCGCGGGTTTCCAGGGACAGCTTGAGCCAGCGTTCCGCCGTCATTACCGCGCGCCCGGTTTCTTGAAGACCACGTGCTTTTTCAGGGGCGACAGGTTGATTTCCTCGATGACGGCGCCTTCCCGCGCGTCGAGGATCAGTTGCACGGCGTCGGCCACGTCTTCGGGCAGCAGGTAGTTGTGCGCCTGTTCGCCGGGGGCGAAGTCCAGGCCGTCGAAGAACCCGGTCTTGACCATGCCGGGATTGACGATGGAGACGTGCACGCCGCTGCCGGCGCACTCTTCGCGCAGGGCCTGGGCCAGGCCGCGCAGTGCGAACTTGCTGGCGCAGTAGATGGCGCCCTTCTGGCGCCCGGCCAGGGCGGCTTCCGATCCCATGAAGACCAGGTGCCCCCGCCGGCGGCGTTTCATGGCGGGCAGGAAGCTGCGCGCCGCGCAGGCGTGGCTGAGGAAGTTGAGTTCCATGAGGCTGCGGATCTGTTCGTGGGAGAACTCTTCCAGCGACCCGAACTGGCCGCGCCCGGCGCAGCAGACGAGGGCGGTGATGTCCGGGTGGGCCTGCTGCAGGTCCTGGAACCGTTTCCCGAGGGTGTCCAGCCGGGACAGGTCCAGGGTCACGGGAGTGAAGGCAGGGTGATCGAGGGGGCTGGCGGAGAAATCCCGCGCCACGCCGATGACCTGATGGCCCGAGGCCAGCAGGCGCTGGCAGATGGCGCGGCCGATGCCGCGGCTGGCGCCGAGGACGAGGGTGGTCGGTCTGGGTTCAGCGGTATTCATCGTCGCAGGGGAAGAATTTTTCGGCCGGCACGTATTCCAGGATCTGCGCGGCGCATGTGCGCATCATATCCTGTTCCAGATGGCGTTGATAGCTCGTCATGCCGTCGCGGTTGGCGAAGGGCCCGGCGAAGAAACGCTCGTCGGGATAGAGGCGCACCATGTTGCGGAAGAATGTTTCCGGCATGCGGAAGGCGCCCAGGCTGACGGAGTGCAGCGCCTCGGGCGGGATGCGCGTGAACAGGGTGTCGAAGAGGGCGCGGTAGGTTTGCGCGTAGTCCGGGTGATAGATGAGGGGATCGAAGCGCAACCCCAGTGGCCAGCCCCGCCGGTGGAGCCGCAGCATGGCGTCCAGGCGGCGCTCCAGGGGCGGCACCCCATGTTCCAGGGCGCGGCCCAGGTCTTGCGGAATGAAACTGAAGGCCACCACGCAATTGGGCAGTGGCGCCATTTTCAGCAGGCCGCGGATCTGGGTGCTCTTGGTGCGCAGCTCGATGCTGCTGTCGGGCAGGGTGGCGAAGAGGGGAAGAAAGGACTCCGTGAAACGGGTGACCGGGTCCAGGGCCAGGCTGTCGCAGTCATAGCCGGAGTAGAACTGCACGCCCTCGCCCTCCAGGGCGCGGGACTGTGCCTCGATGGCCTGCTGGAAGTCCTCGAAATTGACGAAGACCACGTAATGGGCGGAGCGGTACATGCCCTGCAGAAAGCAGTAACGGCAGTCGTAGAGGCAGTTCAGCATGTGGGAGAAATAGAAGTGATGGCGGCCGCCGATGCCGTACTGGGGCGGCGCGGGCTGCAGCAACTGGCCGTGTTTCTTCGCCAGGATCAGGGCCGGCCTGGCCTTCTGCAGGCGGAAGTTCTGCGCCTTGCGGTTGAACAGCTCGCCATAGCGCTGGCAGATGACGCGCGCCGCCCTGGGGAAGCGGGCGCCGATGGCGCGGGCGCGCGGATGGTCGAGGACCTCTTCCTCGATGTAGAGGGTGTCGATCACGTGGGCATGGCCGCGCGCGCGGCGCGGCTGTCGACGAGTCGCTGCAGGCGGGCGAGCGCCTCCTTGCCCGAGCGGCAGGCCATGAGGTCCGGCGGCGCGGCGTCGTCCTGGGGCGACAGCAGTTGCCAGCGCCGCAGCAACTGGCGCAGTTGGTTGCGTTCGTAGGCGGTGAAGCGCCACCGCGCCAGCAGGTCCCGCAGCAGGGGCGGGTCGGCGCTGATGTCCGCCAGGTGATTGGAGAGATCCGCCAGTTGTTCCACCAGGGCCTCGATGTGCGCTAGGTTCTCCTCCATGAGCGCGGTGGCCAGGCCGGGGGTGACCTGGTCCACGGTGCGGGTGTGGTTGTCGGAGACGACCTTGCAGCAGTGGACGAGTTCGCTGGTGGCGTAGCGCGTCGCCGTGGCGTAGAAGCCGGCGGCCTCCATTTCATAGGCCGCGCCGTGGGGATATGCCAGTTCCGGCCGCTCCACCGTGATGACGGGCGCGGGGGTGAGCGCCGTGGGGAACACGCGGGGCGGGTACCAGCTCATCCCGCTGCCGGCGTCGGTGACCTTGTGGGCCAGGATGCCCGTGCCGACGGGATGGGCGCCATGGCCGGCGGTGCCGATATTGAGCCAGGCGTCGCAGGCCGTGGCGCCGGCGCGGGAGGCCAGGTGACTGCACGCGGCGGCTGCGGCCACCTTGCCGATGCCGCTGATCACCAGGCGCATGCCTTCGCCCTCGTAGAGGCGGAAGGGGCCCGGGTCCGGGCTGCCCTTGAGGCCGAAGTGGGCGATGAGGGGGCGGGCCTCGCACTGGATGGCGGCCAGGATGTGGATCATGACGGGCAGGCCGCTCCGTATTGCCGCAGCAGGGACTCGTAGCGCCGCACCTCGTCGTGCCTGTTGCGCTTGCGCGCACCCTGCAGGTAGACCCGCGCCTTGGCGCGCAGGGTCTCCACCGCGGCCTGGCGCTGCGCCTCGTCCAGGGTGGGGGACTGCAGGATCTTGACCAGGGCGCGGATGCGGAAGCGGTCCATGCCCCAGTAGCGGCGGGACAACTGGTCTTCGTGACCGCCGTACTTGATGATGAGGGGCTCGTCCAGGTAGTGGACGGGATAGCGGTGGCAGATGCGCAGCCACATGTCGTAATCCTCGCAGGCGGGCAGGGTTTCGTCGAACAGGCCCACCGTGGTGAAAAGCCCGCGCCGGATCATGGCCGACGAGGGGGAGATGGCGCAGAGGGGCAGGCAGTGGTGAAAAATGTAGCCGCCATGTTTGCGGTGCCGCTGGCGGGGGTTGACGCGCCGGCCATGGCGTATCCAGATCTCGTCCGTGTGAATGAGGGGGCGGTCCGGGTGTTGGCGCGCGGCCGCCAGTTGTTTCTCCAGCTTGTCCGGCAGCCATTCGTCGTCGGAATCCAGAAAGGCCAGCCACTGCCCGTTGGCCAGCCGGATGCCGGCGTTGCGCGCGGCGCTGACGCCGCGGTTCTCCTGGTAGTGATAGCGCACGGCGGCGCCCGCTTTCATGACCACGGCGCGGGTTGGGTCCGTGGAGCCGTCGTCCACCACGATGACCTCCAGGGGCGGGTGGCGCTGCGCCAGGACGCTGCGCAGGGCCCGCTCCAGGCGGGCGGCGCGGTTGCAGGTGGGGATGATGACCGATACGGTGCTCATGGGCCGGGGTTGTGGAGCCGTGAAAATGGTTTAGTATACCTGGATTCGTGGGTTCAGGGCGGATGCAGAGCGCGAGATATTGATTTCACAGTGGGATCAAAAAATCTTAGCTTCACCCATAGGTTAAGCGGGTATTTTTTGAACCGCTGTGGGATCAAGAGCTTGTGCTCTGCGCCGTCATGAACCCACGGATTCAG
>WGFB01000067.1 GCA_015492435.1 Gammaproteobacteria bacterium | reverse complement strand
TCCTCCGCCGGCCTCAAAGGAGCGGCTTCCCGCTGGCGGTCGCGCGCGTCGCGGGCCTCGATCTCCCCTAAAAGGGAGTCAAGACTAACATCCATTCCCTTGTCTTTCAACTGTTTATAGCGCCTTCTGGCCCTTTCCTCCGGTGACGCCGTGAGGAAGATCTTGAGGTCCGCGTCCGGGAAGACCACCGTGCCCATGTCGCGCCCGTCGGCGACCAATCCCGGCGGCACGCGAAAGGCACGCTGACGCGCCAGCAACGCCTCGCGCACGGCAGGGAGAACCGCCACCCGCGAGGCATCCATGCCACAGGTTTCGCTGCGCAACGCCTGGGTTATATCATCCTCACCCAGAAGAATAGACGGTAATTCATTGTTCTTATTTCTTTTAAACTGAAGAGGAAGCGCCAGGGCGAGGCGTGCGAGGGCGGCTTCGTCGTCCAAGCTCAGCCCCTTGCGCCGCGCCGCGACGGCAACGGCCCGGTACAGAGCGCCGCTGTCGAGAAAATGCCAGCCCAGGCGTTGCGCCAGGATCAGGCTCACGGTGCCTTTCCCCGCGCCGCCCGGTCCATCCAGGGTCAAGACGGGCGCCTTGCCTGCGCCTTCCTCAGGCATGGGCGGGATCCACGCGCAGGCCGATCCCCGCGCGCCGCGCCAGGGCATCGAATCCGGGAAAGGAAGTGGCCACATTGGCGCAGTCGAGAATGCGAATCTCTCCGCTGGCGCGCAGGGCGGCCGTGGTGAAGGCCATGGCGATGCGGTGATCGCCGTGACTGTCCACCTCTCCGCCGCGGAATGCGCCGCCCTCGATCACCATGCCGTCGGTGGTGGGCCGGGCATCGATGCCCAGGGCCCGCAGGCCGTCCGCCATCACCTGAATGCGGTCGCTCTCCTTCACGCGCAGCTCCTCCGCCCCGGTGAGCACCGTCGTCCCACGGGCGCAGGCCGCGGCAATAAAGACCGCGGGAAACTCGTCGATGGCCAGGGGAACATCGGCCTCGGGAATGCGTATCCCCCTCAGCTCTCCGCCCCTCACGCGGATATCCGCCACGGGCTCCCCTCCGGCCAGGCGCTCATGGAGCAATTGAATGTCCGCACCCATGAGACGCAGGATGTTGATGACGCCGGTGCGCGTGGGATTGACGCCCACCTCCTCCAGCAGGATTTCACTGCCCGGAACCAGGGCGGCCCCGACCATGAAGAAGGCGGCGGATGAGATATCGGCCGGCACCCGCAGGCGGGTTGCCCGCAGGCACGCGCCCCCTTGCACGCAAATGCGTCCATCCCGGCGCTGCACGGGCCAGGCGAAAGACTCCAGCATGCGTTCCGTGTGATCACGGGTGGGGGCCGGCTCGGTCACGCAGGTTTCCCCCCCGGCATAGAGCCCGGCCAGCAACAAGGCGGATTTGACCTGGGCGCTGGCCACGGGCATTTCATATTGGATGCCCTGAAGTGTGCGGCCACCATGGATCTTCAACGGCGGCGTCCCCGCCCTGGCCGTATCGATCCGCGCCCCCATCTGCCCCAGGGGGACGGTCACGCGCTTCATGGGGCGCTGCATGAGGGAGGCGTCCCCCTCCAGGACGGTATCGAAAGGCTGGGCGGCCAGGATGCCCGAGAGCAGGCGCATGGAAGTGCCCGAGTTGCCCAAATAGATGGGCTGCTCCGGCGCCCGCAATCCATGCAGCCCCACGCCATGGATGATCACCCTGCCCGGCCCCGGCCGTTCGATGGATACGCCCATCGCCTGAAAGGCCCGCAGGGTGGCCAGGCTGTCCTCGCCCTCCAGAAAGCCTTCCACTTCCGTCACGCCATCGGCCAGGGCGCCCAGCATGATGGCGCGATGGGAGATGGACTTGTCGCCCGGCACCCGTATGTTTCCTTGCAGGACGCCTCCCGGCGCCGCGATATAGGTCACTGCGTCTTCCTGATTCACCGTCCTTCCTTCACGATAAAGTGATCGCGCGCTTCCTTGGCGCACGAAAAAAACTTCAGCATCTCCTCGCCATCACCCTCGCGGATCAGTGCCGAGATGCGCTCCATGTCCCGGTCGAATTTTTCCAGCATGGCGAGCAGGGCGTCGCGGTTGGCCAGGCAGATATCGCGCCACATGACGGGATCGCTGGAAGCGATGCGGGTGAAATCCCGGAAACCGCCCGCTGAGTAGCGGAAGATTTTTTCCCTGTCCTCCGAGTGCATCAGGGCATGCATCAGGGCATAGGCCAGGATGTGAGGCAGATGACTGGTGGCCGCCAGCACCTTATCGTGTTCTTGGGGGCTCATCTCGCTCACCATGGCGCCGACGCCTTCCCACAGGCCGCGCACCTTGTCCACGGCCTCCCTGGCGGTTTCCTCCACAGGCGTCAGGATAGTGCAACGCCCCGCGAACAGATCGGCGCGGGAAGCCTCCACGCCGCTCTGCTCGGATCCCGCGATGGGATGGCCGGGGACGAAGGCCGCCAGCGTGCGCCCAAGGTTCTCCCTGGCCTGCGCGACCACGCTGTTCTTGGCGCTGCCCACGTCGGTCACGATAGCGCCGGTCGCCAGGGCGTTGTCGATCTGGCGCAACAGGGCCGGCATGGCGCCCAGGGGCACCGCGATCACCACCAGGTCCGCGCCCTTCACGGCATTGGAAACATCCTGTTCGATGACGTCGATGACACCCATCCGCAAGGCGCGCTCCAGATTGGCCCGGTTGCGCCCGCAGCCGGTCACCCGCCCGCACAGCCCCCTCTCCTTGAGGGCACGCGCCAGCGAACCGCCGATGAGGCCCACGCCGATGACGGTCAATTGGCCGATAAACATTGCCTGTTGCATCCCTTTCCCGGCTGGTGTTTCAGAGCCCCGGCTACAGGCCGCGCCCCAGGACGGCGGCGATGGCCTGCAGTTCACCCATCAAGCCGGCCAGTTCTTCCGGGCTCAGGGCCTGGTCGGCATCGGACCAGGCCTGCTCCGGCATGGGATGCATCTCCACCAGCAGCCCGTCCGCGCCCGCCGCCACCGCGGCCCTGGCCAAGGCCGGCACCATCCACGACTTGCCGCCCGCGTGACTGGGGTCGATGATCACCGGCATGTGGGTCTCCCGCTTGAGGACGGGGATGGCCGTGACATCCAGCATATTGCGGTAGGCATCCTCATAGGTGCGCACGCCGCGCTCGCAGAATATGATGTTGTGATTGCCGCCCGCCGCGATATATTCCGCCGCCATCAGCCACTCGCTGATGGTGGCCGAAAGGCCGCGCTTGAGGATCACCGGCGTATGGGTGCGGCCCACCTCCTTCAACAGGTCGAAATTCTGCATGTTGCGGGTCCCGATCTGGATCACGTCCACCTCGTGAGAGAGGAAGGTATCCAGCATGCGCACATCCATGAGTTCGGTGACGATGGGCAGGTTGTACTCGCTGGCCGCCGCCTTGAACATCTCCAGCCCCTCGATACCCAGCCCCTGAAAGGCATAGGGACTGGTGCGGGGCTTGAAGGCCCCGGCGCGCATCAGGCGGCAGCCCGCCGCCGCCACGCCCTGGGCCGCGGCCCGCATCTGCGCGTCGGTTTCCACCGAACAGGGACCGGCAATGACCTGCAGGGACTGTCCGCCGATGACGATGTCCCGCACTCTGACAGTGGTGCTCTTCTCATGGCTCTCGCGCGCCACGATCTTGTAGGGCTTCATGACGCGCACCACTTTCTCCACGCCATGCAATGCCTCCAGGGACTCGATATCGATCACCCGCTCATCGCCGATGGCGCCCACCACGGTGCGCTCGATCCCGCGCGAGACATGGGGCTGCATGCCCATGTCCCTCAATTTGTCCTCCACCGCATGAAGCTGCTCATCGGTGACCTTTGACTGCATGACGATTATCATGTGCTGTGTATACCTGTGTGTGTCGAAAATTCATTCATCATGGCTGAGAGCAGGCGGGCCTCGCGGCCTGGCCTACAGGACGGCGCAGGGATAGGACCCCAGCACCTTGACCATGGCCGCCTCGCTCTTCAGGTCCTGCAAGGCCGCCGCCACCCTGGCATCGTCCACGTGCCCCTCGATGTCGATAAAGAAGACATATTCCCATAAACCCTGGCGCGACGGCCTGGACTCGATGCGCGTCATGCTGATGCCATGGCTGGACAGGGGCTCCAGCAGACGGTACAGGGCGCCGGGCTTGTTAGCGGCGGACACCAGCAGGGAGGTCTTGTCCCTGCCGCTGGAGGCCGGGGCCTGGCGCCCGATGACCAGGAAACGCGTGGTATTGTCCGGCTTGTCCTCGATATTGGCGGACAGTATGCCCAGTCCATAGATTTCAGCGGCGGATTCGCTGGCGATGGCCGCCGCGCCAGGCTCCCCGGACGCCCTCTTCGCCGCCTCGGCATTGCTGTTGACGGCGATTCGCTCGATGCGCGCGGCGTGAGCGTCCAGCCACTCGCGGCACTGGGCCAGCGCCATCTGGTGGGCGTAGATGCGCGTGACGCCGCCGAGGCTGTCCTCGCGGGACAGCAGGCAGTGATGGATGCGCAACTCGATCTCGCTGCAGATCTTGAGAGGCGAGGCAATGAACATGTCCAGGGTATGATCCACCGCGCCCTCGCTGGAGTTCTCGATGGGCACCACGCCATAGTGGGCCGCATTGGCCTCCACATCCCGGAACACCTCGTCGATGGAGCCCAGGGGCAGGGACGTGGCCGCATGGCCGAAGTGCTTGATGACGGCGGCCTGAGTATAGGTGCCCTCGGGTCCCAGATAGGCGACTTTCATGGGGTGCTGCAGAGACAGGCAGGCGGACATGATCTCCCTGAACAGGCGTGCCATGGCCTCGTCGGGGAGAGGCCCCCGGTTGCGCCGCACCACCTGGCGCAGGATCTGCGCCTCCCTTTCCGGACGATAGTACTCGGCCGTGTCTTCCACATCGCCCTTGTGGCGGGCGACTTCCTGGGCGCAGCGCGCGCGCTCCGTGATCAAGTCCTGCAATTGCTGGTCGATCCTGTCGATGCGGGAACGGATTTCCTGCAATTTCTTGTCGTCACTCATGCCCGTGCCGTTGATGTTCGCCTGAGAGTCAGATGACGCGCACGTTCAGAACGCCGTCGATGTTTCTGATGCCTTCCACCACGCTGGCGGGTATTTCCTGATCCACATCGGTCAGGGTATAGGCCAGTTCGCCGCGCGACTTGTTCAGCATGTCGATGATGTTGAGCCCCGCCCGGGCCATGAGGGTGGAGATCTGGCCCACCATGTTGGGCACGTTGGAATTGGCGATGGCGATGCGGTATCCCTCGGTGCGCGGCATGAAGACCTCTGGAAAGTTGACGGAATTGTGGATATTGCCATTCTCCAGATAGTCCCGCACCTGTTCCGCGACCATAATGGCGCAGTTGTCCTCCGCCTCCCTGGTGGAAGCGCCCAGGTGCGGCAGGGCGATCACCCGCTCGTGATTCTTCAGCAGGTTGCTGGCGAAATCGCAGACATACGCGTAGATGCGTCCCTCGTCGATGGCCTGGCACACCGCCTCGTCGTCGACGATGCCGTCACGGGCGAAGTTGAGAATCACCGCCCCTTCCTTCATGCTCTTGATGCGCTCGGCATTGATCATGTGCCGCGTGGCGTCCACCAGGGGGACATGGAAAGTGACGAAATCGGAGCGCGACAACAGATCCTCCACGCTGGAGGCCTGCTTCACGTCCGAGGAAAGCTTCCAGGCGCTCTGCACGGTGATCTCTGGATCGAAGCCCACCACGTTCATGCCCAGTTTCAGGGCCACGTTGGCCACCTGGATGCCGATGGCGCCCAGGCCGATGACGCCCAGCGTGCGGCCCGGCAGCTCGAAGCCCACGAAGCGCTTCTTGCCCTGCTCCGCCTGGCTGTGGATCGCCTGATCATCGCCCTCCAGATTCCGGGCGAAGTCCCAGGCCTGGCAGATGTTGCGGCACGCCAGCAGCATGCCCGCCACCACCAGTTCCTTGACCGCGTTGGCATTGGCGCCCGGCGCATTGAACACGGGAATGCCGCGGGCGCTCATGTCCTCCACGGGAATATTGTTGACCCCGGCTCCGGCCCGCCCCACGGCCTGCAGGGTATCGGGGATGTCCATGCCGTGCATCTTGTAGGAACGCAGCAGAATGGCGTCGGGATGCTGGATCTCCGAGGCGATCTCGTACTGCTCGCGGGGCAGGCGCTCCAATCCGGCGACAGAGATATTGTTCAGTGTCAGAATCTTGTACATTTTGGTTCTATCCTGTTTCAAGCCAGCTCACTTCGGGCACTCTCCCCGCAGGGAACCTGGGTACCCCTTGAGGGTAGAGGGCCGGGGCGAGGGGATCACCAGCAACATCAACCATGCCGCTGCTCGAAATCCTTCATGAAGCTCACCAGGGCATCCACCCCCTCCTCCGGCATGGCATTGTAGATGCTGGCGCGCATGCCGCCCACGGAACGGTGGCCCTTGAGGGTCAGGAGACCGGCCGCCTTGGCCTGCTCCAGAAAGGTGGCGTCCAGATCCGCATCGGCCAGAGTAAAGGGCACGTTCATCCACGAGCGGCACTGGGGATCGACGGGATTTTGGTAGAAATCCGAAGCGTCGATGAGATCATAGAGTTTGCCGGCCTTCCGCCGGTTGATCTCCGCCATGGCCTGCAGGCCGCCCTGCCCCTTCAGCCACTCGAACACCAGTCCCGCCAGATACCAGCTGTAGGTCGGCGGAGTGTTGTACATGGAACCGTTGTCGGCCATGACCTGGTAGTCGAACAGGGTGGGCGCGCCGGGCAGCACCTCGCCCATCAGGTCTTCGCGCACGATCACCACGGTGAGGCCCGCCGGACCGATGTTCTTCTGCGCGCCGGCATAGATGACGCCGTAGCGTGAAACGTCCAAGGGGCGCGACAGCAGGGTGGAAGACATATCGGCCACCAGCGGCACGCCGCCCGTCTCGGGTATCCAGTGGAACTCCACGCCGCCAATGGTTTCATTGGGGGTGTAGTGGAGATAGGCCGCGTCGGGATCCGTCTGCCAGGTATCCCGCGCGGGAATCGAGGTGAACTTGCCGGCCTCGGCGGTGGCGGCGATATTGACCTCGCAATAACGCCGCGCCTCGGCGATGGCCTTCTTCGACCACTGCCCCGTATTGATGTAATCCGCCTTGCCCTTGCCGCGCAGCAGGTTCATGGGCACCATGGCGAACTGGGCGCTGGCGCCCCCTTGCAGGAAGAGGACCTTGTAGCCAGTGGGAATGCCCAGCAGTTCGCGCAGGTCGCTCTCCGCCTTGCTGGCGATGGACATGAACTCCTTGCCGCGATGGCTCATTTCCATGACGGACATGCCGCTGCCCTGCCAGTCCAGCATCTCCTCCCGGGCCCGGCTGAGTACCGCCTCCGGCATCATGGCCGGTCCCGCGCTGAAATTATAGACGCGTGTCATTGTGTTTGTTTCTACCTCGCTTAGGTTTTTTCCTCGGATTCCTCGATACTTTCCAGCTTGTCCAGGCCCACCACCCGCTCGCCCTCGCTCAGCCGGATGAGGCGCACGCCCTGGGTGTTGCGCCCCTGTACCGATACCTCGTCGACGCGGGTGCGCACCAGGGTGCCGCCATCGGTGATGAGCATGATCTCGTCGCCCTCGTTGACCAGCTCGGCGCCGACCACGTCGCCATTGCGCTCGGAGGTCTGGATGGTGATGACGCCCTGCCCGCCACGGCCCTTGATGGGATATTCCGCCACGGGGGTGCGCTTGCCGAAGCCTTTCTCGGTCACGGTCAGGACGTAGCCTTCACGGGCGATCAACAGCGCGATCACCTGCTGGCCCGGCAGCAGGCGGATGCCGCGCACGCCGCGGGACTTGCGGCCCATCTGGCGCACGGCCTCCTCCCTGAAGCGGATGGCCTTGCCGGCGCTGCTGACGAGGATGACGTCCTGCTCGCCATCGGTGATCTCCGCGCCGATGAGCTGATCGCCCGCCGCCAGTTCCACGGCGATGATGCCGTTGCTGCGCGGGCGCGAGAATTCGCTCAGTGCGGTCTTCTTCACCGTGCCGTTGGCGGAGGCCATGAAGACGAACTTGCCCGGGTCATAGTCCCGCACGGGCAATACGGCGCTGATGCGCTCGCCCTCCTCCAGGGGCAGCAGGTTGACGATGGGCCGGCCGCGGGCGATGCGCGAGGCGGAGGGCAGTTCGTAGACCTTCTTCCAGTAGACCTTGCCCATGGTGGAGAAACACAGAATGGTATCGTGGGTGTTGGCCACGAACAGCTTGTCGATGAAATCCTCGTCCTTGGTGCTGGCGGCCGTCTTGCCCTTGCCGCCGCGTTTCTGCGCCTGGTACATGTCCAGGGGCTGGGACTTGACGTAGCCGCCATGGGACAGGGTGACCACCACGTCCTCCTCGGAGATGAGGTCCTCGATGGTCAGATCCAAGTGGGTGGTGAGAATCTCCGTGCGGCGTTCGTCGCCATACTGGTCACGGATCTCCACCAGTTCCTCCTTGATGACTTCCAGGAGGCGCTCCGGATTGGACAGAATCTCCAGAAGATCTCTAATTTTAACCAGAATCTCATTGTATTCCTTGATGATCTTATCCTGCTCCAATCCCGTGAGGCGGTGCAGGCGCAGATCGAGGATGGCCTGCGCCTGCTGCTCGGAGAGGCGGTAGCCGGCCTCGCACAGACCATATTCAGGGGCCAGTCCCTCGGGGCGCGAGCTGGCCGCGTCCGCCGCTTCCAGCATGGCGGTGATGGCGCCCGCTTCCCACGCCCGCGCCATGAGCCCCTCCCTGGCGACGGCGGGGCTGGGCGCGGCCTTGATGAGGGCGATGATCTCGTCGATGTTGGCCAGGGCGACGGTCAGCCCTTCGAGAATGTGGGCCCGTTCGCGCGCCTTGCGCAGCTCGAAAATGGTGCGGCGGGTCACCACCTCGCGGCGGTGCTTGATGAAGGCCTCCAGGATCTGCTTCAGGTTGAGCAGGCGCGGCTGGCCGTCCACCAGGGCCACGTTGTTGATGCCGAACACATTCTGCATCTGGGTATGCTGGTAGAGATTGTTCAGCACCACCTCGGCCACTTCTCCGCGGCGCAGTTCGATGACCATGCGCATGCCTTCCTTGTCGGATTCGTCGCGCAGCTCGCTGATGCCCTCGATGCGCTTTTCCTTCACCAGCATGGCGATCTTCTCCAGCAGGTGGGCCTTGTTGACCTGGTAGGGCAGCTCCGTGACCACGATGCGCTGGCGGCTGCCCGCCTCGTCCATGTCCTCGATCTCGGTCCTGGCGCGGATATAGATGCGGCCGCGCCCGGTGCGGTAGGCCTCGTGGATGCCCTGCACGCCATTGATGATGCCCGCCGTGGGGAAATCGGGCCCCGGCAGGTGCTCCATCAGGTCCGAGATGGTGGCCTCGGGATTGTCGATGAGGGCCAGGCAGGCATTGACCACCTCGGTGAGGTTGTGGGGCGGGATGTTGGTGGCAAGCCCCACGGCGATGCCGGCGGAACCGTTGATGAGGAGATTGGGGATCCTGGCGGGCAGCACATTGGGCTCGAACTCCGACTCGTCGTAGTTGGCGACGAAATCGACGGTTTCCTTCTCCAGGTCGGCCAGCATCTCGTGGGCGATGCGCGACATGCGGATTTCCGTGTAGCGCATGGCCGCCGGGGAATCCCCGTCCACGGAACCGAAGTTGCCCTGCCCGTCCACCAGCATGTAGCGCAGGGAGAAAGGCTGCGCCATGCGCACGATGGTGTCGTAGACGGCCGTATCGCCATGGGGGTGGTATTTACCGATCACGTCGCCGACGATGCGCGCGGATTTCTTGTAGGGCTTGTTCCAATCGTTGTTCAGGCCGTGCATGGCATAGAGGACCCGCCGGTGCACGGGCTTCAGGCCGTCCCTCACATCGGGCAAGGCGCGGCCCACGATCACGCTCATGGCGTAATCCATGTAGGAGCGCTTCATCTCCTCTTCGATATTGGTGGGGAGAATCTCTTTGGCGGTGGTCTCTGTCATCGAGGGTTAATTTTTCCGTCCGGGAGCCGGCTTGAAAAAGCCTTGTTTTTCAGTTTGTTGTTTCTCTTTCCAGCCGCAGGGCACATAAACACGCAATAATAGCATAAATCTCCCGGCGTGAGGATATTTCCGGCTGCCGCCCAAGAAGCCAGTCAAGAAATCATCGCGGGGGGCTCCACGGACATGTAAACTGGAACCATGGAATATGCGCTGAACGCCGTCATGGCCTTTTTCTTTCTCGTGGCCGGGATCGTGTGCATCCAGCGTCCCCGCCGGCTGCTGGCGTGGCTGCTCGCCTACTTCTCAAGAGCGGGCCTGTTCCAGGAAGGCCCGCCCTCCTGGACCCAGGGCCCGGGCATCCTCCTGTTCATACGCATCCTGGGCTTCCTTTCCCTGCTCAACTTCACCATGCACCTGGCCTATCTGGTCCGGTAACCGCGGGTCTTCACCCGCCTGCCCGGTCAACGCAACTGAATGCGAATCGTCCGGTGCCGGTTGAGGGCGGCCGCGATCTCGTAACGGCGCGGCCGGGCGAAATTACCGGGATGTTGTTCCTCATCGCCGTAGAGGGACAGGCAGGACAGGCCCTGCTCGTCGAAACAGGCCTCCAGGCGGGACAGCAGCGCATTCAGGTCTTCCTCCGGACCCATGAACTGCCGCAACAGGTGCAGGGCGTGGGCGATGGCCCGGGTCTGGCTCGAATCCACCAACTGGTCCATGGCGCTCAGGTCAATATCCGTGGCGCCCAGGCGGATTCGATGCAGCGTGGGCGTGTCTATCTTGACGCGGCGCCCGCCGCGGGCCGCGCTGTAACTGCCTGCCTCGGGAATGCGCCTCATGGATGCGCGAAGCGGCGCGGCGCCTTCGTTGGCGCGGCGGCTGGGAATCTCCCCGGCGATCTCGCGGGCCTTGCGGGTCACGTCGATGGGCTGGTATTCGCGCATCATCACCACCTTGTCCGCGGTCTCGAAATAATCTCCACAGCCCCCCATCACCAGCACGGTGGAAACGCCGAGATCATCGTACAACTGCCGGACACGGTCTATGAACGGGGTGATGGGCTCACAGGACTTGCGCACCAGGGCCTGCATGCGCGCGTCGCGCACCATGAAGTTGGTGGCCGAGGTATCCTCGTCCATCAGCAGCGTGGAGGCACCCACCTCCAGCGCCTCCATGAGGCTGGCGGCCTGGCTGGTGCTGCCGCTGGCCCGCTCGCTGGAAAAGGGGCACGTGCCGCGCGAGAAAGGCAGATTGTTGATGAAGGGACTGATGTCCACCTGGGTGACCCGCCGCCCGTCCTCGGCGCGGATCTTGACGGCGCCGGGGCAGCTCACCACGTATTCCCGCCCGTCCCCCGGGATGTGGGGATAGACCCCGCGCTCCAGGGCCTGCAGCAGGGTCGACTTGCCATGATAACCGCCGCCCACGATGAGGGTGACGCCGGCGGGGATACCCATGCCGGTGATGAGACGGCCGGACGGCTCCCTGCCCGGGATGGGATGCAGCAATTCGAGGGTGACCCGCATTTCATCCGGCGAATGAAAAATGACGCAC
Organism: Gammaproteobacteria bacterium; assembly: GCA_015492435.1. GTDB lineage: Bacteria > Pseudomonadota > Gammaproteobacteria > SZUA-140 > SZUA-140 > SZUA-140. The sequence goes on along the minus strand of WGFB01000067.1, from coordinate 2,994 downwards.
TCGTGGGCATCCAACGGGAGGTCACTCACCCCGCTCCGCCGCGGCAGCAGGGCGCCGTCCGCCACGAAGGCGATCAGGCCGTGCCGCGGGAGCTGGGCGCGCAGATGCTCCTGGTTCTCCACGCACTCGACGAAGCGGCGCGCGGCCTCCTGGGGCAGATGACTCCAGACCAGGCCCCGCCCGGCCACGGCCGGCAGCTCCTCGCAGAGCATTTCCTCGGCCTGAAGCCCCAGGATGGAGCGCCCCGACCCAGGCAATCCCACCTCAAGGCGCACCTCCACCCAATCGGAGCGGACAAGCACCGCCGTGCGCTCCAGCACTTCCTGGCCCCCGGCATCCACGGTGACCAGCCCGCTCCTGCCCGTGCCGCGCCCGCCTTTCACGATATCGCCAATGGCGCGCCTGACCTGGCGCGCCAGAAAATCCTCCAGCGCCGTTCTGCGAACGGAATTGTCGAACAAGCCGGGCGGCAGGGCCGCGCGCCGCCGTGGAATACGGCAGCGCACCTTGGAGGGCGCGGCGAAAGGATCCCCCTGCACATGGTCCACGTACAGGCTCAGTCCGCCGCCGTGGTAGGCGCCGGCAATAGCCTTGTAGGCCTTGTATCCCTTGCCGTCGATGCGCCTGAGGATACGGCGCAGATCGTCCATGCCGAGGCCCGCCCCTTTCAGTCCGTGTGCTCCTCATCCCGCGCCTGACGCTCGGCTTCCTGATTCTTTTTGATGCGCCATTTTACGATGAAGTAGAGAATGAAAATGACAGCGACGCCCCCTACCCAGAGAATCTCCACGAACAGCAGCATGTTGGACATGAAGTCCTTGTCAGCTTCACTCATCGGCTTGTTCCGGGTTATGGACGCTCATGCAGAAGGTGCTCACATGAAACGCCGCGGCTCTTCCCTGCCCCACGGGGTGGCGCGCTCCAGCAGGCTTTCCATGCCCGAAAACAGGCGCGCCATGAAAGGCCGCTTGCCCTGATAGGTGATCTCGTAGAGGTCCTTGTCCTTGCTCTGTTCCAGCAACCAGTCGTCACTGGTCTTGAGTTCGTCCACCAGGTTGAGATCCCGGGCGCGCGTGCCGAACCAGTGCTCTCCCGTGGCCACTTTCTCGATGTCGACACCTGGGCGGTTGTCCCTGATGAACTGCTTGAACAGTTCGTGAGTATCGGCGATTTCCTCGCTGAACTTGCGCCGCGCCTTGTCGGTGTTTTCACCGAACAGGGTCAGTGTGCGCTTGTATTCACCCGCGGTGATCAGCTCCAGGTCGATATCGTGCTTCTTCAGCAGGCGGTTGAAATTGGGGATCTGCGCCACCACGCCGATGGATCCCACAATGGCGAAGGGCGCCGCCAGAATACGTTCCGCCACGCACGCCATCATGTAACCCCCACTGGCCGCGATCTTGTCCACGGCGATGGTGAGGGGAAAGCCGCGGGCGCGGATGCGCATGAGCTGGGAGGCCGCCAGGCCATAGGCATGCACCATGCCGCCGCCGCTCTGCAGGCGTAGAAAGACCGTGTCGCCGGCCCTGGCCACGGAGAGGAAGGCCGTGATCTCCTCGCGCAGGGCGGACACCGCCGAGGCCTTGATGTCGCCATCAAAATTGAGGACGAAAACGCGCTCCCGCCCGCCGCCCTCCCGCCTTTTCTTGTGGCGCGCCTTCTGCTCTTTTTTCAGGCGCTTCAGGCCCTCCTTATCGACCATCTCCCGTTTTATGGCGAGGGCCATGTCCTCGTACTGGTCGTTGAGTTTCCTGACCCTGATCCCGTCACGGGCCTCCTTCTTGTGCCGGGAAAGCAGGGCAACGGCGCCCGCCACGGCCGCCAGCAGGGCGATTACGGCCGTTGCCGTCTTGGCCACGAACAGTCCATAGTCTGTCAGAAATTCCAAGCGTCGCGATCCTCGCCGGCGTCAAACCGGTTTATTTGCATTCGTTCATGGTCTTGCCGCAACGGCTGCACCGATAGAGCGTGACCAGCCTGCCCTGCTTCACATCAAACTGTTTTTCCTGGACGATGCGCCATTTGTGAAAACCACTCCGGCACAGGGTCTTGCCCTTGTGCTTTTCGGCAAGGCGGGGCTTTTTGAATTTCAGGACATCACCCATGCTTCAGGTGACCACCCGCTCAATCGCGCTGCCGCCGGGCCGCCAGCAGTATATCCCGGATCAGGGCGGCGGACTGTTCATATATGCCCGGACGGCTCGCTTCCCGGGGGCCGCCAATATGCAGAGTCCTCACATGGTGCCCGCGCAGCCAGGCGCTGACCTCCTCCATGGAAAGGGGTGACTCCACGTCCAGCACCAGCACGGGCTTGCCCAGGTGCCGGGCCATCTCCACGGCATAGGCGGTGCCGCCATGCAGCCCGCCACGGTTGATGATCAAGGTAGCGTCACTGTCCCGGGTATTGAATTCCGTGCGCACGGTATGATCGATGTCCGCGGTTTCGCGCAGCGGATAATGCTCGGGAATGGGACCATCGTCGGCATGGCGGCCCGCCGGGCACCAGCCGCCGCAGGCTATCCCCTGCTCTATGGCCACGTCCAGGGCCGCGCGGTCCACCCCCGTTTGCCCACCCGATATGATTTTCTCGATCATCTGGCTTCAACACCCCGGTCCATGACCAATCTATATGGTAGTCCTCTTGAAATATCAAAACAATCGACCGTAACGGCGCCGCATGCAAAAAAGGGTGGATTGTGGCGCTGACTCCGGCGCCCGGCCTGCCGAAGTGGTGCTAGGAGGCTGTCGGACTCAGGTGATCGTAGCGAGGCGAGTGGGAAATGGAGGACAGTTTTTCGATCATTTGAGGCGAATAGTGGTCACTATTTAACGAAAATGATCGGAAAAATGGACCCATTTCCCGCCGCCGCAGTAGATTCATCCTAAGTCCGACAGCCTCCTAGACGCCCTCCACGAGAAGCCCCTCTTTCTCCTTGCGGCTCATGCGCTTGATTTCGTATTCCCGCCTGCAGGCGCTCGCCCTCGAAACGTGGC